>NZ_JALDXU010000039.1:0-28513 GCF_032154715.1 Citricoccus sp. | reverse complement strand
CCGACGAAGAGTCCTCGACCGATCCCGCAGGGGAGGCCCCTCACGAGCCCGGCACCCCCACACTTTCCGGGCAGAACTTAGCGGTGACTTCTGCCCGCAAAGTGGATGAGGAGGTGCCGTCCGACCCCGCCGACGCCGGTCCAGAGCACGAGACGGAACCGGACCTCGAACCGGATCTCAACGCCACGATCGCTCCGGGCCCACGCTCGGCGCCGTCCGATGCCGAATCCGAGCAGTCAAGGGCTGCCACGGGTGAGACCACGCAGGTCCAGCCCAGCACGGAAACGGACGACGACGAGGACGGCGCCGAGGACGATGACGAGACACAGAGTCACAGCGAGACCGGCACCGATGCAGATGATGTCGATGACCGGACCATCGCCGGACCTCCCGCCTCGCCCAGCGCCGTGGAGACCCCGGACGACCGGCGGTCCCGGCCGAGCAGCGCCGTTCCCGGCCCCCAGGAGTTGATCGACTCGGTGCCGTGGCTGGCAGCGGCCCGCAAGACTGTCCCGGCACGGGCTCCGGAGCCGGCTGCCAGTGAGATGGTCGAGGTCCTCGCTGATCTCGGGATGACGGTCGCCCCGGAACAGTCACCGGACGACCATTCGGACGGCCGCTCGGGCGGCCACCCGCACGGCGACTCGGGGGCACCCTCCGATGCCCGCGCCGGAGCCGCGACCAACGCGCAGGACGCGGATGACGCTGACACGGTCATGTCGCCGTCCGCTCCTGGTCCTGCACCCAGCCCCGCACCCCTCCCCGCCCCACCTGCGTCCCCGGCCAAGCCGGCGTCGGGCTCCGGGGGAACCGCGGCCGTGGAGGAGGACCATGACGGTGAGACCGTCATGAAGTCGGACCTCGGTCTTCCGGATCTGCCGTCCAGCGAACCCGCACCCGCTCCGGCCCCGCCGCCAGCGACAGGCCCAGTGGTCCTGGCCCGCCAGTGTTCCCAGGGGCATGCCAACCCGCCGACCAACGCCACGTGCGGCGTCTGCGGTCAGTCCCTCTCGGGCGAGGCACAACAGTTGCGCCGTCCCTCCCTGGGCCGCCTCCGCATGTCCACGGGGGAGGTCGTGGAGCTGGACCGCCCGGCCGTGATCGGGCGCCAGCCGCAGGCCCACCGGGTCGGCTCCGGCACCATGCCGCGCATGATCCAGGTCCGCAGCCCCAACGGTGACATCTCCCGCTCGCACTGCGAGGTGGTGCTGGAGGGATGGCATGTGCAGTTGCGGGACCTCAAGGCCACGAACGGCACGGTGCTGATCCGCGAGGGGCAGGCGCCGCGACGGCTGGGTCAGGGCGAGTCTCTCATGGTGCTGGACGGTGACATCGCCGACCTGGGCGACGGGATCTCCGTGCGCTTCGAGGGGCTGCTGTGAGCGGTAAACGGCCACCGGCCCCGCCGCCGCACATCGACGGGTTCCGGTACGTCAGCCTGCTGGGCTCTGGCGGCTTCTCGGACGTCTACCTGTATGAGCAGGACCGGCCTCGCCGCAAGGTGGCCGTCAAGGTGCTGCTCTCCGGCCTCAAGACCGAACGGGCGCGCAAGTCCTTCGAGTCCGAGGCCAACCTCATGGCGCAACTGTCCTCGCACCCGTACATCGTCACGATCTACGAGGCGGACATCACCGAGGACGGCCACTCCTACCTGGCCATGGAGTACTGCTCGCGGCCCTCCCTGGACCTGCGCTACCGCCGCTCCCGGTTAGGCGTGGACGAGGTCCTGGCCGTCGGCATCCAGGTGTCCTCCGCCGTGGAGTCCGCGCACCGGGCCGGGATCGTGCACCGGGACATCAAGCCGGCCAACATCCTGACCACGGACTACAACCGCCCCGCGCTGACGGACTTCGGCATCTCCGGCACCACGGACATGCTGGACGACGACGCCGGGATGTCCATCCCGTGGTCCGCCCCGGAGGCCTTCACCGGGGGGAGCCAGGACGGGTTCGCCATGGATGTGTGGTCGCTCGGTGCCACGCTCTACACCCTGCTCGCCGGGCGGTCCCCGTTCGTGCGGCCGGGGGCGGACAACTCGCAGAAGGAATTGATCTCCAGGATCGCCAAGGCGCCGCTGCCGCCCCTGAACCGGGCGGACATGCCGGCCTCGCTGGAGTTGGTGCTGTCCACTGCGATGGCCAAGAACCCCGGCTCCCGCTTCCCCTCGGCGCACGCCTTCGCTCTGGCGCTGCAACGGGTCCAGACTGAGTTGGGCCTGTCCGTCACCCCGTTCGAGGTCATGGACGAGTCCGGCTCGCTGGAGGCGGAGGATGACGAGGCCGAGGAGGGAGGGGACGCCACCCGCGTCCGGCAGATCGTCTCGATCGATCCGGATCGTGGCTCCACGAACACCTCGCGCCACTTCCCGCCGATGCCCCCGCCCTCCGCGCCAGGACGTCCACAGGAGGACGTGGATGATGCCACGGTCATGCGACCTGCTCGGGGGACGACGCCGGCCGGTCCGTCCCCGGACGACGACCCGACCATCATGGGCGGGCGCATCGGCGGCGGCTTGGCCGGCTCCCGCGCGCCGTCGCGCCCGCAGAGGTCCTATCCCGACGCCGGCGGGGAGTGGGAGCCCGACGGCGCCACCGCGCGGCGCGTGGAGGAACAATCGACGGGTTCGCCGTTCGCCGCCTGGATGGGCGAGAACAAGGTCGGCATCATCGCCTCACTGGTGGTGCTGGTGCTGGGCATCGTGGGTGCCGTCTGGTTGGCGAACAGCATGGCCGTCCAGCCTCGGGAGGACCCGGATCCCACCTTCATCGATGAGTCGCCGGGGCTGCCGCTGCCGGAACCGGAGGAGCCCGTGGCGGCCGCCGAGAACGTGACGGCCACGGCGGACGGGGCCGAAGCCGTCTTCACCTGGGAGAACCCTGATCCGAAGGACGGGGACACCTATATGTGGAGGACGTCCACGGCCACCGGCCAGGGGCGGATCACCACCGCTGACGAGGCCACGGCCACCACCCCCGTGCTGGAGGAGGACCGGACGTGCATCGAGGTTGTGGTGATCCGGTCCAACGGGAAACAGTCCGAACCGACCGTGGGGTGCGTGGACTGAGTGCCTGCCCGTGTGGCAGGCGCGGCAGTGCACAGGTGGTAGGTCCTGTCAGGGCACGGAACAGCCCGGGCGCCACAATGACGGCACTGGACAGGTTTGACCGGCATCATGGGACTGAGATCTTCAACCAGGGGGAGTGGCGATGAGCGTGGACGAGCACGGCCAACGGGTCCAGTCGGCTTCGCAGGACCAGCAGGACCACCGAGACCTGCAGCCCACTGAGGGCAGCTCGGCGGCGCTGTCGATCGACTTCGTCGGCGAGTGGTACGAGGTCATGCCGGACCAGGTGTTCACCATCGGTCGCGAGGGTGACCTGGAGATCGACGACAACCCGTACCTGCACCGTCGGTTCATGGAGATCCGGCAGATCGACGGGCTGTGGTGGCTGTCCAACGTGGGCACCATGATCTCCGCGACCGTGGCGGACTCCTCCGGCGGCATGCAGGCCTGGGTCTCGCCCGGCTCCCGCATCCCGTTGGTCTTCGGTCAGCTCAACGTGGTGTTCACGGCCGGGCCGACCACCTATGAGTTCTCGGCGCACCTGAAGAGTCCCTCGTTCCTGCAGCAGTCCAACGGCAACGAAGCCGTGGGGGAGACCACCATCGGCCCGGTGATCTTCACCCCGGCCCAGAAGGCCCTCATCGTGGCCCTGGCTGAGCCGATCCTGCGCCGTGGCGGCACCGGGTTCTCCACGGTGCCGTCCTCCGCCAACGCCGCAAAGAGGCTGGGTTGGCCGCTGACCCGGTTCAACCGCAAGCTGGACAACGTCTGCGACAAGCTGGACCGCGTGGGCGTGGCAGGACTGCGCGGCGGTGGCGGCAAGCTGGCCACGAACCGCCGTGCCCGCCTGGTGGAGCATGCCGTGACCTCCCACCTGGTCACTCCGGATGACCTGCCGCTGCTGGACCAAGCCCTCGGCGACGAGGACTGATCCGAGTGCGGTGTCGTCGCGGACCATGTCCTGGCTGAGTTCGCTGCCGATCCGCAGGATCGAGGAGCATCCCTTGGAGCCCATGGGCCGTGACCGGTGGCCCGCCACGGTTGCCCCGGTTCGTCAGGTCCTCGACGAGGGGTTGGAGTTGGGCCCGGCCACGGTGCTGGCGGCGCTGCCAGCGGCCACGCTCTACGAGTTGGGTCCGTGGGGCGTCCGGCCGTGCACCTACGACGACCTGGAACTCGTTCGGAACTGGCGCCTGTTTCTCGACGCTCCGGAGCGGCTGCTGCGCCATCTGGACTGAACGAGCTGTACCGGGCGGGGTCGAGCGGACTCAGGAGATCCCGGCCCCCGCCAACCGGAGCTTGGCGCGGCCATGTGGGGCACGGTAAACACAAAGCATGCGTGCCGGACCTGGATACGGGGGCGAGCATCCTTCTCGGGTGATCGCGGCGTCCGCCGTGCTGACCGTGGCGCTGGCGGCTTCGGCCTGCACGGCTGACGGTGGGGCAGGAGCGGAGAAGAGGCCGATTCCGCATCAGAGTTTCGTCAGCCGCCCCGACCTGATGCCTCCGGTGGTGGAGATCACCCGCGGTCCGGCGTGGTCGGACGAGTACGAGCAGTCCGAGGAGTTCACGTTCCTGACCCCGAACTACGGTTCGAAGACCCCCTCGGACGGGGCCGTGATCCTGGATGCCAGTGGGGAGCTGGTGTGGATGAGCCCGGCCGAGGATGACGACCCGGAGGACAATCCCTTCGACCTGCGGGTCCAGGAGTATCAGGGCGAACCGGTGCTCACCGTCTACGAGGGCACCAGTGACGGCGGCATGGGAGATGGTGAGGTGGTCATCCTCGACCAGTCCTATGAGGAGATCGCCCGCGTCACCACCGGCGGCTCCCTGGAACCCGGTCAGGCGGACTTCCATGACACGACGATCACGCCAGAGGACACCATGCTGATCGCCGCCTACGTGCCGGCACCGGCCGACCTCAGAGACGTGGGCGGCCCGGAGGACGGGTACATCCAGGACGCCGTGATCCAGGAGGTCGACATCGCCACCGGGGAAGTGCTCTTTGAGTGGAGCGCCATCGGGCATGTTCCTCTGACACAGACGCTGCTCGACTTCGAGGACGAACAGGCGGAACTGGAGAAAGAAGCCGGGGAGGCAGAAGGCTCGGCGGAGGCCGCGCCATCCGCGGCTCCGGACGCACAGTCGGGGCCGCCCGAGCTGGGCAGCGAGGAACACCCCTTCGACTACTTCCACATCAACTCCGTGACGGAGGATCACGACGGCTCCCTGCTGGTCTCGGCGCGGCACACCAACGCGGTGTACCAGGTGGACCGCCCGACCGGCGCGGTGGAGTGGACCCTGGGCGGCTCGGCCAGCGACTTCGCGATGGGGGACGGGGCCGAGTTCTCCTGGCAGCACGATGCACACCGCAGCACAGATGGCACCCTGACCCTCTTGGACAACCACTCCCACGGAGGCAGTGATGACGAGTCATCCCGAGGTCTGCGCCTGGCCCTGGACGGAGACACGATGACCGCGGAGGTGGCCACCGAGTACCTGCCGCCCGCGGACCGGGTGGCCAGCTCCATGGCCAACGCGCAGCAGCTGGCCAACGGGAACATGCTGATCGGCTGGGGTGCCCGCCCGCACTACTCCGAGTACACGCCGGGAGGCGAGCTCATCTACGACGTCTGCCATGGTGATGAATGCCGGGGGGACGAGTTCGAGGGCGGTGGCGGCAGCTACCGGGCGTACAAATTCGCCTGGGAGGGGCGGCCCGCCACGGAACCGGATGTCACGGTGCAGGAGCGTGACGATGAACGATTCGCCCACGTCTCCTGGAACGGGGCCACCGAGGTCACCCGGTGGCGGCTGATGGCCGGCGAGGACGAGGGCAGCGTCACCGAGCAGGCCGTCGTCGACCGCGAGGGTTTCGAGACGGCCATCCCGGTTCCGGACGAGGCCGCGGAGTTGCCCTACGCCGTCGTGGAGGCCCTGGACGCCGAGGGTACGGTGCTCGGAACGGCCCAAGTCCGGTGAGTGCTCGCGATCCGGCAGGGGTTTTACCAGGGTGCACCCGGCTAGGCTGGACCGGTGAGCAGCGAGCAGAAGAACGTCACGGATCCGAGCGTCGATCCAGAAGTCGATTCCGCCGTCCAGCCCGGGGCGGGGGACATCCCGCCGGAGTCCCTGCGGGAGCAGTACGAGCACCTCGTGGACGAGGTCCGCACGCACCGCACGGCGTACTACCAGAACGATGCACCGCTGGTCTCGGATGCCGAGTACGACGCGCTCTACCGCCGCCTCGAGGACCTGGAGGCGCTGCATCCGGAGATCGTCTCCAACGACTCGCCCACCCAGGAGGTCGGCGGGGAGGCCTCCGCCGCCTTCGCACCCGTGACCCACCTGGCTCGCATGTACTCCCTGGACGACCTGTTCTCCATCGAGGAACTGCGCGCCTGGTACGCGAAGACCTCGGCCTCGATCGAGAAGATTGCCCCCGGCGCCGCTGAGAAAGGTGTCCGCTGGCTCGTCGAGGTCAAGATCGACGGGCTCGCCGTGAACCTGCTCTACCGGGACGGGAAACTGGTCCGGGCGGCCACCCGCGGGGACGGCACCACGGGTGAGGACGTCACGCACAACGTCATGACCATCAAGGACATCCCGCAGCAGCTCGCCGGGTCCGGCTGGCCCTCCGAGGTGGAGGTGCGCGGGGAGATCTTCATGCCCACCGCTGACTTCCGCACCTTCAACGAGCACCGGGTGCGCGATGGCCTGGCGCCCTTCGCGAACCCCCGCAACTCCGCGGCCGGGTCCCTGCGGCAGAAGGATCCCGCCGAAACGGCCAAGCGGCCCCTGAGCATGTTCGTGCACGGCATCGGCGCCCACACCGGCCTCGAGGCCGAGTCCCAGCACGCCACCTATGACCTCCTCGCCTCCTGGGGGCTGCCCACCAGCCCGTACACGAAGATCGTGGACTCCCTCGAGGGCGAGGGTCAGAAAGAGGACGACGACGAGGGGGACGGAGGCAAGGGCAGCGGCGGCAACGGCGGAATCCTGGGGTTCATCGAGGACAACGGAAACCAGCGCCACGACCTCGTCCATGAGATCGACGGCATCGTCATCAAGGTCGACTCCTTCGCATTGCAGCGGGCCCTGGGCCACACCTCCCGGGTGCCCCGCTGGTCGGCGGCCTACAAGTACCCGCCGGAAGAGGTCCACACGCGGCTGTTGGACATCCGGGTCAACGTGGGGCGCACCGGCCGCGTGACCCCGTACGCCGTGATGGAGCCCGTCCTCGTGGCCGGCTCCACCGTCTCGATGGCCACCCTGCACAACCAGGACGTGGTCAAGGCCAAAGCGGTGCTCATCGGTGACACGGTGGTGTTGCGCAAGGCCGGGGACGTCATCCCGGAGATCGTCGGGCCGGTGCTGCCCCTGCGTGAGGGCAAGACGCAGGTGGAGGGGACCGGCCCGGTCGGGGAGGACGAGCTGCGCGAGTTCGTCATGCCCACCGAGTGCCCGTCCTGTGGCACCACTCTCGCGCCGGCCAAGGAGGGGGACGTGGACCTGCGCTGCCCCAACGCCCGTTCCTGCCCCGCCCAGCTCACCGGCCGCATCGAGCATGCCGCCTCCCGCGGGGCGTTCGACATCGAGGCGCTCGGCGAGGAGGCCGCCCTCTGGCTGACGAACGGCCCGGGGCCCGATCCGGCCGGGAACAATCAGCACGTGCGCCCCGAGGGGCCGGGCGTCATCACGGAGGACGCCGAGCTCTTCGATCTGGCGGACCGCCATGAGAAGAACCTGAAGGAGCCCTTCGACCCGGAGGGGCTGTCCGCTCTCCAGTCCCGGTTAAGCGAGGTCATGGTCTGGCGGGAGAAGCGCACGAAGGATCCCCAGACGGGCAAGCCGGTGCCCTCGGGCGAGTGGGAGCTCAAGCCCTATTTCTGGACGCAGGGCACCGCCAAGAAGCCCTCGGAGCCCACCGCGAACACCCGCCGGCTCTTCCAGGAACTGCACAAGGCGAAGAGCCAACCGCTGTGGCGGGTGCTCGTCGCGCTCTCGATCCGGCACGTGGGCCCGACGGCGGCCCGCTCCCTGGCGACCGCGTTCGGCTCCCTGCAGGCCCTGCAAGAGCTCGCCACGGAAGGGTCCGCGGGGACGGAAGGAACGGCAGCGGAGGAGGGCCGCGCCGCAGCACAACAGCGTCTGGCGGACGTCGACGGGGTCGGACCGATCATCGCCGAGGCGGTGATCGACTGGTTCGCCGAACCGTGGCATCGGGAGATCGTCGCGCGCTGGCACGCGGCCGGCGTCGTGATGGAGGATGAACAGGACGAGGACACCCCGCGCACCCTGGAAGGACTGACGATCGTGGTGACCGGATCGCTGGAGACCTTCAGCCGGGATTCCGCGAAGGAGGCGATCATCGTCCGCGGGGGCAAAGCCTCGGGCTCGGTCTCCAAGAAGACCGACTTCCTGGTCGCGGGGGAGAACGCCGGCTCCAAGCTGGACAAGGCCGAGTCCCTCGGTGTCACGGTGCTGGACGAGGAGGGGTTCCGGACGCTGCTGGCCGAGGGGCCGCCGGTCGCTGACGGCCCTGAGGACACGGACGCTGACACGGAGACGGACACCGATACTGCAGCCACGGAGGAGACCGCATGAGCGTCCAGGGACTGCTGGCCGTCGCCCGGGCCGCGGCCCGGGCCGGGGCCGCGGTGCTCGCCGAACGCGCCCTGGGCCCGACGCCGGCCACGCGTGCCGAACTCGGCGCGGTCACCAAGTCCTCGGGCTCGGACTGGGTCACGGACTACGACCGCCGAGCGGAGCAGGCGGTGCGCGAGGTGATCACCGCCTACCGCCCGAACGACGCGATCTCCGGTGAGGAATACGGTCACACCGAGCCGGAGCATCCCTCGGGCTACCGCTGGTCGATCGATCCGTTGGACGGCACCACGAACTTCATCCGGGGGATCCCCCAGTTCTGCACCTCGGTGGCGGTGGAAGGGCCGACGGCAGCAGGTGAGACGCGCTGGCTGGCCGGGGCCGTCGTCGCGCCCGCCCTGGGCCGGACCTGGTACGCCTCGGCTGAGGGCGGAGCCTTCTCCACCGTGGACACGCCCGGGATCCCGCAGGCGGATCTTCCGCCGGCCTCCGGGGAGCCGGTGCGCCTGAACGGACCCGTTCCCGGCCGCTCCGGCCGGTTGCTCGCCACGGGCTTCGCGTATGCGGGGGAGCGCCGTGACTTCCAACTCGGTGCTCTGGCGGCGCTGATGCCACACTTCGGGGACGTGCGGCGCATCGGGGCGGCGGCTCTGGACCTGTGCCTGGTGGCCGACGGCACCCTGGACGCCTACGCCGAGTTCGGCATCCAGGAACACGACTGGGCGGCCGGAGCGCTGATCGCCGAGGAAGCCGGGGCGCCAGTGCGGCGCCCCGCCTCCGGGGACGGCACCAACCATCCGGACTGGACGGTGGCCGGGGTGCTGGACCCGTCGGAGCCGTCTGATCCGACCGGCCGGTCCGATCCGCGGGCACCACAGCTGCTGCCGATGCCGCCCGCGGGAGGCTGAGCCCATGCGTCAGCTGTTCTCCAAGCCCTGGCTCTTGCCCGCCCTGATGCTGCTGGTGAGCGCCCTGTTCGTCTCCTGGGGCCTCATGGGCCGCGGGCCCTTGAACTACGTGGCGGCCGCCATCCTGCTGTTCTTCGCGTTGCGCTTCGTCTCCACCACGCAGGTGCAGTCCCGGCCGGCCTCTGGGATCGACGAGCATCTGGCCAATGGCGGGGTGGTGGTCTTCTGGCGGCCCGGCTGCCAGTTCTGCGCCCGGCTCATTCGAGAGCTGGGCTCGGAGGGCCGGTCCACCCCGTACTGGGTGAACATCTGGGACGAGCCCGAGGCCGCCGCCCGCGTCCGCCAGTACCACCAGGGCAACGAGACCGTGCCCACGGTGGTGACGGCGGACGATCACTTCGTGGCGAAGGATGCAGAGACCTATGACCGCGCCAAGGCGGTCATCCGCCGGGCCACTCCGGTGGACTGACCGCGATCTCGCGGCTCAGAGCGGCGGGCGGCAGGTCACGGTTCTCCTGGACATCGACCCGCAAGGCGGCGCAGCCTACACAACGCACATAGAGCACCAGCCCCTCCGAGGTCAGATGCCGCGATTCCACGTGCCATCCATGGTCGTGCCGAGTGGTCCGGTCTTCCTGGAGGGGCAGGGGCAACGTGTGGGGTGAGGTCATGAGCCCATCGTGATGTAATGCCGTTATGCATCTCAACCCTTACGGAGAGTACGCGGTCCTGCTCGCGGCATCCCTCGCCAACGAGTGGCCTGATGATCGTCAGGGCATCGAGGAGCGGACCCGGGCCTTCGGGATGACGATGATCTTCCCGCCCGGCCGGGATGACCACTCCGGAACCCGCGCGGTGGTGGAGGACTGGCTCCGCGTCGTCGATGCGCCGGAGGATGGTGAGCGCGCCCGATTGCTGAACGAGCTGATGGCGGCGGCTGCGGCCTACCCCCGCCTGACCGATCACGACGGCGAGGGGTGGCACCTCCATTATCGGGACGAGAACGACTCGATGCCCTTCGTCCTGCGCGCGGTCATCAGCGTCGGGACCTCGCTGCACCTGGCCACGCGGGGGATGCACCGGCTCGGACGCTGTGCCGGTGAGCCCTGCCGCAACGTCGTCGTGGACGTCACCCGCAACGGCCGCCAGCGATACTGCTCCGTGCGGTGTGCGAATCGAGCCGCCGTCCGTCGGCACCGGTCCCGTCTGTCGCGGTGAAGGGAGGGGGCAGGCCCATCCAACCGAACCGGCACCCTGACTGAGAAACTGACCTTTAGCAGCGGCCAGAATCTCGGGTGGCGGAGGGCCCGGCTCCGATGGTGACCGGCTGAGGCGCTCCGCAGCACCCGTCTTCGGCCACGTGAGCGGTGGCCGGGGCGCAACAGCTTGAGGCCGCCTCTGGGGATGCGGAGGCCGGTGCGTCGCAGGATCCGCCGAGGTCGGTGGAACAGACCCCGGTCTCGGGCAGGTGCAGTTCCACGTGGTCAGCGGCGGCCTGGTCGCCAGCGAGGGAGGCAGCGATGGAGCGTACTTGCTCATAGCCGGTGGCCATCAAGAACGTCGGGGCCCGCCCGTAGCTCTTCATTCCCACGATGTAAAAACCCGGCTCGGGATGGGCGAGCATCCGCTCCCCATGTGGGGTTACCGATCCGCAGGAGTGGAACTCTGCATCGATCAGTGGGCCGAGTTGATGAGGGGCGTCCACGGCCGGGTCCAGCTCCAGGCGGAGCTCGGACAAAATGGACAGGTCTGGGCGGAAGCCGGTGGCCGGCACCACCACATCCACGGCCAGGGTCTGGCCGCCCGCCGGGGTTGAGGCGAGCACGTCCACATGGTCTGCCGCGGTGGTGAAGCCGTTAATGGTGAAGGAGGTGTGCACCTGGATCGTGCCGGACTCGACCAGGTGGCGCAGCCGGGTGCCCAGCGCGCCGCGGGCGGCCAGCTCGTCGCGGTCCTCGCCGCCGTAGACGCGGGAGACATCGGCTGAGCGCACCGCCCACGAGATCCGGGTGTCGGGGGCATCCTCGGCCAGGGAACCGAGGTCCAGCAGGGTGTTGGCCGCCGAGTGGCCGGCCCCCACCACGAGCACATGTCGGCCAGCGAACCTCTGTCGGTCCAGGCCGGTGACGTCCGGCAACGCGACAGTGATGCGCTGGGCCGTGATCGCCTCGGCTTCTCCGGGGGCGGGCAGTCCGGCCTGGCCCAGGGGGTTGGGGACGAACCAGGTGCCGGAGGCATCGACCACCGCGGAGGCCTGGATGTCTTCCAGGGTCCCGTCGCTGTGCTGGGTCCGGATCAGGAAGGGGGTATCGGCCCGTCCGGTGGTGCGGGTCTTGTCCATCCCGGCCCGGGACACCGCGATGACCCGGGAATCAGTGCGCACGTGGGCGGCCAGCGCCGTGGTGGTGGCCAGGGGCTTCAGATACTGTGCGACGAGTTCGGCTCCGGTGGGCAGGTCCTGCCGGTCCGGCGCGGTCCAGCCGGCGGCGGTCAACAAGCGGTCGGCGGCGGCGTCGATGTTGTACTGCCAGGGCGAGAACAGGCGGGTGTGGCCCCATGCGCGGATGGCGGCGCCGACGTCGGGCCCTGCTTCCAGGATCAACGGTGTCAGGCCGCGTTCGTGCAGGTGGGCTCCGGCGGCCAGCCCAACGGGACCGGCGCCGATGACAACGACCGGCAATCCGGTGGTGTCCGTGTTGGTGGTGGTGTCAGGCAAGTCGGTGATCGTGTTGTCCATCGGGAGGCCCGCTTTCAGTTCTGAGTCGCTACGGCGGGGAGCAGCTCGGAGATGAGCTGCTCGATGCGGGTCTTGATCTCGTTGCGGATGGGGCGGACCCCGTCGATGCCCTGGCCGGCAGGGTCTTCGAGTTTCCAGTCCTCGTAGCGCTTACCCGGGTAGAACGGGCAGGCATCTCCGCAGCCCATGGTGATGACCACGTCCGAGTCCTGTACTGCCTCGTCGGTGAGGACCTGGGGTTGGTTGGCGCTGATGTCGATGCCTTCCTCGGCCATCGCCGCCACTGCGGCGAGATTCACGGCATCGCCCGGAGCTGAGCCTGCGGAGCGGACCTCGATCCGGCCCTGTGAGAGGTGGTGGAGGTAGGCGGCGGCCATCTGGGAGCGGCCAGCGTTGTGCACGCACACGAACAGCACCGAGGGCCGCTGGGTCGTCATGTTCTGTGCCGCCGGGTTGGTTTCCGGGGTGGTCTCTGCAGTCATCGGATCATCTCTTCTCGATCGGGTTCGGGAATCGTTGTGTCAGGAGCCGGCGGCGGTGTCGGCGAGCTCGGCCAACAGGGCCTGCACCCGGATATCGATGTCGTCACGGACCAGGCGCATCCGGTCGGTTCCCTCGATGCCACGGGTGGAGGGCTCATCCGTGTGCCAGGTCTCGATGGTCCCGGCCATGCCGTCCACGGGAGTGACCGTGGCTTCGCCGCCGAGGACGACCACCCGGTCCACCCGGGCCAGCAGATCCGGGTCGATGGGCTTGGGGTGCCCAGTGGACATGTCCGCCCCGGCTTCGGCGATGACCTCGGCCGACAGCGTGTTGATGGTCTCACCCGGTCTGGTGCCGGCGGAATGAACCTCAACGGCCCCGGCGGCATGGTGTTTCATCAGGGCCGCGGCCATCTGGGACTTGCCGCCGTTCTTGGCACAGACGAACAGCACCGACGGGCGTGGTGAGGGTCGTGACTCGGTGATCATCTTGACAAGCCTTCTAGAGGGGAGTGACGGTTCAGACTCGAGAGGTGGAGGTGGTCTGGGCCCGGGTGGGCGCTGTGGGGTCGCCGGGGAAAAGCTTGCGTCCGGCCCACAGGGACACGTAAACGAGTCCCACCAGCACCGGTACCTCGATGAGAGGGCCGACGACGCCGGCCAGAGCCTGGCCGGAGGTGACCCCGAAAGTGCCGATGGCCACCGCGATGGCGAGCTCGAAGTTGTTGCCGGCAGCGGTGAAGGCCACGGTGGTGGACTTGGCGTAGTTCAGACCCACGGCCTTGGACGCGATGAGGCTGATGCCGAACATGAGCACAAAGTAGGCCAGCAGCGGCAGGGCGACGCGGGCGACGTCCCACGGGTTGGTGGTGATGGCCTCACCTTGCAGAGCGAACAGCAGCACGATGGTGAACAGCAACCCGTACAGGGCCCAAGGGCCGATGCGGGGCAGGAAGCGGTTCTCGTACCAGTCTCGGCCCTTGACCTTCTCGCCTAAGTGGCGGGTGAGGAACCCGGCCAACAGGGGGATGCCCAGGAATACCAGGACGCTGAGCACGATCGACCAGACGGAGAAGTCGGCACTAGTGGTCGGCAGGCCCAGCCAGGAGGGCAGTACCTGGAGATAGAACCAGCCTAGGGCGCCGAAGGCGATGACCTGGAAGACGGAGTTGATCGCGACCAGGACGGCAGCGGCCTCCCGGTCCCCACAGGCCAGGTCGTTCCAGATGAAAACCATGGCGATGCAGCGTGCCAGGCCGACGATGATCAGGCCGGTGCGGTACTCGGGCAGGTCCGGCAGTAGCATCCAGGCCAGGGCGAACATCAGGGCCGGGCCGAGGATCCAGTTCAACGCCAAGGAGGTGATCATGAGTCGCTTGTCCCCGGCGACGCGGTGGGTCTCGTCATATCGGACCTTCGCCAGCACCGGGTACATCATCACCAGCAGGCCGATGGCGATCGGTAGGGACACCTCACCTACCTTCACCGCTTCCAGGGCGGTGTTCAGGTCGGGGATAAAGCGGCCCAGGGCTAGTCCGACGACCATGGCCAACAGGATCCAGGCAGGCAGCCAACGGTCGAGGACGGACATCTCCTTCATCACCGGCTGGTGCGGGGCGGGTGCGGTGGTGGTGCTCATGCAGGCCCATCTCTCGTATCGACAACCATCGATGGGAACACTACTGGTCATATTGATAGGCGTCAATGTAAGATGGCACGATGGCTCTCACCGCTACCCGTCTCGCAGCTGACACCATCGACCACCGGTCCACCCCCGTGGCGTCCGAGTGCTGCTCTTTGGCGGCCGGGCCGATCGGCGTCGACGAGGCCCAGCGCTCTGCGGCGATCTTCAAGGCGCTGGCGGACCCGGTGCGGTTGCGCCTGCTCTCCCACGTGGCGGCCCAGGGCTGTGAGGCGGTCTGCGCCTGTGACCTCACGGCGGACCTGGGCATCAGCCAGTCCACCGTCAGCCACCACATGAAGAAACTGGTCGACGCCGGCCTGCTCACGCGGGAGCAACGCGGCAAGTGGGCGCACTACACGGTGGTGCCGGAGGCGTTCGCCGCCCTGCGCCGCCTGTTGGAGATCAGCTGATCATCGAGTCTCGTCTGCCCGGCTCACGTCAGACCCTGGAGCGCCTCGTGCCCGAGACCTATGCCTGGGCCGTGAAGCGCCGCCGATAGGAGGTCGGCGTGGTGGAGAAGGTGGCCGTGAAATTCTGCCGGAAGGTGACCGCGCTGCCGAATCCGCACGACGTCGCGATCCGGTCGATGCTCCATCCGGTGGTCTCCAGGAGGCGCCGGGCATCATCCAGGCGACGAGCCAGAAGCCACCTGGCGGGGCTGGTCCCGGTGATCTCCCGGAAGCGGCGGGCGAAGTTGCGTGTACTCATATGGGCGCGCTCGGCCATTCCCGCCACCTCCAGCGGCTCATCCAGATGGGCCAGGGCCCAGTCCATGGCTTCGGCCACCGGGCCGGCGCCCTCGGGCCCGGGTAGCGGCCGGTCGATGTACTGGGCCTGGTCGCCTTCGCGGTGCGGGGCGATGACGAGGTGCCGGGCGACCTGGGCTGCGGCCGCCGAACCCAGCCGCGTGCGCACTATGTGCAGGCAGGCATCCAAGGCAGACGCCGTCCCGGCGGAGGTCAGGACATCCCCGTGGTCGATATACAGTGCGGCGTTCTGGACCGGCAAGGCCGGGTAGGCACGGGCGAGGTCGTCGCTGCTGCCCCAATGGGTCACGATCTCTCGCTCTCCCAGAATGCCGCTGGCGGCCACCGGGAAGGCGCCCAGGCAGAGGCCGGCGACGGCGGCGCCCCGCTCGTGTGCTCCTCGCACCAGGGTGCCGAAAGAGTCGGGTACGGGCGGGAGATCCGCCGGCCACGAGGGCAGGACAAGGAGGTCCGCCATCGCAACGGCCTCGGTCCCAGCCAGGTCGTCCAGGAGCACGCCTTCGGCACTGCGGACCGGTGCGCCGTCGTCGCTGAAGAGGGTGGTCTGCCAATCGGCGGCAAGACCTTGACGCCGGACCTCACCGAAGACCAGTAGGGGAGCCGCGAGGTGGAAGAGGGTGATCCCCGAGAAGGCGTGGACGGCGATCTTCATGGTGTTGGCCGAATCCCATCGAAAGTGTGCAGGTGTGCCACTCACGATAGGCGTGGTCCGTGGCGGAGGCTAGGTGCTGACCCACTGCGCGGCCCTGATGCCGCATCACACCATGGAGGCAACACCGTGACCACTCCCCGCCGTGCCCTGATTCTCATCGACGTGCAGAACGACTACTTCGACGCTGAGGCTCCGCTGGCCATCCAGTACCCGTCCCGTGAGTTCTCACTCGCGAACATCCTCTCCGCCGTGACAACCGCCGACCAGGCCGGGATGCCCGTGGCCGTGGTGCAGCACGAATACCCCGAGGGTGCTCCGGTGTTCGCCGTCGGGTCTGCGGGCTGGAAGGTGCATCCGGCCGTGGAAGACGTGCTCGGTCCGGACGTGAAGCGGGTGACCAAGTCCTACGCCAGCGTGTTCGCCGGCACCGGCCTGATCGAGTGGATCCGTGAGCAGGAGGTCGACACCATCACCCTCGTGGGGTACATGACCAACAATTGCGTGGTGGGCACGGCGGCTGACAGCGAGCCGCTGGGCCTGGCGGTCGAGGTCCTCTCGGATGCCACCGGCGCCGTCCATCTGGCCAACGAGGCCGGCAGTGTCAGCGCGCAGCAGGTGCACCAGACGCTGATGGTCCTGCTGCACTCCAACTTCGCGGCCGTTGCCACCACGCCAGACTGGGCCGCCGCCGTGGCGGGAAGCGCAGCCCTGCCGAAGGGTGATCTCGGTTCGTCGGCTGTTCAAGGCCGTGAGGCACAGTCGGTGTTCAACGCCTGACGCCTGGTGGCCAACGCCTGACATTGGTACACGGAGTTCTGTACTATTCCAGGTATGAGCACCGCGACCCTCACGCATACCTCGGCCTTGTCCCGGTTGGGTCATGCCCTCTCGGACGAGACCCGGTCCCGCATCCTGCTGGCCCTGCGTACTGGCCCGGCCCGGCCCACCGAGCTGGCCGAGTTCCTGGGGGTGTCCAAGCAGGTGATGTCCAACCAGCTGGCCTGCCTGCGCGGTTGTGGGCTGGTGACCACCACGGCCGAGGGCCGCCACGTCTGGTACGACCTGGCGGATCCCCTGTTGGGCCGGGCCCTGGGGGACTTGCTGGCACTGACCCTGACGATCGACCCGGACTGCTGCTCCGCCGAAGGGTGCACCTGCGCATGAGCACCCCGACTCTGAACCCTGAGCTCCTGACGGCCCATCGTCGTGAGGTGCTGCACCGCCGCATCCGCTGGATCGTGGCCGGCACCATCACGTACAACGTGATCGAGGCCGCCATCGCGCTGGCCGCCGGGACCGTGGCCTCGTCCTCGGCCCTGATCGGCTTCGGCCTGGACTCCATCGTGGAGGTCCTCTCCGCGGCAGCGGTGGCCTGGCAGTTCGCCGGCCCGGACCCGCACCGCCGGGAGAAGGTGGCCCTGCGCCTGATCGCGTTCTCGTTCTTCGGCCTGGCGGTCTTCGTCACCGTCGACTCGGTGCGCGCCCTGCTCGGGGCTGCTGAACCGGAGCACTCCACAGTGGGGATCGTGCTGGCCGCCGCGAGCCTGGCCATCATGCCGTTCCTGTCCTGGTTCGAGCGGCGTACCGGCCGAGAACTCGGATCGGCCTCCGCGGTGGCCGACTCCCAACAGACCCTGATCTGCACCTATCTCTCGGCGGTGCTGCTGGTGGGCCTGGTCCTCAATAGCACCTTGGGCTGGTCCTGGGCCGATCCGGTCGCCGCACTGGTCATCGCGGCCGTCGCGGTCAAAGAAGGCCTGGAGGCGTGGCGCGGCGATGCGTGTTGCACTCCCACCTCCGTGCTCCTCGCGGGCGAGCACGAGGACAGCGACTCAGAAGGGTGCGGTGCAGACTGCGGTTGCTGCGGCCGCTGATCTGGCCCGACGTCAGGGCCAGAAGCCGAGCCCCGTGATCACGCGGGCCACCTCGACTCGCTGGTCCTCCGTCAGGCCGAGCAGGGGAAGCGGCAGGCTGGACTGGTGCGCCAGTCCCAGCTGCTCGGCCACGGCGGCCATGACCCGGATGCTCCCGCCGTGCCGGGCGAAGAGGTCCCAGAGCGGAGCCAGGCGCTGGGACTGCGCGCGTGCCTCCGCCGGTGAGCCCTGGTGGACGGCCCGGACGATCCGCTGGGCCGCCTCGGGCAGGGTCCCGGCGATGACCGAGTACCAGGCATCACAGCCGGCGAGCAGGCCGTCTGCCGCATGGGCATCCCCGGAGACCCCGATGGTCACCCCCGGTGGCAGGGCGTCGCGGATTTCCTGGACGTGGGCGCGGGCTGCCGCCGGATCCGCGGGCACGCCGGGGATCTTGATCGACGCGATCCCCTCGAGCGCGGCGATCCGCGCGTACAGCTCCGTGGTGAACGTGAAGTGCGTGGTGCGCGGATTGTCGTAGACGATGACCGGCACGGACGAACACGCCGTCACCGTCCTGAACAACTCGAAGACATCGTCGTCGGTCAGGGGCTGGTAGCTCACCGGCGCCAGCAGCAGTCCCGCGGCGCCGGCCTCTTGCGCCGCCTCGGCATGGGCCAGGACCTGCGAGGTGCGGGTGGCGCCGATTCCCACGAAGACCGGCACGGCCCCGGCATGTGCGACGGCGGCGCGCGCCACCCGAGCGCGCTCGTCCCGGTCCAGGTAGGCGTACGACCCTGTGGAGCCGAGCGCGGTGATGGAGTCGACGCCGGCGTCCACCAGGCGCTCCACCAAGCCGATGAAGGCGGGCTCATCCAGTTCATCGTCATGGAATGGGGTGAGAGGAAATGCGCTGAGTCCGGTCAACATCGTCGTGCTCCTTGGCAGTGGCTTACCACCAGAGTGGCACACGGTAGGGCTTCACGAGTCATGTCTACACTCAACGGGAGCCCGAACCACCTCCCGGATTGGAACCTCCATCTCTGAGCCAACCCAGGCCGTCCCCACCCGCACCCGGCGCCTGATCCTCGGCGCCGCGGTCCCCGTGACCATCGCCCTCGGGCTGGGCCTCCGCACCCTGAGCACAGCGGCCTGGACGGGGCCGGCCGGAGACGCCCTGTATGCCGTGCTGATCTACCTGCTCATCGCCCTGTTGCTGCCGACCCGGCCCCGGGTCCTCGTGGCCGGACTGGCGCTGGCCGGGTGCCTTGCGGTCGAGCTGCTCCAGCTCACCGGCTTCTCAGCGGATCTCGGGGCGTGGTGGCCGCCCCTCCGGCTGGTCCTGGGCACCACGTTCGGGTTCGCGGACCTGGTGGCCTACGCCGGCGGGGTCGCCGTCGCCTACGCCGCCGACCGTCTGCTCGGCGTAGGATTCAGCCGTGCCGCACGAACGCCTTGAGAACGCTGACCCCACTGACGATCTGCACCCGGCCCTCCGCTCCGCCGGCTGGCCACAACCCGTCTCGCGCGTCCCGGGGGTCACGGTGCGTGACGCGCGGGCGGAGGACCATGCGGCGATCGCGCACCTGACGGTGACCTCCTACATCGACGGCGGTCATATCGATCCCGAAGACGAGTACATCGCGAACCTCCAGGACGTGGCCACCCGGGCCCGCCAGGCCCGCGTCCTCGTCGGCGAAGTCGAGGCGGCGGCCCTCACTGAAAGCCTTCCGGGCACCCCCGCAGCTACGGACACCCCCACGGCGCCCGACGCCGGCCCGGCCGCGCTCGGCGCGGCGGGTCCCGTCATCGCCGGCTCGGTGGTCCTGACCCTCCCGGGGATGCCGATGTCCGAGACCGCCCGCGAGGGCGAACTCGAGTTCCGGATGCTCGCCGTGGACCCGCGCGTGCAGCGCCGGGGGGTGGCCCGGGCCCTGGTCCGCGCCGCGATCGACCGGGCCGAACAGCTGGAGGGGGTCGCCGCAGTCGTGCTGACCACCATGGAGAGCATGTCCGGGGCACACCGGCTCTACGAATCCGAGGGGTTCGTCCGGGTCCCGGAGCGGGACTGGCGCCTCTCGGACATCGGCCAGGCGCCGACGTCGGGCGAGGACCCCCTCTACTGGGTGTACCGGCGCGCCGTCTGAACCCCGCAGTGAACCCAGCGCGGCAGCACTCCGCACTAGACTGGGTGACCGAACCTGTCCCAGGCACACCAGACACGTCAGACCACCACAGGTGGAAACCACAGGAGATTCATGTCCGCCATCACCCGTGAGGACGTCGCCCACCTGGCGCGACTGGCCCACATCCGGATGGACGAGAACGAACTGGACAAGATGTCCGGAGAGCTCGCCTTCATCATGGATGCCATCACCTCGGTCAGCGAAGTCGCCGGCCAGGACGTGCCGCGCACGTCCCACCCGATCCCGCTGCGCAACGTGTTCCGCGAGGACGTGCCCTCGGGCATGCTGACCCAGGAACAGGCACTCGCCATGGCCCCGGACGCCGAGGACGGCCAGTTCAAGGTCCCCGCGATCCTGGACGGGGAGTGATCGGCGTGACTGACGTGACTGAACTGCCCCCGAATGACCTCATCAAGCTGACCGCCCTGCAGATGGCCGAACGTCTGCGTGCCGGGGAGATCACCTCGGTGGAGCTCACTCAGGCCCACCTGGACCGCATCGCCGCGGTCGACGGCCCCGCTGCCGACCCAGGTACTGAGGGAGCCGCCGGCGTGCACGCCTTCCTGCACGTCAACACCGAGGAGGCGCTCGCCGTGGCCGCCGAGGTGGACGCCCTCCGCGCCGCCGGCGGCACCGAGGCGCAGGACCTGCACCCCCTGGCCGGCGTGCCGATCGCGGTGAAGGACCTCATCGTCACCGTCGGCCAGCCGACCACCGCCGCCTCCAGGATGCTCGAGGGCTGGATGAGCCCCTATGACGCCACCGTGGTGCAGAAGATCCGCGCAGCCCGGCTGCCGATCCTCGGCAAGACCAACCTGGACGAGTTCGCCATGGGCTCCTCCACCGAGCACTCCGCGTTCGGTGACACCCGCAACCCCTGGGACCTGAGCCGGACCCCCGGCGGCTCCGGGGGTGGCTCCGCCGCCGCGGTGGCGGCCTTCATGGCCCCCCTGGCCCTCGGCACGGACACCGGCGGCTCGATCCGCCAGCCCGGGGCCGTCACCGGCACCGTGGGCGCCAAGCCCACCTACGGCGCGGTGTCCCGCTACGGCGTCATCGCCATGGCCTCCTCCCTGGACCAGGTGGGCCCGGTGACCCGAACCGTCTCCGACGCCGCCGCCCTGCAGGAGCTCATCGGCGGTCACGACCCCCGGGACTCCACCTCCCTGCCCGAGCCCCTGGACGGACTGCTCGAGGCAGCCCGCAACGGCGAGCTGAAAGGCCTGCGCATCGGCATCATCGCCGAGCTTGAGGGCGAGGGATTCCAGGAGGGCGTGCTGGCCCGCTTCCAGGAGTCGGTGCAGGTCCTCCAGGACGCCGGGGCAGAGATCTCCGAGGTCTCCTGCCCGCACCTCGGCTACGCCCTGGGTGCCTACTACCTGATCATGCCCTCGGAGGTCTCCTCCAACCTCGCCAAGTTCGACGGCGTCCGGTTCGGCAACCGCGTGGTGCCGGACGGCGGCGGCACCATCGAGCAGGTCATGGGTGCCACCCGTGCGGCCGGCTTCGGGGATGAGGTCAAGCGCCGCATCATCCTGGGCACCTACGCGCTCTCGGCCGGCTACTACGACGCCTACTACGGCTCGGCGCAGAAGGTCCGCACCCTGATCCAGCGCGACTTCGCCGCCGCGTTCGAGCAGGTGGACGTGCTGATCTCGCCGACCTCCCCGGTCACCGCCTTCCCCCTGGGTGAGAAGCTGGATGACCCGGTGGCGATGTACAACAACGACATCGCCACCATCCCCGCCAACCTGGCCGGCATCCCGGGCATCTCGGTGCCCGCCGGACTGTCCGAGGGACTGCCCGTGGGCATTCAGTTCCTGGCCCCCGCCCGCGGCGATGCCACCATGTACCGTGCCGCCGCCGCACTCGAGTCCCGCCTCGAGGAGGCCTGGGGCACCCCGTTCTGGGCCCAGGCTCCGGACCTGGACGGTTCGGGCGCCGCCGCACCGGCCGGCGTCGGGAACGCCCCCGCTACCGCAACCGCAGGAGGAGAGAACTGATGGCCGCCGTCACTGACGAGGTGCTCACGTTCGAGGAGGCCATGGCCCAGTACGAGCCGGTGCTCGGCTTCGAGGTCCATGTGGAGCTCAACACCCGGACCAAGATGTTCTCCTCGGCGCCCAACGGCTTCGGGGACGAGCCGAACACCAACGTGACCCCGGTGGACCTCGGCCTGCCGGGCGTGCTGCCGGTGGTCAACGGGACCGCGGTGGAGTACTCCATCAAGCTCGGCCTGGCGTTGAACTGCCAGATCGCCGAAGTCTGCGGATTCGCCCGGAAGAACTACTTCTACCCGGACACCCCGAAGAACTTCCAGACCTCCCAGTACGACGATCCGATCGCCCACGACGGCTGGCTGGACGTCGAACTCGAGGACGGCACGGTCTTCCGCGTGGAGATCGAGCGCGCCCACATGGAGGAGGACGCGGGCAAGCTGACCCACCAGGGCGGGGCCTCGGGCCGCATCCAGGACGCCGCTTCCTCGCTGGTGGACTACAACCGCGCCGGCGTGCCGCTGGTGGAGATCGTCACCAAGCCGATCACCGGCGCCGGTGAGCGCGCCGCCGAGCTGGCCAAGGCCTACGTCACCCAGATCCGGGACATCGTCAAGAACCTCGGCATCTCGGACGCCCGGATGGAGCGCGGCAACGTCCGTTGCGACGCCAACGTGTCCCTGATGCCGCAGGGGTCCACCGTGTTCGGCACCCGCACCGAGACGAAGAACGTCAACTCCACCCGGGCCGTGGCGCACGCGGTGACGTTCGAGATCCAGCGCCAGGCCGCCGTCCTCTCCTCCGGTGGCACCGTGACGCAGGAGACCAGGCACTGGCAGGAGGGGACCCGCACCACCACCTCGGGCCGTCCCAAGTCGGATGCGGACGACTACCGGTACTTCCCGGAGCCGGACCTCGTGCCGATCCACACCACGCCGGAGTGGATCGAGCGTCTGCGCGGGGAGTTGCCGGAGCCCCCGGCCGAGCGCCGCAAGCGCCTGAAGGCGGATTGGGGCTTCTCGGACGAGGAGTTCCGAGACGTCGTCAACGCCGGCGTCCTGGACGAGATCGCGGCGACCATCGAGGCCGGCGCCAGTGCCGCCGCGGCCCGCAAGTGGTGGATGGGCGAGATCGCCCGCCTGGCCAACCTCGCCGAGAAGGACATCGCCGAACTCGGGGTCACCCCGGCGGACGTGGTCGAGGTCGAGGCGCTGATCGCCGAGAAGACCATCAATGACAAGCTCGCCAAGCAGGTGCTCGGCTTCGTCGCCGACGGCGAGGGTGCCCCGCGCACCATCGTCGAGGCCCGCTCGCTCGCTGTGGTCTCCGACGACGGTGCGCTGAACGCCGCGGTGGAGGCCGCCATCGCCGAGAACCCGGGCGTGGTGGACAAGATCAAGGCCGGCAAGCTGCAGGCCATCGGCGCCTTGATTGGCCCGGTGATGAAGGCCACCCGCGGCCAGGCCGATGCCGCCCGGGTCCGCGAGATCGTGATGGAGCAGTTGGGCGTCAGCGAGTAGCCCCTCTTTCATCTGCAGGTCGATAGCGCCCCATCATTGCCCGGCATCGGGACATTATGGGGCGTTTTCGACCGCCAGTTTCCACGAGAGAGGGGCAGCATGCCGTGGGAGTTGCGTGACGGTGAGCCGGTCATCGACCCGGCATTGGTCCGTGCCCTGTTGAGTGAGCAGCATCCCGAACTCGCCCCCCTGCCGCTGGCGGAGCCGGTCCGCGGCTGGGACAACACCATGGTCCGGCTGGGCGAGCGCCTGGCCCTCCGCCTGCCCCGGCACGCCCAGGCCGAGACGCTGCTCGACCGGGAGGTCGCCTGGCTGCCGCGGCTGGCGGCCCAGTTGGTTGCCCGTCCGGTCGGCACCACCGACCAAGCGGACCACGCCACTCCCGCCCTACCTGTCATCCCGACGCCGGTCCGCACGGGCGTGCCCCGCGCCGGCTACCCGTTCCGTTGGGCGGTGGTGCCCTGGATGGACGGGACACCGGCGGTCCACGTGCCCCTTGAGGCACGGGACGCCTATGCCGTCCAGCTGGCCGCCACCCTGCGGGGACTGCACCAGCCGGCACCCGCGGATGCCCCCGCCAGCGCCTTCCGTGGGGTCGGTCTGGCCGAGGTGGAGGACCGTTTCTCCCGGCGGTGGGATGCCGTGGCCGGCGAACTCGGCCGGGAGCGCCGGGAGCAGCTCGCCGAGGCCTGGAGGCGGGCGGTGGACGCGGCGCCGTATGCGGGTGCCCGAGTCTGGCTCCACGGGGATCCGCACCCGAACAACACGGTGCTGGCCGGCGTCGGGCCGGATCGCCTACGCCGTTCTCCGGTACTCGTGGATTTCGGTGACCTGTGTGCCGGGGATCCGGCCTCGGACCTGGGTTCGGCCTTGTTGCATTTCTCACCCTCCGGCCGGGATGCCTTCAGGATCGCCTACGACGCCGGCCGGGTTCCGGATCCTGCCCTCTGGGCCCGGGCGCAGGGCTGGGCGGTGCACTTCGCGCTCATCTTCGCGGCCCAATCCCCGGGGGAGGCATTGCGCCCGTTGGGGCGGGACCTGCTCGCCTGAGGCCCGACGCGCCGTCCGGTCCCACGTTGTGTTTCGTCCTCAGCCGTGTTTACGGTGGCCGCAGGCTCGACCGAGCCGTTCGCCGACGAGAGGTTGCGCGTGATGGAACAGAAGAACATTCATGTCCTGGGCCTGACCGAGGTCCAGCGGCACGAACTCGAGACCGTCTCGGGGGCTGAGAACTACGCCTTCCACAACGTGCTGGACTACGAGCGGCTGGTGGAGACCGCGGAGATCGATTTCGAGGAGTTGCTGGCGGCCGCGCGTCGCCAACTGGATGCCTTCGACGGGACGGTGGACGCGATCATCGCCCACTGGGACTTCCCCGTCAGCGTGATGACACCCATCCTGGCGGCTGAGCGTGGACTGCCGGCGCCGTCCCTGGAGAGCGTGCTGAAGTGCGAGCACAAGTACTGGAGCCGGCTGGAACAGCGGGCCAGCATTCCGGAGTGCGTGCCCGGCTTCGCCGCGTTCGACCCCTTCGACGACCATGCGCTGGACACGATCGACCTGGACTACCCGTTCTGGGTGAAACCGGTCAAGGCCCACTCCTCGAACCTCGGTTTCAAGATCGAGGACGAGGCGGGCTTCAACGAGGCCCTGGCCGAGATCCGCGCGCACATCGGGGAGATCGGGGACGCCTTCGACGCGGCGCTGTCCATGGTGGACCTGCCGCCGGAGCTGCAGCAGTGGGGAGGCAACACCTGCCTGGCGGAGCAGTTCGTGCAGGGCACGCAGGCCGCACCGGAGGGCACGGTATTCCGGGGCACGTTCCGCGTCCACGGAGTGCTGGACATGCACAAGGACGCGGACGGTACCAGTTTCGACCGGCTGGACTACCCGGCCAGCAGTGTGCCGGAGGGTGTGCAGCAACGGATGATCGATGCCACCGAGCGGTACCTGAAGCACGTCGGTTTCGACAACGGCTGCTTCAACTCCGAGTTCATGTGGGACGAGGAGCAGGACCAGCTGTGGATGATCGAGGTCAACACCCGGATCTCGCAGTCCCACAGTGACCTGTTCGCCAAGGTGGACGGTGCCTCGAACCATGAGGTCGCGATCGACATCGCCCTGGGCCGTGAGCCACGGATGCCCCACCGCCAGGGTGAGTATGCCGTGGCGGCCCAGTGCATGGTCTTCCATGATGAGGACGCCGTGGTGACCCGGGTGCCTGATGAGGAGGACAAGAAGGCCCTGGCGGAACGACACCCCGGCACGGTCCTGACCCTGATGGCCCATGAGGGTGACCGGCTGTCCGAGTTGGCCGGCCAGGACAGCTACCGGTTCATCGTCGGCAAGTTCTACCTCGGCGCGTCCAACCATGAGGAACTCGGCCGGTTCCACGCACGGATCGTCCAGGAGCTGCCGTTCGAGTACGCCAGCGCAGAGTCGGACGACCACGATGGAGAAGGAGGACGATGAAGACCATCACCGAATTCCCGCATGAGACGCGGGTCATCGAGAACGTATTCATCCCCATGCGGGACGGGGCCCGGCTGGCCGCCCGGATCTGGATGCCGGTCGACGCCGAGCAGAAGCCCGTCCCGGCGATCCTGGAGTACATCCCGTACCGGAAACGGGACAGCAGCCGCGCACGGGACGAGTTGAACCACCCGTACATGGCCGGGCACGGCTACGTGTGCGCCCGAGTGGACCTGCGCGGCAGCGGCGATTCGGACGGCGTCATGGTGGACGAGTACCGCGCCCAGGAGCATGAGGACGCCGAGGACGTCATCGCCTGGCTGGCCGAGCAGCCATGGTGTGACGGCAAGGTCGGCATGATGGGCATCTCCTGGGGTGGGTTCAACAGCCTGCAACTGGCGGCCCGTCAGCCCCCGGCCCTCAAGGCCATCATCAGCGCCTCGGCCACGGACGACATCTACGTGGACAACATGCACTACATGGGTGGTTGCCTGCTCGGCGACAACCTCTCCGAGGCCACCGTGATGTTCGCCTTCAACAGCCTTCCGCCCGATCCGCAGATCGTGGGCGAACGGTGGCGGGACATGTGGCACGAGCGGCTGGCCGGCAGTGGGCTGTGGCTGGAGACCTGGCTGGAGCACCAGCGGCGCGACGACTACTGGAAAACAGCCTCGGTCTGCGAGGACTACAGCCAGGTGAAGTGCCCGGTGATGGCAGTCGGCGGCTGGGCGGACGGCTACACCAACGCCGTGTTCCGCCTGATGGAGAACCTGGACGTCCCACGGAAGGGCCTGATCGGACCGTGGGGCCACAAGTATCCGCACCTCGGCGTGCCGGGCCCGGCCATCGGCTTCCTGCAGGAGGCCGTGCGGTGGTGGGACCACTGGCTCAAGGACCGGGACACCGGGGTGATGGATGAGCCCATGCTCCGGGCCTGGATGCAGGACAGCATCTCACCGGCGTCCTCTTACGAGGACCGGCCCGGCCGCTGGGTCGCCGAGGACCAGTGGCCCGCCCCGGGGATCGAGGACCGTGAGTACACCCTGCGCGGCCACCACCTCGAGGAGGCCGAATCCGACGCTGACCAGCATGGCGAGTCGGAGGCCGAGATCGAGATGAAGTCCCCCCTGAGCGTGGGCATGTTCGCCGGCAAGTGGGCCTCCTATGCGGCCGTGCCGGACCTGCCCTTCGACCAGCGGGAAGAGGACGGCGGCGCCATCTTCTTCGAGTCCCATCCGCTCACCGAGGACCTGGAGATCTTCGGCCTGCCGGAGTGCCACCTGGAGGTCTCCGCGGACCGGCCGGTGGCCATGCTCGCCGTGCGGCTCTCGGACGTGAACCTGGACGGCGAGGCCACCCGGGTGACCTACGGGCTGCTCAACCTCACCCACCGGGACAGCAGCGAGGAGCCGAGTCCGCTGGAACCGGGGAAGAAGTACCGGGTCACGGTGCCGCTGAATGGCATCGCCCAGACCTTCCCGGCCGGGCACCGCCTCCGGCTGTCCATCTCGACCTCCTACTGGCCCCTGGCCTGGCCCTCCCCGGAGGCGGCCACCGTCTCCCTCACCACCGGGGTCAGCACCCTCACCGTCCCCCAGCGTCCCCGCCGGCCGGAGGACGCCCGGCTGCGCGAGTTCGAGGAGCCGGAGGCCGCGACCCCGTTGGAGGTGACCCAGACGCAGCCCGGACGGCATCACTGGCGGGTCACCCGTGACCTGGCAACGAACGTCTCCACCCTGGAGATCGCCAATGACCAGGGGGCCTTCCGCATCGAGGACACCGGGAGCCACATCCGGCGCGGCACCGAGGAGTGGTACAGCTTCCGCTGGAACGACGTGAACTCCGTGCGCGGTGAGACCCGGACCGTGCGCCGGGTCGAGCGCGAGGACTGGGGGGCCGAGGTCAAAACCAGCACGGTGCTGACCTCCACACCCGCCGAGTTCATCATCGATGCGGAACTCGACGCCTACGAACTGGATGCCCAGCGCGGCGACCCCCGCGTCTACTCGCAGAGCTGGCACCGCCGCATTCCGCGAGACCTGGTGTAAGACTCGCGGAGCACTCGTGCGGTCCTACTCCGGGCGGCGGCTGCGGAATCTCCGCGCCACCGTCCGGGCCGGCCCTGGTGGCAGCCGCCGTCGTGGACTCCGTTCCCGACGCCGGTGCTCACCGAGCGCTCACGCGGCCGTTCGTCGGCGTGTGCTCAGCCTGCCACCGGGCCAGCGCCTCGGTGGCCCGCTCGATGCGGGGGAGCACCTTGGGCAGTAGCTTCGGCCAGGTGGCCGGCCCGATCTCGCTCGCCGGATCCTCACGCAGGGACGCATCGTAGATCGCCTCCAGGGCCATCCATCCCAGCCAGACCCGTCCCCGCAGGGCCTCGTCGGCGTCCCGCGCGATCGCCTCCAGCTTCTCCTCACCGTGCCACAGGGCCAGATAGGCCGGGTTCAAGGCGGGATCCCACACGGCGGCCAGGTCCCAGTCCAGGATCCCGGTCAGGTCCCAGTGGTCACCGCCACCTCCGGCTCCTGCACGCTGCCACCGCATGTTGTGCCCGGCCAGGTCCCCGTGGACCAGGGACGGT
>NZ_JALDXU010000038.1:0-28615 GCF_032154715.1 Citricoccus sp. | reverse complement strand
CTCACCGGCTGCTCGTCCACTCCGGAGGAGAACGTGTCGACCGCCTGTGAGGCGTCCGATGCCTACGCGGCGGCGTTGCAGAGCTTCCAGGACACGCTATCCCCGGACGCCACGGTGGAAGAGATCCGCACGGCTCGAGACGAGGTCAGGTCGACGCACGACGATCTGGAGGAGGCGGCCGAAGACGTCGCCCAGGACCGCATGGACGAACTGGACTCGGCGGAAGACGGGCTCAACGACGCCGTGGAGGACCTGCCTGATGACGCGACGATGTCCGAGGCCATGGATACATTGGAGAGCCAGTCCTCGGAGGTTGAGACGGCCCGCAACGCTGTGGCCGAAGAACTCAGCTGCTGAAGCGGACGTGAACTCACCCAGCACCGTCACGCCTCTACGGCGTGGTGGTGTTGAGGTCCTGGACGTTGTTGCGCAGGAGTCGCAAGGCCGCCGATAGTGCATCGAGCTGCTGTTCGTCCAGTCCCGCCACCAGGCGGTCCTGCAGGGTGGCCACCTCGTCCTGCAGGCGAGTGACTGCCGCTCGGCCCCGGGGTGTGGTCCGGAGCAACAGCCGCCGCGCGTTGTCCGGGTCGGGGGCGCGGCTGATCAGGCCCTGCTCGATGAGCGGACCGAGGGTCCCCGCCATGGACTGGGCCCGGACGAAGGAGCGCCGGGCCAGCTCCGAGGACGTGATGCCCGGCCTGGAGAGCAGCACGGTGAGCGCCGTGTACTGGGCGGCGGTGAACCCTCGGCTGCCCGCGATCCGCTCGACCTCGGGGCGAAGGCCGGTGTCCAGCAGCTTGATCATGTAGATGAACCAGCCGTCGATGACGAGGTCCGGTGTGGCCTCGGAGTCCTGAGTCGTCATGGTGCCTCCCAGGGCATTTGGGGGACGGGCTCGGCCGATGGACGTGGCCCTTGACGTTCGTTTCAGGTTACCTGAAACTGAAGGTGATCCACAGCAGACGGAGGCCTGTCCATGTATGAGAACTATGCGGTTCTGTGGCGCGAGATCGCCCGGCGTGCCCCGGGCCGGTGGGCGGTTCAGTCCGCCGGCGGGAGCTACACCTACGGCGAGTTCGACGACGCCGCGGACGTGGTGGCCGAGGGCCTGGCGGAGCGTGGCGTGGGCTCCGGTTCCCGGGTGGCGTTCTTCCTCCACAACACCGCTGAGTATCTCGTGCTGTTCTACGCCTGCCTCAAGCTGGAGGCGATCCCGGTCTCGATCAACTACCGCTACCTCGGAGCGGAGCTCGCCGGGCTCCTCGCGGTGGCCGAGCCGGTGGTCCTTGTCCATGCCGGCGGCGCGCGGGCCACGGTGGAGGACGCCCTGGACCGGCTGGCCGGAACTGCCGGCCGACCGGAGGTGCTCATCGAGGTCGGAGGTGGCCGGCAACCAGGGACGTCGCGGCTGCCGGACCCGGCGGAACCCGACTTTCCAGCCGGCAGTGTGGGCGGGCCAGGCAGATCAGCTGGTCGGGAGCGGGCCGGCGTCGTCCACGTCTGTTTCGAGGATCTGGCGGCGCCGGACCCGGACCGGACCAACTCCCCGCGGCGGTTCGAGCCCGGCCGGGATGCGGAGCTGTACATCTTCACGGGCGGGACCACCGGCACACCGAAGGCCGTGGTGTGGAGGATCGGGGATCTGCTGCACATCCAACAGTCCTCGATCTACGGTCCTGTCGGCAGGGACGTTCCGGCCGACGTCGACGCTGCGGTGGAGATCGCCGTGGAAGGCGACCTGCCGCCGGTCCGGACTCTGCCCCTGGCACCCTTCATCCACGCGACGGCACTGTTCAGCGCGATGAACACGCTCGCGCTCGGCGGCACCGTGGTGATCAACCCGGATCCCAGCTTCCAGGCCGGGGACGTGGCCCGGCTGATCGTGGGCGGGGAAGTGACCCGCCTGATCGTCGCCGGGGACGCGGTGGCGCTGCCCCTGCTCGACGCGTTGGAGGCCGAACTCGGCGGCCGGGAGTCCAGCCTGACCTCGGTGATCAGCTCGGGGATGCGATTCAGCGATGACACCAAGCGCCGCATCCATGCACTGGGCCGGGTGGCGATCGTGGACATCCTCGCTTCGACGGAGGGCGGCCCCTATGCGATGGCCACCACCACCCGGGCTGAGGACCTGCCGGCGCGATTCCGGCTGAGCGAGGATGCCGTGGTCCTGGATGATGCCCAGCGAGAGGTCCAGGGCCGGCCCGGGGCGATCGGCGTCCTGGCCTACCGCGGTGCGCTGCCGGTGGGTTATCTCCACGACCCGGTCAAGTCAGCGGAGACCTATCCCGTCATCAACGGTGTCCGCCACTGTTCCCCCGGCGACTATGTGCGGGTGGGGGAGGGCGGGTTCATCGACCTGCTCGGGCGGGGCAGCTCCGTGGTGAACACCGGCGGGGAGAAGGTCTTCCCCGGGGAGGTCGAGGAGGCGCTGCTGGAGCATCCGGCCGTGGCCGACGCCGTGGTGTTCGGTGTCCCCGATCCCCGCTGGGGTGAGGCGGTGGCGGCCATCGTGGCCCTGGAGCCGGGTTCGGACGTGACGGAGCGGGACCTGATGGAGCACCTGGCCGGGCGGGTAGCCGGCTACAAGAAGCCGCGCACCCTGGTGCTGCGCGACTCGCTCGACCGCGGGCCTACGGGGAAGCTGAACCTGAGCCGCCTGAAGGCCTCGATCCGGGAGGACGTGCAGTGAAAGACGCACAGAACACCCGGCCTGGCGGACCCATGCCCTTCCTCGGCGGCGCCGACTTCTACGGCTACTCGGACCTGCTCACAGTCGCCGAGCAGGCCGTCCTGACCCGCCTGCGCCACTACCTGGCGGAGGAGGCCGAGCCCGTCCTCGCCGAGTATTGGGAGCGCGGCGAGACGCCGTTGTTCCTCCGAGACGGCCTGGCCGGGCTCGACCTGGTGGAGCCCGCGGAATTGCGTGACGCCGGCGAGGCGGTCCGGTCCCTGTTCATCGGCTTCCGGAACCTGGAGTTCTCCCGCGTGGACGGCTCCCTGGCGATCCTCTTCGGCGGCCAGGCCGGCATGTTCCGCACCGTGGTCCATGCCGGCGGCAGCGACGAGCAGCTGGAGCGGTGGGGCGCGGACATGGCGTCCTTCAGGATGACCGGCTGCTTCGCGCTGACCGAACCGGACCACGGCTCGGACATCGCCCGCGGCGTCCAGACCGAGGCAAGGCGGGACGGCGACGGCTGGGTCCTGAACGGCGCCAAGCGGTGGATCGGCAACGCCGCCTTCTCCGAGTTCGCGGCGATCGCCGCGAAGGACGCCGACGACGGCCAGGTCAAGGTCTTCCTGGCCCGCACCGACGACCCGGGCCTGGAGATCACCAAGATCGGGGGCAAGACCTCCCTGCGCATGGTCCACAACGCCGACATCCGCCTGGACGGGGTGCGGGTCCCGGAGAGCCACCGGCTCCAGCGGATCAACTCCTTCTCAGATCTGAACCGCACCTTCGAGACCCTGCGGCCGGACGTGGTCTGGAATGCCACCGGGCTCCAGATCGGCCTGTATGAGGCCGTGCTGGAGTACACCAGGCGGCGGGAGCAGTTCGGACGGCCGATCGCGTCCTTCCAGCTGGTCCAGGACCACCTCGTGACCATGCTGGGCAACGCCAACGCGTCCCTCGCCCTCGCGGTCCGGCTGTCCCAGCTCGCGGATGCGGGCGGTGTCAGCGGGGAGCAAGCCGCCCTGGCCAAGACGTGGGTCTGCCGCCACATGCGCCAGAGCGCGGCCCTGGGCCGGGAATTGCTGGGGGGCAACGGCATCCTGCTGGAGAACCGGGTCGCGCGGTTCCACGCCGACGCGGAGTCCCTCTACACCTTCGAGGGCACCGACCAGATCAACACCCTCATCGTGGGCCGCGCCATCACCGGCCATAGCGCCTTCGTGTAGAGGTCCGCGTCTCCAGGTCGCGGAGGGACGTTTCAGAAAAATCGCCGCAGGGTGTTGCCTAGGTCACAGTGAGATACCTATGCTCATAGGTATACGGCAGTTGTCACCCCTCGTTCAGGAGATTCAGTCATGTCAGACCAGAAGTCGCTGCAGCAGGCCATGGAGGCCGCAGGCAATCCCGTGGAGATGATGCGGAACTCGAAGGTGGGCGCCTACGTCTACCCGGTGGTGGCCCCCGAATTCACGAACTGGCGGGACGAGGTCATCGCCTGGCGGGAGACCGCCGTGATGTTCGACCAGACCCACCACATGGACAACCTGATCATCAAGGGCCCGGATGCCAAGAAGCTCGTCTCCTACACCGCGATCAACTCGCTGGAGAACTTCCCCGTCAACCGCGCGAAGCAGTACGTCCCGGTCACCCCGGCCGGCCACGTCATCGGCGACGGCATCCTGTTCCACGAGGACCAGGACCAGTACACCTACGTGGGCCGCGCCCCCGCCACCAACTGGCTGAAGTTCCACGCCGAGACCGGTGGCTATGACGTCGAGCTGATCGAGGACCGGCGCTCGCCGTCGCGGCCCATGGGCAAGGCGGTGTCCCGGGAATACTGGCGCCTGCAGATCCAGGGCCCCAAGGCATGGGACGTCATCGAGAAGGTCAACGGCGGACCGGTGGAGCAGCTGAAGTTCTTCCACATGGACACCATGAACGTGGCCGGCACCCGCGTGCGGACCCTGCGGCACGGCATGGCCGGCGCGCCGGGTCTGGAGCTGTGGGGCGACTACCAGGACTACGACAGGATCCGCGAGGCCATCATGGAGGCCGGTGCCGAGTTCGGCCTCGCCGCCGTCGGCGCCCGCGCCTACTCCTCGAACACCCTGGAGTCCGGCTGGATCCCCTCCCCGCTGCCGGCCATCTACTCCGGGGACGGCATGCTGGCGGACTACCGGGCCTGGCTCGGCGCCGACTCCTACGAGGCGAACAACGCCATCGCCGGGTCCTTCGTCTCCTCGAACATCGAGGACTACTACACCACCCCCTGGGAGCTGGGCTACGGCAACTTCATCAAGTTCGACCATGACTTCATCGGACGCGAGGCGCTCGAGAAGGTCGATCCGGCCGCCCAGCGCCACAAGGTCACCCTCGCCTGGGACGATCAGGACATGGCCACCATCCATGCCTCGATGTATGGCAAGGGGGAGATCGGCTACAAGTTCTTCGACCTGCCCAATGCCAACTACGGATCCTCGAACTTCGACTCCGTGGTGGACGGCTCCGGCAAGGTCGTCGGCCTGTCCATGTTCACCGGTTACTCGGCGAACGAGCGCACCGCGCTCTCCCTGGCCGTCGTCGACCCGTCCGTGCAGGTGGGGGACCGGCTGAAGGTCGTCTGGGGTGAGCCCGACGGCGGCTCCGGCAAGACCACGGTGGAGCGTCACCGCCAGATCGAGGTCAACGTGACCGTCTCCCCGGTGCCGTACTCCTCCGACGTGCGGGACAACTACGAGGGCTCCTGGCGCAAGGCCGGCCAGGTCTGAGCCGAACCGGCACTGAGCGGGTTCAGGCCGGGGTAGGCCCCGCCAGGGAAGGCCCAGGGTCCACCGGCAGCATCGAGGCCGTGCGCAGGCTGTCTTCGGGCAGCGCTTCCTCGGGCCCATTGAGGGCGCGGGAGATCCGCTGTGCCGTGGAGACCAGCGGGGGGATGAGCTGGTGCGGGGTGAAGCGGTCCTTAGGCGCCGTGATGCCGACAGAGGCGACAGGGTGGCCGTGCGGTCCGACGATCGGGGCGGCCAGGGCGATCACGCCGAGGGCGATCTGGTCATAGGCGACGGCCACGCCGCGCTGGCGGACCTCAGCCAGCAGCTGCCGAAGCCGGTTCGGGTCCGTGTCGGTGTGAGGTGAATAGGCTGCGAGCGGCTGGCGCAGCAGGTCGTCGAGTTCGTCGGGCGGCAATGCCGCCAGCAGAACTCGGCCGGTGGCCGTGGCATGCATGGGCCAGCGTCCGCCGAAGCGGCTGGTGACCGGGGCTCCGCCCGGCGCCAGCATCGATTCGAGGTAGAGCACGTCCTGTTGCACGGAGACCGAGAGGTGGATGTTGGTGTTGGTCGCGTGGTGCAGGCCGTGGAGGTAGGGATGGGCCAACTGCTTCAGGCGCAGGCGGTGGCCGGCGAGTGAGCCGAGTTCCAGGACCTTGAGGCCGATGGTGTACTCGCCGTCCGGCTGACGGTGAAGGGCTCCCCAGGCGGTGAGTTCACCCACCAGGCGGTGGGTGGTGGGGAGGGTCAGTCCGGACCGTCGTGCGATCGAACTCAGGGTCTGGCTGTCGTGCCGGTCGGTGAAGGTGTCCAGGATGGCCAGGACGCGGCCGGCGGCGGTGGGTTTGGACGGAGAGGCCAAGACGGCTCCTTTGGCGTGATCTGGATCACATCAGTGTAGAGGTGCATCCACTATAGGGATAGGTATCGTTTGCGTCGACCGGAGGGCGACGGCGGGTGTGCTCAGATCGCGAAGGGCTGGACGGTGGATCCGGGGGCGCCCGGTGCCGGGAACCCCGTGGAGGCCGCCCCCAGGGCCCGGGAGAGGGCGCGCGCCGTGGCGTTCAGTGCGGGCAGGACCTGGTGCACGGTGCGTGATCCGTTGATCTTCAGCGTGACACTGAGGGCGGCCACCGCCCGCTCGCTGGGCCCGCGGACGGGCACCCCCACGGCGAAGGTTCCGAGGGTGATCGTCTCGGTCAGCACGGCCACTCCGGTCCGGTGCACCTCCGCCAGCATCCGGCGCAGGATGTCCGGATCGGTGATGGTGTGGTCCGTATAGCGCTTCAGCGGGCTGGCCAGCACGTCCTGGCGGACGGCCGCCGGTGCGGAAGCCAACAGGACCATGCCCGTGGCGGTGGTGTGCAGGGGCCAGCGCCCCCCGAGCCGGCTGAGCACGTGGGCGCCGGAGTGCCGTTGCAGCGACTCCACGTACACCACGTCATGGCCGTCCCGGACGGAGAGATGCACGTTGGCCTGGACCGCAGCCTGGAGGTCCGCGAGGTAGGCCGGGGCCACGTCCCGCAGCTGGAGCATCTGCGGCTCGAGACTGCCCAGTTCCAGCACCCGCAGTCCGACGGCGTACCGTCCCTCCGCGGTCCGCTCGAGAGCGCCCCAGTCCCGGAGTTCGCCGACGAGTCGATGCGCCGTACTCAAGGTCAGGTCCGCGCGTCGGCTGATCTCACTCAAGGTCAATTCCAGGTGGTCCTGGTCGAAGACATCCAGGACGGACAGGACGCGGCCCGCGGCCGTGCGATGGTCCTCGGCGGCGAGGGCTTCGTGCAGGGCGGGGTGGTCCCCGGTTGATGGGGGCATCGGATGGACTCCTCCCAGGATGTGACGTCCATCACCATGGTGGGACATCTGCGGACGGGCGGACTCCGGCTTCCATCGGGCGGAAGTCCTCGGTGCCGGTCCGGGCCGTCTTCCGCGGGAGGGAATCTCGGCTGTGGGCCGCAGGCGGGGCACCTAGATTCGCTGACCATGACCAACGAGCAACACACACCACAGCGCCAGGAATCCACAGGGCACACGGAAGAGGCCTCAGCCGGCGCGGGCGGTTCGCACCGGCCCCTGGCCGGGCAGGTGGCCCTCGTCACGGGCTGTGGCAAACCGGACGGCATGGGGCAGGGGATCGCCGGGGCGCTGGCCTCGAGGGGCGCATCGCTGGTCATCACGGACCGCGAGCCCCGCGGTATCGCCAACGACCGCCAGCTAAGGCTCGGGCAGGTTCCGCCCAGTGGACTGGACGAGTTCGCCGAGCGCCTGCGGCGAGAGGGCGTGCCCGTGGTCACCGCGCTGGGGGACATCTCCCAACGGACGGACGTCGCCCGGATCATGGAGACGGTCCAGGACCGCTTCGGACGCCTCGACATCCTGGTCAACAACGCCGCCGCACCCCAGGGGCAGGACCGGCGGGACATCGAGGAGGTGCCGGACGAGGCCTTCGACCTGCTGATCGACGTCAATGTGCGCGGCACCTATGCCATGTGCCGGGCGGCCGTGCCCCTGATGCGGTCATCGCGCTACGGACGGATCGTCAGTATCTCCTCCATGGCCGGGCTGACGGCCGCGCCCTTCTCCGTGGCCTACTCCGCCTCCAAGGCGGCCGTGATCGGGATGACGCGTGCCCTGTCGATGGATCTCGGTCCGTGGGGCATCACCGTCAACGCGGTGTGCCCGGGCTTGGTGGCCACCAGCCGTGCCATCCTGGACCCGTCCGCGGACCTGGACGTGGACTCGACCCTCACGCAGCGCGGGCGGAGCATCCCGGTCGGCCGGGTCGGGCAGCCCCAGGACATCGGCGAGCTCGTGTCCTTCCTGGTCTCGCCAGGGGCCGGCTACATCACCGGCCAGGCCATCCCGATCGATGGCGGGGGCATGACTGCCTTCCCCCTGCGCCAGCCGCCCGCCGGGACTGGAGCCGACGCTGATGCCGGTGCCGGAGGGGGTCAGCGCGTGGGTTCGAAGACCGGGGCGGGAGGCCGGCTCGCCTCGTCATAGACGGGCGAGGACAGCAGGAACGGTATCGCGGCCTTCCGCTCCTCGTTCAGCGGCTCGTCGGGGAAGGAATCCTCGATCGCGCGGTGGCGTTGCACCACCCCGGCCTTGAACTCGGGGTGCGTGAGGATGAACATATCGCCACGGCGGACCCCCTCCAGGACCCTCGCTCCCGCCTCCTCCGCACTCATGTACGGCTGGGTGAGCTGGAACGCGGTGGCCTCCGGTCCGGGAGCGGTGTAGCCGGAGGCGCCGTACTCCGCCGGACGCTGGGCCACCGAGGAAGCGATGTTCGAGTGAGTGGGACCCGGGCAATAGGCCGAGACGCCGATCCCCTCGGCCAGCAACTCGATGTGCAGGGCCTCGGACAGGGCGATGATCGCGGCCTTGGACATCGAGTAGAGGCCGGCCACCACCGGCATCAGTCCGGCCATGGAGGAGGTGTTGACGATGTGCCCTCCCTGGCCATGCCGGCGGAGGGCCGGCAGGAAGGCCTGGAGGCCGTGGGCCACGCCCTTGATGTTCACGTCGATCAACCAGTCCCAGTCGGCGGGAGTGGCGTCCGAGACCGCGCCGGTCAGCCCGATCCCGGCATTGTTGACCAGCAGGTCCACGCGGCCCTGTTCGGCCTCGATGCGCTGAGCCGCCTGCTGCATCGCGGCCAGGTCCGTCACGTCCACCTGCAGGGTGGCGACCTCGAGACCTTGGCCGGCGAACTCGGCCTGGGTCTCGGCCAAGTGGTCCGCGCTGCGTCCGGTGACGTAGACGGTCATGCCCGCACGGGCGCAAGCGAGGGCGATGCCGCGGCCGATGCCGCTGCTGCCGCCGGTGATGACGGCGACGCGACCGGTGAGTTCTTGCATGGAGGTTCCTCTCGGGGGCGCCGGGAATGCCGGCGGACGGTTCAGGGGGTGGAGGGGGAGTCGGGCTCGGTGCCGGGCAGCCGGAGCAGCCGGGCGGCATTCTCCCGGAGGATGAGGGGCCGCACGGCCTCCCGGAGGGGCAACTGGTCGAAGGCCTCCATCCACCGCTCCGGGCTGATGACCGGGAAATCCGAGCCGAAGAGCACCTTGTGCTTGAGCAGGGTGTCCGCGTACTGCACCAGCTGCGGCGGGAAGTACTTGGGCGACCAGCCGGAGAGGTCGATGTAGACCCGCGGTTTGTGGAGGGCGATGGAGAGTGCCTCGTCCTGCCACGGGAAGGACGGGTGGGCCATGATGATGTCCATGTCCGGGAAGTCCGCCGCCACGTCGTCGATGGCCAGCGGGTGGGAGTACTTCAGCCGCACCCCGCCCCCTCCGCGGGAGCCGGCGCCCACCCCGGTCTGTCCCGTGTGGAACAGCGAGATCAGGCCGAACTCCTCGATGACCTCATACAGCGGGTAGGCCGATCGGTCGTCGGGATGGAACCTCTGCACGCCGGGATGGAACTTGAAGCCGCGCACGCCGTAGTCGCGGGCGAGGATCCGAGCCTCCCGCACGCCGGCCGCACCCCGGGCCGGGTCGATGCTGGCGAACGGCACCAGCACGTCCGCATGCTCGGCTGCCAGCTCGGCGATCTCGCGGTTCCCCGGTACCGGTTCGTCACCGGTGGCGGAGATCGAGTCCACGGTGAAGACGACGGCGGCCATGCGGCGCTCGCGGTAGTAGTCCGCGAGCTCGGGCACCGTGTGCCCGTGCATCGTGCCGATCCCGAAGTACTCGCCCATCTGCTCCCCGGACTCGACCGGGCCGGCGTCGTCCCTCACCGAACGGTGGACGTGGACGTGGACATCGATGGCGGTCAGGTCCTGCCACTGCTGCAGGGACGGCGCCCCCGCATTCTGCGGGGATCCCGCGCTCATGCCGGGACCGCCTCGACGTAGTGGGCCGCGGTCCGCAACCGGATGTCCTCGGGGGTGACGCCGGGAGCGCATTCGACGAGCGTCAGCACCCCGTCCACCACGTGGAAGACCGCCAGGTCCGTGTAGACCCGGGTGACGACGCCCCGGCCGGTCAGCGGGAAGCTGCACTCGTGCACGAGCTTGGACTGGCCCTGGCGGTCCACATGCTCCATGCAGACCCAGACCTCCGGGGTCCCGGCCACGAGGTCCATGGCGCCGCCCACGGCGGGGTTGCGGCCCGGGACATACCAATTGGCCAGATCACCGGCCTCGGACACCTGCAGTGCTCCCAGGATGGTCACATCCAGGTGGCCACCGCGGATGATCGCGAAGGACGTGGCCGAATCCACGATGGCGCCGCCGGGGATCATGCTGGTCGGCTGTTTCCCGGCGTTGGTCAGGTCCGGATCTTCGGTGCCGGGCTCGGGCGCGGGGCCGAGCCCCAGGATCCCGTTCTCGGACTGGAGGAAGACCTCCCGGTCCGCGGGAATGTGCTGAGGCACCGCCAGGGGGATGCCGACCCCGAGGTTGACGGTGTAGCCGTCCACCAGGTCCGCGGCCAGGCGCTGGGCGATCTCGTCCCGCGTGCGCCCGGTGACCCGGGGCGATTCGGTTCTGGTCATGGACATGGTCAGCCCTTCTGGAGCGAGGCGGCCCGCCGGGGCAGGTCGGCCGGGATGGGTGTTGCAGTCATCACCACGTGGTCCACGAAGACCCCGGGGAGGTGGATGTCGTCCGGATCCAGGGACCCGGTGTCCACCAGCCGTTCGACCTCCACGAAGGTCGTCCGCCCGGACATGGCTGCCAGCGGATTGAAGTTCCGGGCGGAGAGGTGGAAGCGGAGATTGCCCTTGGGATCGGCCTGCTGCGCCTTGACGAGGCCGAAGTCCGCCGTGATGCCGTACTCGAGGACGTGGGCGCGCCCGTCGAACACCCGTTCCTCCTTCGCCGGCAGCAGCTCGCCCGGGGTTCCCCCGGAATAGGAGGCCGGGAAGGTCCCGTCGGAGAGCATGGTCTCCGCGCCGGAGGGCGTGAAGAAGGCGGCGATCCCGGCGCCGCCGGCCCGCATGCGCTCCGCTAGGGTGCCCTGCGGGATCAGTTCCAGCTCAACGCGACCCGCGAAGTACTCGTCGTAGAACTCGGGCAGGACCGGAAAGGATCCGGTGAACCGGCGGACCCGGCCCTCCATGACGAGGCGGCCGATGCCCGTGAAATCGTCACCCACGTTGTTCACGTAGAGGTGCAGGTCCTTCTTGCCGAGGTCGCACAAGGCGTTGAGCAGGGCGTCCGGGCGTCCGGAACTGCCGAAGCCGCCGACGGCGATCGAGGCACCGTCCCAGACGGCATCCAGGTGCTCGTGGAGATCGGTGCGGAACTTGTTCATCACGGTGCGTCCTACTTCTCTTCTGGTTCTCGAGAGGGGAGGCCGGGTCTGGGGCCGGCAGGTGGTGACATCGACCGGTGACGGACCGGTCATGCAGTAGTCAATCTCCACTCACCCCTGGGATCACCCCGGTTTCCATGCCGTAGAAGACGGAGCCCCGGCGGAGGCCCGCGGACCGTGAAGGTGAGCCTGATCACAGTGAATCCTTCCGTGCGGCGGAAAGCCCGTGGCAGCACACCGGCGGACGGAGCACCGTGGAGGCAGCTGCACCACCGGCGTCTGACGCCGGTGATGCGCCCACCTCACCGCCGGCGCCTCATCCGCGGCGCCACCTGCCAGAAAGGGTCCCCCTGAGCATGAAGACTCGTGCGGTCGTATGCCGCGAACCCGGAACGCCCTGGGAAGTCACCGAACTCGATCTCGACGAGCCGAAGGCCAACGAGGTCCGCATCAAGATGATGTCCGCGGGAATGTGCCATTCGGACGACCACATCCAGAAGGGTGATGCCGCCATGCGCATGCCCGTGGTGGGCGGGCACGAAGGCGCCGGCATCATCGACGCGGTGGGCGAGGGCGTGACCCGCGTTCAGGTGGGTGACCATGTGGTGTGCTCCTTCATCCCGGCCTGCGGATCCTGCCGCTATTGCTCCACCGGGCACCAGAACCTGTGTGACTCCGGGAAGAACGCCGCCACCGGCGAGTTCCCGGACGGGACCTTCCGCTTCCACCAGGACGGCGTGGACTTCGGCGGCCTCTGCGTGCTGGGCACCTTCTCCCAGCACACGGTGGTCTCCGAGTACTCCGTGATCCCGATCCCGAAGGACCTGCCCTTCGATGTCGCCTGCCTGGTGGGCTGCGGTGTCCCCACCGGGTGGGGGTCGGCCGTCCACGCCGCCGGTGTCCAGGTGGGGCAGACCGCGGTCATCTTCGGTGCCGGAGGGGTCGGCATGAACGCCGTCCAGGGCGCGGCCATGTCCGGCGCCAATCGTGTTGTGGTGGTGGACCCGGTGGAGTTCAAACGGGACAAGGCCCTCGAGTTCGGGGCCACGCACGTGTTCGCCACGGCACGGGAGGCCACGGACTTCGTCATCGAGGCCACGTGGGGTGAACTGGCCGACCACGCCATCATCACGGTCGGCAGCCTGCATGACGAGGTCATCCATGACGCCATCAACATCGTCGGCAAATCCGGCCAGGTGACCATCACCGCCGTCGGCAACGGGTCCATCAAGGAACACCCGGGGGCCCTGATCGGCTTCCAACGCCGGATCCAAGGCGCCATCTTCGGTGGCTGCAACCCCCTGCATGACGTGCCCCGCCTGGTCAGCATGTACCAGAACGGCAAGCTCAAGCTCGACGAGCTCATCACCAACCGCTACTCCATGGCCCAGGTGAACGAGGGCTACCAGGACATGCTCGACGGCAAGAACATCCGCGGCATCATCACCATCGACCACTGAGCCAGCGCCCGAGACGGAAGAGAACACTATGACCGCAGTCATCGATCCCCAAGCCACCCTCGACACCCCGCTGCTGGCGGACAACGTCCAGCTGATCGGCGGGGAGTGGGTCCCCGCCGCCTCCGGCGAGACCATCGACGTCATCAACCCCGCCGACCGCGAGTTGCTGAGCCGCATCCCCCGGAGTAACGCCGACGACGTGGACGCCGCAGTGCAGGCCGCCGAACGCGCCCTGCCCGGCTGGCGTGACACGAACGCCACGGCCCGGTCCGGGCTGCTGCTGCGCTGGGCCGCCCTGGTGGAGGAGAACGCCCAGGTCCTCGACCAGCTGGAATCCCGCGACGTCGGCCGGCCCCACTGGGGGCCCTCGCCCCTAGCGGGGATGATCCGGTTCATCGCCGGCCAGGCGGACAAGGTCCAGGGCGTCTCGCTGCCGACCTACTCGCCGGACGTCCTCGGCTTCACCCTGCGCGAGCCATACGGCGTGGTCGGCGCCATCATCCCGTGGAACGCGCCCGGACCGATGTTCACCAACGAGGTCGCCGCGGCGATCGCCATCGTCATCAAGCCGGCCGAGGATGCCCCGCTGGCACCCCTGGCCCTGGCCCGGCTCGCCATGGACGCCGGGATCCCGGCCGGCGTGATCAACGTGGTCACCGGCCTCGGCTCCGAGGCCGGCGCCGCCATCCCGCGGCATCCCGGCATCCGGCGGGTGGGGTTCACCGGGTCACCGGCCACGGGATCCCTGGTGATGGAATCCTGTGCCCGGAACCTCATCCCCCTCCACCTGGAACTGGGCGGGAAGTCACCCCAGGTGATATTCCCGGATGCGGACCTCTCCGTGGCCGCACCCGCGATCGCCGCCGGCATCACCCTGAACACCGGGCAGATCTGCGCCGCGGGCTCCCGCGTGGTGGTGCATCGCAGCGTTCACCAGGAGGTGGTCGAGCGCTTGGCCGCGGCCATGCAGAAGGTGACCGTGGGTCCCTGGCATCAGCAGGTGAACATGGGTCCGCTGATCAACGGCCGCCAGCATGAGCGCGTCCTGGGATACATCGAAGCGGGCAAGGCAGGTGGTGCCGAGGTGGTGCTTGGGGGCGATGTTCCCTCCGGCAGCGACTACGGAGACGGATTCTTCGTCAACCCCACCCTCTTCGACCAGGTCCGCCCGGACATGAAGATCGCCCAGGAGGAGATCTTCGGGCCCGTGCTCTCGGTCATCCCCGTGGATGACGAGCAGGAGGCCATCGAGGTGGCCAACGGCGTGGACTACGGGCTGGTGGCCTCCGTGTGGACGCAGGACGTGGGCACCGCGGTCCGGATGTCCCGAGCCCTGCAGGCCGGCCAGGTCGGCGTCAACAACGCCCTGGGCGCCGGCGTCATCGGTGGCCCCTTCGGCGGCTACAAGAGCAGTGGCTTCGGCCGGACCATGGGCGCCGACGCCGTCCTGAACTGGACGCAGATCAAGACCGTCTCGATGCGCGGCGCCACGCCCGCGGCCCACTGAACGAAAGGCAGACCGACATCATGGCTATCACCACACCCACGGCGGCCAGCGACCAGCCCACCAGCGCGCGGGCCGGCGGCGCCACCCTCACCACCCGGGCCGCCGTCGCCCGGGGGCCACACGACGGCTGGCAGGTCACCGACCTGCAGCTGGACCCGCCGAAGGAGCACGAGGTCCGGGTCAAGCTCCACGCCTCCGGACTGTGCCATTCGGACCACCACATCACCGCCGGGGACGCCCCCGTCCGCTTCCCGATCGTCGGTGGCCACGAGGGGGCCGGCATCGTCGAATCGGTCGGCCCCAGCGTCACCCGGGTGAAGGCGGGCGACCGCGTGGTCTGCGCCTACATCCCGGCCTGCGGCTACTGCCGCCCGTGCTCCACCGGGCACCAGAACATGTGCGTCAAAGGCCTCAACGCCGGCACGGGCATGTTCCTGGACGACACCTTCCGCTTCCACGATGGTGACGGAGAGGACGTCGGCGGGTTCTGCACCCTGGGCACGTTCTCCCAGTACACGGTGCTCTCCGAGTACGCCGCCGTCCCGCTGCCGGATGACATCCCGTTCGAGCTGGGAGCCCTCGTGGGCTGCGGCGTTCCCACCGGATGGGGATCTGCCGTCTATGCGGCCGAGGTCCGGGCGGGGGACACCGTGGTGATCTTCGGAGCCGGGGGCGTGGGCTCCAATGCGGTCCAGGGCGCCCGCTACGCCGGGGCCAAGAACGTGGTCGTCGTGGATCCCGTGGCCTTCAAGCGGGAGTCCGCGCTCGAGCTGTTCGGGGCCACCCACGCGTTCGCCACGGCCCAGGAGGCCCATGACTTCGTGGTGGAGACCACGTGGGGGCAGCTGGCTGACAAGGTCATCATCACCGCGGACGCCGTCACCCAGGAGATGGCCAACGCCGGCATCGCGATGACCGGCAAGGGCGGCAAGCTCACCATCACCTCGGTGGGCCACCTGAACGAGCAGGCCGTGACCATCCACGCCGGACTGCTCATCAGTTACCAGCGGCAGATCCGCGGGGCCCTGTTCGGTGACTGCAATCCGTTGTATGACATCCCGAAGCTCCTGGGCCTGTACCGGACCGGAGACCTCAAGCTCGAGGAGCTCATCACCCGCAAATACACCTTGGACGAGGTGAACACGGCCTACGAGGATCTGCTGGCCGGCCGCAACATCCGCGGCATCATCGTCCACGAGCAGTAGGAGTGCGTCCATGACCCAGACCATCCTCGATCCCACCGGCAGGGGCTCCCAGCACGCGGGTGCCCCCGCGGACGCTGCCGACCCGCAGGGTCGTCCGACCCCTGAACTGGCGCCCCGGCCGGCGTCGTTGGCCGGGGCCCGGATTGGGCTGCTGGACAACACGAAGCACAACGCCCTGCTGTTCCTGACCGTGGTGGGGGAGCTCCTCGTGGAGGAGCACGGCGCCGCGTCCATCGGCATCGTGGAGACCAAGAAGAACTTCTCCATCCCCGTGGACGAGGAGATCGTCTCCCGGTACCGGGAGTCGTGCGACGTGGTCGTCACGGGGGTCGGTGACTGTGGTTCCTGCAGTGCCGCCGCCGTGGCGGACGGGATCAACTTCGAGCGGGCCGGCCTGCCGGCCGCCGTGGTCCTCACCGATGCCTTCGACATCACCGGCCGCACCATGGCCGGCGTGCAGGGGGCCCCGGATTATGAGTGGATCCGGACCGCGCACCCGATGGCCGTGCTGACGGAGGAACAGGTGCGCGAACGCGCCCGCCTGCTGCTGCCGGAGATCCTGTCCACCCTGACGGACGCCGACCAGACGAGCCGAGCATGACCGCGGCGTCCGTGCAGCACGAGCAGCACGTCCAGGCCCTGGACCCGGCCGCCGCCCAGAGTGCGATCGAGCATGCCTACGAGCAGGGGTGGACGGACGGGCTGCCCGTGGTGCCGGCCACGCAGGACCTCGTGGACCGGTTCCTCGCGGCCGCTGGCCGTCCTGCCAGCGAGGTGCTCAGCCACCTGAAGCAGGTGGACCGCACCGTGACGGTCGAGCTGCTGGCCATCAACGCCGTCATGGCCGGGTGCCGGCCGGAGTACTTCCCGGTGGTCCTGGCCGCCTGGGAGGCCCTCGCCCAGGAGCGGACCACCGGCGGTGGCGGGTGGCAGTCCACGAGTGGACCGGCCCCGTTGATCATCGTCAACGGTCCGCTGCGCCAGGAACTCGGATTCAACAGCACCGGCGGGGTGTTCGGCCCCGGGTTCCGGGCCAACGCCACCGTGGCCCGGGCGATCGGCCTCACCGTCCGCAACGCGTACGGAATCCGCCCGCACGAGCTCGAGCAGGCCACGCAGGGCCTGCCCGGGCGGTGGTCCATCTGCCTCGCGGAGAACGAGGAGGAGAGCCCCTGGGCCCCCCTCGCGGAAGACCTCGGGGTCGGCGGAAACGCCGTGACGTCCACGTTGTTGCGCACCAGCGAGTTCGTGGACAACCGGCACACTTCCGATCCGGAGCAGTTGCTGGCCGATTTCGCCGACACCATCGGCCGTTCCGGCCCGTGGATCTTCCGGAACGCCGGGGCCGGGGTGGTGCTGTGTCCCGAGCACGCCAACCAGCTGGCCACGGCGGGGTTCTCCCGTGCCGACGTGGCGGCGTGGCTCGCCGAACACTCCGGACGCACCACGGGGCAGCTGGCCGCCGTGGGTAAGGACCGGGCCAACGAGAACGGGGTCCGGTTTCCCGGGACCGACGGGGACACCGCGGACCCGGACCGGTTCCACCGCACCATCGCGGACCCGGCCTCCATGATCGTGGCCGTGGCAGGGTCCCGCAACGCCGGGATCTCCATGGTGGTGCGGTACTTCGCCGATTGGTCCGGGAAGCCCGTGGCCATCACCACCGGAACACCGCCGCCCACCGGCACGTCACCACAGAAGGATGATCGATGACCACCACAGACGTTGAGGACCGCCTGACCGGCACACCGCTCGAGGATCCGCTGGCCGCCCAGGGAACCGCCCGGATGGCCGGGCGCCGAGCCCTCATCACCGGGGCCGGACAGAATGGGGACCTGCCCGGCGTCGGGTACGGCATCGCGCGGCTCCTGGCGGCCCGCGGTGCCTCCGTGGTGGTGCTGGACCGCAGCGCCGAGGCGGCCCAGCGCACGGTCGACCGGATCACGGCCGAGGGCGGCACGGCCCACGCCCTGACCGCGGACGTGACCACTGACGCGGCGTGCGAGCGGGCCGTGACCGAGGCTGCCGGGCTCCTCGGCGGGCTGGACGCCCTGGTGAACAACGTGGCGAGCGGGGACCGGGCGGGGATCTTCGAGGTCACCCCCGAGCGGCTCGACGAGCTGATGAACATCAACTTCACCTCCGCCTGGTCCGTCACCCGCCACGCGGTGCCCCGTCTGCCCCCGGGCAGCGCCATCCTCAACATCTCCTCCGTGGGGGTGAGCGCTCGCGGACCCGGCATGCCGTACTGCGTGGCCAAGGCCGGCTTGGAGAACTTCAGCGTGGGGGCTGCCTCCACGCTCGGGCCGCAGGGCATCCGCGTCAACTGCATCGAAGTGGGCGCCATCTGGGGCTCCTTCGCCGCCGCCAATATGGACGAGCGCTTCCGCGAGGCACGCCGGGAGAGCACCACCCTGAAGAAGGAGGGCAGCGCCTGGGACATCGCCCATGCCGCCGCCTTTCTGCTCAGCGACGAAGCCCGGTGGATCACCGGCCAGATCCTGGCGGTGGACGGCGGCCCCTTCGGGCGCAGCGGCCCCGCCACCCCGCCCGTGGCCACCGTGGCCCGCTAAGGAGAGACTGACGATGACACAGCGATTGCATGAGGACCTCCCGGACACCGTGAGGGCCGTGGTCCAGACCGGCCCCAGCGCCCTCGAGATCCGGGAGTTCCCCCGGCCGGTGATCGGCCCCGACGACGGCCTGATGAGGGTCGAGGCCAACGGCATCTGCGGTTCAGACGTGGAGATCTTCCGAGGTCACCTCCAGGGCCGGTCCAGGGCGCCCTTCATCCCCGGGCACGAGCCGCTGGGCATCATCGAGGAACTCGGCGAACGTGCTGCCGAGCGGTGGGGCGTCCAGGTGGGTGACCGCGTGGCGCTCGAGGTGATCGTGCCCTGCCGGTCCTGTGCCGACTGTCTCGTGGGCCGCTACCAGGCCTGCCGCAACAAGCAGAACGGACACGGCGTCACCCCGGTGGACGTGGAGCCGTCCCTCTACGGTGGGTTCGCGGAGTACCTGTACCTCGCGCCCAACGCCGTGATGCACAAGATCGACGCATCCCTGCCGATCGACATCGCCGCCATGTACAACCCCCTGGGAGCAGGGGTCCGGTGGGCGGTGGACCTGGGCGAGGTCGGCCTGGGGGACACCCTGGTGGTCCTCGGGGCCGGCCAGCGCGGGCTGGCCGCCGTGATGGCGGCCAAGGCCGCCGGCGCACGCACGGTCATCATCACGGGGCTCGAGTCCGACCGGCACAAGCTGGTGGTCGCCGAGGAGCTCGGGGCGGACCACACCGTGGTGGTGGACGGGCCGGACGGACGGGACATCGTCGAGGCCGTCACGGAGATCACCGGGGGCCGGATGGCGGACGTCTCGCTGGACCTGACACCCATGGCCGCCGGACCGGTCACCGATGCCCTGAAGGTCGTCCGCCATGGCGGACGCGTGGTATTGGCCGGGCTGAAGGGCGGGCGCGAGATCCCCCTCAGCACGGACCTGCTGATCAACCGGGGACTCACCGTCCGGGGCGCCTACGGCGTGGACTCGGCCGCCAACGAGAAGGCCATCGCCCTGCTGGAATCCGGACGCTTCCCGCTGGAACGCCTGCACACCCACACCTTCGGCCTGGACCAGGTGGCCGAGGCCATCGAGACCCTCGCCGGAGACCGTGAGGACAAGAGCGCCATCCACGTCACCGTCCAACCCCATCTCGGCCGAACCCTTGAACCAGAGGTGGCACCGCACCTCCTGACCACGAGCCACTGAGTCGTCCCCGAACGGGAGAAGGACACCCCATGATCATTGACGCCCACGCCCACGTGCTGCCAGACGGCTACCCCGAGGACGCCCCGTCCTGCTTCCCCTCCATGGAGTCCGTGGCGGGCTCCACGGACCGCACCCTGGCCTTCGGCGAGATGCGGTTCCGGGCCAAGGACGTGTTCTTCGCCGCCGAACGGCGCCTCGAGGCGCAGGACGCCTCGGGTGTGGACCGGGAGGTGGTCAGCCCCATGCCGCCGCTGCTGAAGTACGACCTTCCTCCCGCCGACGGCCTGGCCCTGGCCCAGCACGTCAATCACTTCACCGCGGAACTGTGTGGCCATGACCCGAACCGGCTGACCGGTCTCGGCATGGTGCCGCTGCAGGACCCGGACGCCGCCACCGGCGAACTGGCCGCGATCAAGGAGGCGGGCCTGGCCGGCGTCGAGATCGCCTCGAACATCCTGGGAGACTCGATCGGGCACGAGAAGTTCCTGGGATTCTTCCAGGAGGCCGAACGGCTCGGCCTGTCCGTGTTCGTCCACGCCATGCCCTCACCCATGAACCGGCTCCCGACGTCCGCCATGGGGACCTACGTCGTGGGGGTGGAGGGCATGTTCGCGGCCGGGTCCATGGCGCTGGGCGGCACGGCCGCCGCCTGCCCGGACCTGCGCATCTCCTTCAGCCATGCCGCCGGCGGCTTCGCCATGATGCTGCCGAGGGCCAACTACTTCTGGGGCGGCGCCTGGAACGAAGGTCCGGTGGACCTGGACCGGGCCGTGATGCACGACGACGGCCCCTCGCCTCTGGAGATCGCGCGGCGGTTCTACTACGACTCGATGGTCTTCGACCACCGGGCGCTGCGCTATCTCATCGACCTGCTCGGGGCCGACCGGCTCCTGGTGGGATCGGACTTCCCCGCGATGCTCCGCGAGGACCCGGTGGCCAAGACCCTGCGTGACATGAATCTGCCCGCGGAGCAGTGGGAGGACATCAGCTCACGCAACGCTCTGCGCTGGCTGGGAGAGGGCTGACCGGTCACCTGCCCGGATGGGTTCCGGCTGGCTTTCACCCGATGGAATTCACCTGTGAGCGACTCTCTGACTGGGCCAGACTTCTTGTAAGCGAGATGTGCTATAGGTCACATCCCGGTCCTGTCGTCCACCACTGTGGGGAGTCGTCATGAGCTGTAGACCACGCCAGAAGGGCCCGCGCCGCGGGGTCCTGGGAACCGTCGCCCTGGCGGCGAGCCTGGGCCTCGTCCTCGCCGGCTGCGGAGCCGGGGATGCCGGCACCAACGCCTCGGACAACGGGGAAGCCGCGGCGGGTGAACCCCAGTCCGGTGGAGACCTGACGGTGCTCCTGGACGCCGGCTACTCCGGCGGCTGGGACACCGGGCTGGACCCGGCCACCTCCAACTCGGTCGGGGCGAACCAGTCGCTGAACTCGGCGGTCTTCGGCGGGCTGTTCACCCTCGAGGCCGATGAGAACGGTGAGAACGCGGAGATCGTTCCCCACCAGGCCGAGAGCTATGAGTTCTCAGAGGACGGGCTGACCCTGACGGTGAAGCTCCGGGAGGGCATCACCTTCTCGGACGGGACGCCCATGGATGCTGAGGCCGTCCTGTGGAACTGGATCCGCAACCTCAGCTCGGGGAGCACGGGAGCCCCGCAACTCGACCTGGCCCAGGACCTGCCGATGCCGGAATTGGACCAGCAGTTCCTGGACGACCTCTACGCGGCCCTGCCCGAGGACGTGGACCAGCAACTGATCGAGCAGCGGCTGGGAGCCATCCGTGCCGTGGATGACGTGACGCTGGAGATCGAGCTCGCCACCGCGAACGGCGCCCTCGTGAACGCCATGCCCTACAACAACCTGAATCTCATCGCCTCACCGACGGCATATCAGGAGATGGGTGCCCAGGAGTTCAGTCAGGCCCCCGTGGCGGCGGGTCCGTTCACCGTCGAGGCCAACCGGATCAGCGAACGTCTGGACCTGGACAAGAACGAGGACTACTTCAAGGAGGGCCTGCCCTACCTGGACGAGTTGTCCTTCCAGTCCGTGGCCGGCGACCAGGTCATGTACCAGACGTTGCAGGCCGGCCAGGGGGATGCGATCGAGGGCCTGAGCTCGCTGACCCTGATCGAGCAAGCCCAGTCCAATCCGCAGGTCACCACCACTCTGGGGGCGCCGACCTCTCCGTATGTGATCCAGTTGAACACCCGTCAGGCGCCGTTCGATGACCAGAAGGCCCGGGAGGCCATCTACTACGCCACGGATTTCGAGGCCATCAACGAGGGGCTCTTCGGCGGTCAGGGTGACATGTCGCAGTCCTTCACCGCCTCCGGCGGCCTGTTCTACCAGCCGGAGGTCGAGGGGTACCGCACCTACGATCCCGACAAGGCCCGGGAGCTGGTCGAGGAGATCGGCGGACTGACCGTCGAGCTGGGCACCACGGACATCGTGACCGCGCGTCAGGTCACCACCGCCCTGCAGACCCAGTGGCAGGAGGCCGGGATCGATGTCACGATCGACTCCAAGCCCCTCGGTGACGTGATCACCAAGTTCGGCACCGGGGAGTGGGAGTCGATGCTCCAGACCGCGGGCGCATGGGACCCGGCCGCCGGCATCGGCGTGGCCGTCCGCTTCGGCTCCACCTCCACGTACAGCGGGACCCCCTTGCCAGAGGGTGCCAGCACCGCGGCCGAGGCCTTGGCGGGCGGGTTGCAGACCGACCTGGACCAGGTCATCCAGGACGCCGCCGGAACGGTGGACGAGCAGGAGCGTGAGCAGCTCTACCAGCAGGCCGCGAAGATGATCTCCGACGAGGCCTACGGCCCCTTCGGCATCGCCTTCTCCCCGGCCCAGGTGGTCCGCAAGGGCGTCCACGGCCCCGGGCTCACCACTCCGATTCCGGCCCTGGCCGTCAATCCCGGGGTCATCTACGAGCGCGTGTGGGTTGAACAGTGACTGACACCGCCATTCGTTCGAGCGCGGCCCGGCCGGAGGGGGCCGATCCGTCCGGCGGGCACCGGCGCCGGGTCACCCGGGGCACGGGCGGTGGCTCACCCCTGCTGAGGCTGTTCGGCCGGCGCCTGCTCATGACCATCCCGTTGCTGGTGGCCATCAGTGTCCTGGTCTTCGTGCTGCTGGAGATGATGCCCGGGGACCCGGCTCGGAACCAGGCCGGCATGGATGCCTCCGAGGAGCAGGTCGAGGCCGTGCGCCAACGCATGGGCCTGGACCGGCCCGCCCCGGAGCGGTATTTCGGGTGGCTCTTCGGCCTCTTCCGCGGCGATCTCGGCCAGTCGTCGGTCAGTGGCCAGTCGGTGGCGGACATGATCGCCGATCGCGCACCCGTCACTCTGGAGCTGGTCGTCCTCGCCTTCGTGGTCTCCCTCGGGATCGCGATCCCGGTGGCCCTGATGGCCGCACGCAAGCCCGGCGGACTGTTCGACCGGGCCACCATGGTGGTCGCCATGACCATGCTGGCCATTCCGAACTTCGTGCTGGCCATGCTGCTCGTCCTGGTCTTCGCCATCACGCTCCAGATGCTGCCCGCCATCGGGTTCGTCCCCCTGGAGGACGGACTGGTGCCGAACCTGAGATCGGTCGCCATGCCGGTCTTGGCCCTGGCCGTCCCCCTGGCGGCCTTCTACACCCGCTTTCTGCGCGGTGACCTCGTGGAGCAGATGAACTCCGCCGACTATGTGGACACGGCCCGGTCCAAGGGCGTCCGTCCCGGCCTGGTGCTCTGGCTCCATGCCTTCCGCAATTCCTCCTTCGGGCTGCTGACCATCGTGGGCCTGAACATCGGCACCCTGGTGGGTGGCACGGTCATCATCGAGCAGATCTTCGCGATGCCGGGGATGGGCATGATGATGCTCGAGGGCGCGATGTCCCAGGACGTGGCCGTGGTGCAGATGTGCGTGTTCATCTTCGCGGCGGTGGCCGTGCTCGCCAACCTCGTCGTCGACCTGATGTACGCCGTCCTCGACCCAAGGATCCGTTATGGCAGTCACTGAAGCCCCCGCTGTCCTCGCCGCGTTGCCCGAGGCCCACGACGATTCCGACCTGCGCTGGGGCCGCCTGCGCCAACGGCTGGTGGTCGGCCTGCCGGTGGCCTTCGTCAGCCTGCTGCTGTTGGCCTGCTTCGTGGCCCCGTACGTGTTTCCCGTTCCGCCCCCGGTGGGCGGCAGCATCCTGGAGAGCGCCCTGCCGCCGGGCAGCCCCGGCCACCTGCTGGGCACGGACATCAACGGCAACGACGTCCTGGCCCGGTTGCTGCACGGGGGCCAGTCGTCGCTGATCGTGGCCATCTCGGTCAATCTCATCGGCCTCGCCGTCGGCGGGGGCATCGGCGCCCTGTCCGGCTATGTCGGCGGCCGGGTGGACAACCTCATCATGCGGGTCCTGGACGTGTTCATCGCCTTTCCCTCCCTGGTCCTCACCATCTTCATCGCCCAGGCCCTGGGCCCGAGTATCCCGAACACCATCCTGGCGCTGTCCGCCTTCAGCATCCCGGCCGTGGCCCGAGTGGCCCGCTCGGCCACGCTGAGGGTGATGACCATGCCGTACCTGCAGGCCGCCGAGCTCAGCGGAAGCCCGGCCTGGCGCATCCTGCTGCGGCACGTGGCGCCGAACATCACCCCGCAGATGCTGAACTTCGCCATGCTCGGCATGGGCATCGTGATCGTGACGGAGGGCGCCCTGAGCTTCCTCGGTCTCGGAATCCCACCGCCCGCACCGAGCTGGGGGAACATGATCTTCGAGGGCCAGCAATCCATGTCCGCCACACCACTGCTGGTGCTGTGGCCCAGCCTGGCCCTCCTGGCCACGGTGCTGTCCTTCAACCTGTTGGGTGAGAACATCCGCGACGAGATGAGTGGGCGATGAGCACGACCATGACCATCACACCAGATCCGGCCATCGCCGACGGGCTCGGCGACAAGCCGGTCCTCAAGGTCAGAGACCTGCAGGTCACGTTCACGCGGGCCGGCAAGCGCATCCGGGCCGCCAAGGGAGTGTCCTTCAACGTCCGGCCCGGGAAGATGCTGGCCATCATCGGTGAATCGGGCTCGGGCAAGTCCGTCACCGTCCGCGCCCTGATGGGCCTGTTGCCGCCCAGCGCCAAGGTCTCGGGGTCCGCGGACCTCGACGGCCGGGAACTGGTGGGCCTGAGTGACCGGAAGATGCGGCTGGTACGAGGCCAGGAGATCTCCATGGTCTTCCAGGACCCGGCGCGTTCGTTGAACCCGACCATGTCGGTGGGCGCGCAGATCGTGGAATCGGTCCGGACTCATCGCACAGTCGGCCGCAAGGACGCTGCCGAGAGGGCCATCGAACTCCTCAAGCTCGTGCGGCTGCCGGCCCCGGAGAAGCGGTTCCACCAGTATCCGCACCAGCTCTCCGGGGGCATGCGCCAGCGGGTCATGATCGCCATCGCGCTGGCCTCCGATCCCAAGGTGCTGATCGCGGACGAGGCGACCACCGCCTTGGACGTGACCACCCAGGCCCAGATCATGGAGCTGCTGGTGGACCTGCGCGAGCGGCTGGGGACCGCTGTCATCATGATCAGCCACGACCTGGGCCTGGCCGCCAGTTATGCCGACGAAGTGCTCGTGATGTACGCCGGTCAGGTGGTGGAGCAGGCGGAGACCTCGGAACTGTTCGCCAAGGTCAGGATGCCGTACACCCGCGCTCTCCTGGAGGCCATTCCCCAGGTGTCCCGGCCGTCCCACTCGGCCCTGACCGTCATCGGCGGGCACCCGCCGGATCCTTCCCAGCGGATCGAGGGCTGCCCGTTCCGGCCGCGGTGCGTCCGGGCGACCGAGACCTGTGCCACGGCGCCGGCGTTGCTGGAGCATGAGGCCGGCCACTGGTACGCGTGCTGGCATCCGGTGACCGGCGCGCTGGCCGAAGGTCCGCCGTCGGAAACCGACGGAGTACACGGTGAGGTCGAACCGGGAAAGGAGTCAGACGCATGACCACGGAGAACCGTCTCGAGGACACCGGCCCGGGAGGGCCAGAACCACTGCTGTCCGTCAGGAACATCGTCCAGGAGTTCGAGAGCCGTGGACCCGGGGGAGTGAAAGAAGGCGTGGTCCATGCCGTCTCCGACATCTCCTTCGACCTGATGCCCGGTGAGACACTCGGGATCGTGGGGGAGACCGGCTCGGGCAAGTCCACCCTGGCCCGTGCCGTGATCCAGGTCGACCGGCCGAAGTCGGGATCGGTGGTGTTCAGGGGCGAGGACCTGACCGGGCTCAGCCGCAAAGAGCTGAAGAAGGTCTGGTCCAATTTCCAGATGGTCTACCAGGACCCCTTCAGCTCACTGAACCCGAGGTGGCGGATCGAGGACGTGGTGGCCGAGCCACTGGACAGCCACCGCTCCCTGAGTCGGACGGAACGGCGGGCGAAGGTGCGAGAACTCCTGAATCTGGTGGGCCTGGACCCGGACACCTACCTGCGGCGCCGGCCCATGGAACTGTCCGGCGGGCAGGCTCAACGCGTCGCCATCGCCCGGGCGATCGCCCTGGACCCGGCGGTCATCATCTGCGACGAGGCCATCTCTTCCCTGGACGTCCTCATCCAAGCCCAGGTGATCAACCTGTTCGAGAAGCTCCGCGTGGAACTCGGACTGTCCTACCTCTTCATCGCCCACGACCTCGCGACGGTGAAGCAGGTCAGCGACCGGGTTGCGGTGCTCTATCTGGGCCAACTGGCGGAGATCGCCCCCTCGGACCGGATGTACGAGACGCCGCGCCACCCCTATACGCGTGCGCTCTTGGACTCGGTGCCCGGCCTCGACCCGGAGACCGGCGTGGCCAAGCGGCCCATCACCCTGCCCGGGGACGTCCCGAGCCCGCTGGATCCGCCCTCGGGCTGCCGGTTCCGCACTCGCTGCCCCTTTGCCCAGGAGGTCTGTGCAGCGGTGGAACCGAGGCTGGAACCGTGCTCGGGCGGCGGCTTCGTGGCCTGTCATTTCCCCCTGGACGACGACGGCCTGCCCACCAACGGCCATCCGGAGGGCGCCAGAGCTGCCCTGCCCGCGTAGCGCCTTTCGTCCGACGGAAGGTGCATGGTAGCCGCCGTCCGCCTGAGACAGACTTCCATGAAGTCAATGTGACGTGAATCACTCTGACTGATCCTCCATCACCGTCCTCTTGGGAGTCGTCATGAATACCTTGCCTCGCCGGAAGGGTCCGCGCCGCGGGCTCCTCGGCACCCTGGCCCTGGCGGCCAGCCTCAGTCTCGTCCTCGCTGGTTGCGGTGGGGGAGAACCCGATGCGGAAGGCGAAGCCGGCGAAGCCGCCGCCTCCGTCGGAGAGCCTCAGACCGGTGGTGACCTGACGGTACTGCTCGATGCCGGCTTCGCCGGTGGGTGGTCCACGGGGCTGGACCCGGCCACCTCCAATACCGTGGGCGCCAACATGCCACAGAATTCGGCGATCTTCGGCGGACTGTTCACCCTGGAGGCGGACGAGAACGGTGAGAACGCCGAGATCGTGCCCAACCAGGCCGAGAGCTACGAATTCTCGGAGGACGGGCTGACCCTGACGGTGAAGCTCCGGGAGGGCATCACCTTCTCGGACGGATCCCCGTTGAACGCTGATGCAGTGGTGTGGAACTGGATCCGTGCCCTGAGCTCCGGCAGCACCGGCACGCCCCAGCTCGACCTCGATCTCACGCGGGACATGCCGGAGCTGGACCAGCAGTTCCTGGACGACCTCTACGCGGCCCTGCCCGAAGATGTGGACCAGGCGGTGATCGAGCAGCGGCTCGGAGCCGTCCAGGCCGTGGACGACCTCACCTTCGAAATCCACTTCTCGGTGGCCAACGGTGCCTTCGTCAACGCCATGCCCTCCACCAGCCTGAACTTCGTCGGCTCGCCCACGGCATATCAGGAGATGGGTGCCGAACAGTACAGCCAGGCACCGGTCGCGGCGGGACCCTTCACCGTCGAGGCCAACCGGTTGTCCGAACGGCTGGAGCTGACCCGGAACGCTGAGTACTTCAAGGAGGGCCTGCCGTACCTGGACGAGTTGTCCTTCCAGTCCGTGGGCGGCGACCAAGTGCTGTACCAGACGTTGCAGGCCGGCCAGGGGGATGCAATCGAGGGCCTGAGCTCGGTCACGCTGATCGAGCAGGCGCAGGAGAACCCGAACCTGACCACCACTCCGGGCGCGCCGACCTCTCCGTATGTGATCCAGTTGAACACGCGTCAGGCGCCGTTCGATGACCAGAAGGCCCGGGAGGCCATCTACTACGCCACGGATTTCGAGGCCATCAACGAGGGGCTCTTCGGCGGTCAGGGTGACATGTCGCAGTCCTTCACCGCCTCCGGCGGCCTGTTCTACCAGCCGGAGGTCGAGGGGTACCGCACCTACGATCCCGACAAGGCCCGGGAGCTGGTCGAGGAGATCGGCGGACTGACCGTCGAGCTGGGCACCACGGACATCGTGACCGCGCGTCAGGTCACCACCGCCCTGCAGACCCAGTGGCAGGAGGCCGGGATCGATGTCACGATCGACTCCAAGCCCCTCGGTGACGTGATCACCAAGTTCACCAGCGGGGAGTGGGAGTCGATGCTCCAGACCGCGGGCGCATGGGAGCCCGCCGCCGGCATCGGCGTGGCCGTCCGCTTCGGCTCGACGTCTCCGTTCAGCGGCACGCCGCTGCCGGAGGGCGCGGAGACGGCGACGCAGGCGCTGGAGGAGAACCTGAACACCGAGCTCGATGAAGTGCTGACGAATGCCGCTTCCACCGTGGACCAGGAGGAGCGCGGCGAACTGTACCAGCAGGCCGCGAAGATGATCTCCGACGAGGCCTACGGCCCCTTCGGGATGGCCTTCTCCCCGGCCCAGGTGGTCCGCGAGGGCGTCCACGGCCCCGGGCTCACCACGCCCATCCCGGCCCTCGTGGTCAACAGCGGGGTCCTGTATGACCGGGTGTGGGTGGAGCAGTGACGGCAGTCCGGGG
>NZ_JALDXU010000037.1:0-28954 GCF_032154715.1 Citricoccus sp. | reverse complement strand
CGGAGACCCGCAGCACCAGTCCGGCCCCCATCAGGGCCAGTGCCATGACCATGAGCGCGGCGCGGTCACCCTCGCCTGCCGCGAGCTCCACGAACCACAGAACGATCACGGCGCCCGTCACCAGCCAGGACATGGCAGGAGCGGTGAGGAACCCCGTCGCTCCCCCGCCCTGGTCCGGGTCCGGCAACCGCCGCGCCACACGAGCGCGCAGGGCCAGGCCGACCACCAAGGCCACGACGGCGGCTGCGCGGGCCGCTGACTCGTTGCCTCCGAGCCGATCCACCACCGTGGAGACCAGCACGGCAGACGAGGCCTGGCCGGCCAGCAGAACCACCGTGCGGGTAGCCTGCGGCAGCCGGCCCCGGGTGACGACGGCGATCATCACCAACCACCCCGTCAGCAGCACCAGTCCGATCACCACGTGCCAGGACGAGACCCCGGTGGAGGGATCCGAGTCACTGAGGGAGGTACCTGTCGTCTCTCCAGCGATGGCAAAGCGGAGGGTCCCCGTGAACAGCGTCAGGCCGCCCACGGTCAGCACGATGGTACGGAGGACGAGCAGCCGGTCCCCGAGCGCATCGTGGGGCTGGCCGCGGAGGGGGCCCGCCGTCGCCGTCCACCGCGCGCCGGTTCCCAGCCACCGGAGGGCCACCGCTGCCGTGATGCCGGCGAGGAGATACCATCCCAGCAGCACACCCCCCTGGGACAAGGGCGGAGTGAGCAGGAGCAGCACGCCCAGCAGGCTGGCTCCCGACCAGATCGCCACCGGCAGCCTCGCGCCGACTGGCTTCCCTGTGGCGGCAGGACTCTCTGTGCCGGATGGCTTCCCCGCACCAGCCGGCTTCGCTGCGCCGCCCCGCTTCTCCCGGTCGGCCGGCTCGTCTGTGGTGACCCGCCCCTCGGCGTCCGTCGTGAGACCACCGGACACCGTCAGCGGCCCCTGGTGCAGGGCGGTGACCGTGGCCCAGAGCACCGCCGCGAGGGCTGTCAGGGTCAGCGCTGTCCCCCCGGACGGATCCGCCCCGCGTGAGGCGGCCAAGTACACGAGGGCGACACCGCAGGCGGCGATGACGTGGGGCATGAGACGGGTGTCGATCCGGCGGTGCAGGCCGCGGCGCCGCAGCAGGATCAGGGCGACTGCCTCGAACGCCACGGTGACCAGGAGGATGATCTCGAGATTCCAGCCGCGGCCGTCACCGCCTGCGGGGTAGCTCCCCGTGCGAACAACGGGGTACACCAGCAGCGGTGTGAGGGCTACCGGCGTCGTCACCTGCCACAGCAGGTTTGCCGCTCCCGGTGCCCCCTCCTGGCCCAGGCGGTTCGAGTGAAGGAACAGAAGCGAGCACACCGCCGTCGTGGCCACCACGACGGCCGCGGCCACCCCGATGCCCGGCGTCAACCGCAACAGGCCTTCCGCACCGGGTGCCGGTCCAGCCAGCCCGACGAACTGGGATGAGGCCGCCAGGGCCAGGGCCACCAGCCAGCAGACGGCGTGGTCCACCATCGCCGTCACCCCGACCGGCAGGTATCCCTGGGCGCCGGCTCCGCGCCACACCAGCGGGATCTGCAAGCAGAGGTACACGACCAGCGAGGTCAGAAGGAGGTCCGCTGACCAGTCCAGCATGAGCGCCCACGGGACGAGCGCCACCAGGACCCCGCATCGCACGGCATAGGTGGCAACCAGTCGGTATCTCTCCGGTCCGATCACCGCGACGGTCGCGTAGTAGGCACACGCGGACAACAGGAGCAGGAACATCTGCACCGGCTCGATCCAGACGCCGGCAACGAGCCCCAGGACCACCACGCCGGGCACAATCCATTGATGGGTCTGCGCGACCGCCGCCCGGAGGACGGTCGGCAACCAGCGGTTGCGGCCAGGTCCCTCCACGGAGATCCACGCCATCAGGACAGCCAGACCGATCGAGACGATGAGAGCCCACACCAGGCCCTGCTGCACTGCGGCACCGGAGGCCATGACGGTGCTGAGCAGGAACGGCACGGACAGATAGGCCACGACCCGGCTGTCGAGCCGCACTGCAGCGAACACCATCATGGCGGTCCCCACCGCCGAGGCGAGCAGCCAGGAGAGGGTTGCATCCTGCAGGACAAGCACATTCAGGGCCACTCCGGCCACCGGCACCAGCGCCAGCCCCGTCCCGGTGAAGGCGGTGGCCGCCGGCCGCAAGGTGGGGCTCATCGCGTGCACCACGAGTCCCGCGCCATAGAACAGGCCCACGACGACGGCCAGTCCCGCGACCCTGGCCGTCACCGGCAGCGCGGCCCCGATGAACAGGGAGGCAGCGGCCACCAGAAGGAGGCACGCGGTGTACAGGGTGATGTTGACGTTGCGCCGGTCCCGCCGCTCTTTCTCCGCGGCCTGGTCCTCGGGCACCTGCACCGGGCGCGTTGATCCGGGCGTCGGTGATCCCGGGGGCGGAGAAGGCGAAGGGAAGCGGGGAGCGACGTCGGAGGTGGGAGCCACGCGGGAGCGCGGCTCGACGCCGGAGCGCGGAGCGTCGTGGGGCGTGGGAGGGAATTGACCGGCCGGTGGAATGTGAGGAGGTGCAGGTGCTGCCGAGGCGGCAGAGGTGGCCGAACCGGCCGAGCCGGCGGGGACGGTAGGTGCTACCGAGGCGGCAGACGTGGCCGAACCGGCGTCGTACCCCTGCTGCCACGCGCGGGCGAGGTCCGACCGCGAGTAGGCACCCGTCACCTCATGGGGTGACGTGGTGAGCCGACGACGGACCGCGAATCGAGCCACGGCCGCGCCGACGACCAGCCCGATGACCAGCGCTATGAAGATCCCCACACCGACAGCGTACGGTGCCACCGCAGGTCAGCCGCGGTTGTCCACAGCCGTGACGCTCCACAGCACGGTGTCCTGGTGCGCCGGTCGGGACAGCCACAGGGTTAAAGGCGAGAACCCCTCCGGCCGAAGCCGGAGGGGTTCTCACGTGATGCTGGGCTGACGCCTTAGATCACTTGAGGATCTTGGTGACGCGTCCGGAGCCCACGGTGCGGCCACCCTCACGGATGGCGAAGCCGAGGCCGTCCTCCATGGCGATCGGCTGGATCAGCTCGACCGACATTTCGGTGGTGTCGCCGGGCATGACCATCTCGGTGCCTTCCGGCAGCGTGATGACGCCGGTGACGTCGGTGGTGCGGAAGTAGAACTGCGGGCGGTAGTTCGAGTAGAACGGGTTGTGACGGCCGCCCTCGTCCTTGGACAGGATGTAGACGTTGCCCTCGAAGTTGGTGTGGGGGGTGATGGAACCCGGAGCCACAACAACCTGACCGCGCTCGACGTCCTCGCGCTTCAGACCGCGAAGCAGCAGGCCACAGTTCTCGCCGGCCCAGGCCTCGTCGAGCTGCTTGTGGAACATCTCGATGCCGGTGACCGTGGTCTTCTGCATGTCGCGGATACCCACGATCTCGACCTCGGAGTTGATCTTCAGCGTGCCACGCTCGGCGCGGCCGGTCACGACGGTGCCGCGGCCGGTGATGGTGAAGACGTCCTCGATCGGCATCAGGAACGGCTTGTCCTTGTCGCGGACCGGATCCGGGATGAAGTTGTCCACGGCGTCCATCAGTTCCTCGACGGACTTGACCCACTTCTCATCGCCCTCGAGGGCCTTCAGGCCGGAGGTGCGGATGACCGGGGCCTCGTCGCCGTCGAACTCCTGGGAGGACAGCAGTTCGCGGACCTCCATCTCGACGAGCTCCAGGAGCTCCTCGTCCTCGACCATGTCGGACTTGTTCAAGGCGACCAGCAGGGCGGGAACGCCAACCTGGCGGGCCAGGAGAACGTGCTCACGGGTCTGGGCCATCGGGCCGTCGGTGGCGGCGACCACGAGGATGGCACCGTCCATCTGGGCAGCACCGGTGATCATGTTCTTGATGTAGTCCGCGTGGCCCGGGGCGTCCACGTGGGCGTAGTGGCGCTTCTCGGTCTGGTACTCCACGTGGGAGATGTTGATGGTAATGCCGCGCTGACGCTCTTCCGGCGCCGAGTCAATCGTCGCGAAGTCGCGTGCCTCGTTGATGTCCGGGTACTTGTCGTACAGGACCTTCGAGATAGCGGCGGTCAGCGTGGTCTTACCGTGGTCAACGTGGCCGATGGTACCGACGTTGACGTGCGGCTTCGACCGCTCGAACTTTGCCTTCGACACAGGTTCCTCCTAGAACTGTTCATCTGAAGAGACTTCTCAGACGCGGGTGGCGTGCTGACAACTTGGGAAAGTCTACTTCGATCTGTCTGCTGGTGATAATTCTCCGGATTGCGTCAGGACCGGTCCTGGATCAGGCCACTCGGACCGCCTGTTCCGCGGACCGACCTTCCGTCCTGTGGTGGTTCCATCCTCCGGAGTGCGGACGGGCCACCTGTCCGGTCCGGTGGCGGATCCCCTGGGTGTACCAGGGGTTCCGCCACCCTTCCGAACACGTTCTGTGACAGCTGACTATTCGCCGCTGTTCTTCTGGATGATCTCGTCGGCCACGGCCTTGGGGACCTCGGCGTAGGAGTCGAACGTCATGGAGTACACGGCACGGCCCTGGGTCTTGGACCGCAGGTCGCCGATGTAGCCGAACATCTCGGACAGCGGGACGTTGGCCTTGACGACCTTGACACCCTGTGCGTCCTCCATGGACTGGATCTGGCCACGGCGGGAGTTCAAGTCGCCGATGACATCGCCCATGTACTCCTCCGGGGTCCGGACTTCCACGGCCATCAGCGGCTCGAGGATGACCGGGTTCGCCCGGCGCATGCCTTCCTTGTAGACCATGGAGCCAGCGAGCTTGAACGCCATCTCCGAGGAGTCGACATCGTGGTAGGCACCGTCCAGGAGGGTCGCCTTCACGCCGACCATCGGGTAACCGGCCAGGATGCCGAACTGCATGGCGTCCTGGATGCCGGCATCCACGGAGGGGATGTACTCGCGCGGGATGCGGCCACCGGTGACGGCGTTGACGAACTCGTAGAACTCGCCCTCGGAGGTGTCCATCGGTTCGAAGGCCATCTGCACCTTGGCGAACTGGCCGGAACCACCGGTCTGCTTCTTGTGCGTGTAGTCGACCTTGTCGACCTTCTTCTTGATGGTCTCGCGGTAGGCCACCTGGGGCTTGCCCACGTTGGCCTCAACCCGGAACTCGCGGCGCATGCGGTCCACGAAGACGTCCAGGTGCAGCTCGCCCATGCCGCCGATGACGGTCTGGCCGGTCTCATCGTCGAGGTTCACGGTGAACGTGGGGTCCTCGGCGACGAGCTTCTGGATGGCGGTGGAGAGCTTCTCCTGATCGCCCTTGGTCTTCGGCTCGATGGCCACGGAGATCACGGGCTCCGGGAACGACATGGACTCGAGGATGATCGGGTCACTGATGGAGCACAAGGTGTCACCGGTGGTGGTGTCCTTGAGGCCGATCACGGCGTAGATGTGGCCCGCCACGACCTCCTCGACCGGGTTCTCCTTGTTCGCGTGCATCTGGAACAGCTTGCCGATGCGCTCCTTCTTCCCCTTGGTGGAGTTCAGGATCTGGTCACCGGGGCTCAGGCGTCCGGAGTACACGCGGATGAAGGTCAGCTGACCGAAGAACGGGTGCGCGGCGATCTTGAAGGCCAGGGCCGAGAACGGGCCGTCCTTCGAGGGCTCGCGGGTCAGCTCCTTCTCCTCGTCCTTCACGTCGAGGCCGGTGATGGCCCCGGCATCCATCGGGTTCGGCAGGTAGGACACCACGGCGTCCAGCATCGGCTGCACGCCACGGTTCTTGAACGCGGAACCACAGAAGACCGGGTAGGCCTCGGCGTTGATGGTCAGGTGGCGCACACCGGCCGCGATCTCCTCGTTGGAGATCTCCTCACCCTCGAGGTACTTCATCATGAGCTCTTCCGAGGTGTCGGCGACGGCCTCGATGAGCTGAGTACGGTACTCGTCGGCCTTCTCCTGGAGCTCGGCCGGGATCTCGCGGGTCTCGTAGGCGGCACCCATGGTGACGTCGCCCTTGGAGTCGCCCTCCCAGACGAGCGCCTTCATGGTCAGCAGGTCCACCACGCCGACGAAGTCGTTCTCGGAGCCGATCGGCAGCTGCATCACGAGCGGCTTGGCGCCGAGACGGGACACGATGGTGTCGACGGTGTAGTAGAAGTCGGCGCCCAGCTTGTCCATCTTGTTGACGAAGCAGATGCGGGGCACGTTGTACTTGTCAGCCTGGCGCCACACGGTCTCGGACTGCGGCTCCACGCCCTCCTTGCCGTCGAACACGGCAACGGCGCCGTCGAGCACGCGCAGGGAGCGCTCCACCTCGACGGTGAAGTCGACGTGACCCGGGGTGTCGATGATGTTGATCTGGTTGTCGTCCCAGAAGCAGGTCACCGCGGCGGAGGTGATGGTGATGCCGCGTTCCTTCTCCTGCTCCATCCAGTCCGTGGTGGAGGCACCGTCATGGGTCTCGCCCAACTTGTGGTTGACGCCCGTGTAGAAGAGGATGCGCTCGGTGGTGGTGGTCTTGCCGGCATCGATATGCGCCATGATGCCGATGTTGCGGACCTTTTTGAGGTCGGTCAGCACGTCCTGTGCCACGGTGTCTCCCTAAGGTTGGTGGGTGGGTCCTGTAGTGATGCCGGTCGCCGGTGCCGGCAGCGAGTGCAGGCGGCACGGCGCCCGGAAACCGCCGCAGCGGTTTCCGGGCGCACGAGAATCACCAGCGGTAGTGGGCGAAAGCCTTGTTGGACTCGGCCATCTTGTGGGTGTCCTCGCGGCGCTTGACCGCGGCACCGAGACCATTCGACGCGTCGAGGATCTCGTTCATGAGGCGCTCGGTCATCGTCTTCTCACGGCGGGCCTTGGAGTAGCCCACGAGCCAGCGCAGGGCCAGCGCGGTGGAACGGCCCGGCTTGACCTCGACAGGCACCTGGTAGGTGGCGCCGCCGACGCGGCGGGAGCGGACCTCAAGGGCCGGGCGGACGTTGTCCATGGCCTTCTTGAGGGTGGCCACCGGATCGTCGCCGCCCTTGTCACGAGTACCCTCGAGGGCACCGTAGACGATGTGCTCCGCGGTGGACTTCTTGCCGTCCACCAGCACCTTGTTGATCAGCTGGGTGACCAGCGGGGACCCGTAGACCGGGTCGACGACGAGGGGGCGCTTCGGCGCAGGACCCTTACGTGGCATTACTTCTTCTCCTTCTTCGCGCCGTAGCGGCTGCGGGCCTGGCCGCGGCCCTTGACACCCTGGGTGTCCAAGGCGCCGCGGACGATCTTGTAGCGGACGCCCGGGAGGTCCTTCACACGACCGCCGCGCACGAGCACGATGGAGTGCTCCTGCAGGTTGTGGCCCTCACCCGGAATGTAGGCGGTGACTTCGATGCCGCCGTTGAGGCGGACACGGGCCACCTTGCGCAGTGCGGAGTTCGGCTTCTTCGGGGTGGTGGTGTACACACGGGTGCACACGCCACGGCGCATGGGGTTCCCCTGCAGTGCAGGGGCCTTGGTCTTGACGACCTTCGGTGAGCGGCCCTTGCGGACCAGCTGCTGAATCGTAGGCACTCTTGGTCTCTCCGTTGTTCGGTTCCAGGTGGGCTGCTCTCACAGCTGTCCTGCTTCCAGCCCGGCGGGCGCACAGGACGGGCCCGCGTCAACCTGGACTGCTGATGGTCGTTTCTTCGCACCCGAGGGGGTTCGGCGAGAACGACCGCAGGCGTGCAAAAGTGTGGCATTCGTTGCGCAAGAACCCCGCAACCCGGACTGTGTCCCTATTGCCACACAAAAACAATTGAGATCAGCCTACCACCCCCTGGGGGCGGCGGAGAAACCGAAGGTGAGGGCCAGCAGTGAGGGCCAGCAGTGAGGGCCAGCTAGGCCCGGGGCGCCGGGTGGTTCCGGAAGACCCGCCGCGCCTTCACCTCGGCGGCGCGAAGATACAGCTCACGGCGCAGGTCACGGTCAGCGGAGTAGGAGAAGGGACGTACAGCCCTCCCGGCCCGCTTCGCCTGCCGGATGCGTTGCCGCTGCGCGGCAGTGGCGTACTGGTTCACCAAGGAGAGTGGGATGGTGGTGATGAGGGCGGGACCGGTAGTGGTCACCCGCCCCTCGTCCAGCCGCGAGTTCGTCTTGAGGTCCAGGTTCAGGTACTCCTCCACCAGGTACGGGGCCGGGTTCGCCCCGGAAGCCGTGAGGTAGTAGTGGTTCCGGCCCAGCCGTGGGTTCATCTCCAGGAACTGTGCCACTCCGGTGCGGGGGTCGATCTTGGTGTCGAACATCGCGAAACCGTGCCAGTCGAGCGCCTCCATCAGGGTGATCCCCTGGTCCGCGATCGCCGGGTGCTCGGAAGCCAACACGGCTCGCGCGTTGCCCTCCAGGCCGGGGGCATGATCCTCGACGATGACCTCTCCGTAGGACACGAGCCGGGTGGAACCGGAGCGGTCACGGAAGAACGTGGCGATCCCCAGCTGCGAGTCCGGCCCAGGCACCATCTCCTGGACGATCACGGCTCCTCGATAGCCGGCCGCACTGGCTTTGCCCAGGAGGGCCTCGACCTCGGCGGCGCCGTCGATGATGTGCACCTTGCGCCGGCCCTCGAAGCGGATGTCCGCCCACGCGCCGCCGTCGCCGGCCTTGAGGATCACGGGGTAGGTCAGGCCCAACCCGGCAGCGAACTGACGCGCCGCCTCAGGGGTGTGGGAGCCGGCGTCGTAGGTGGCGGTCTTGGGGTACGGCACGCCGTACCGCTCGCACAGCGCGTAGAAGTTCTCCTTGAGGGCAGCCGCGTCGAGGGCGTCCTCATCCGGATAGGGAACGGTGTAGCCGGCGGCCTCGAGGGCCTCGCGATGGCGCACGGCGAAGCGCACGAGGTGGTCATAGCTGGCGAGCAGCAACAGGGGGCGTCGGGGCTTCCCGCGCAGTCGTTCGGCGACCCGCACGAGGGCGTCGATGACGGGCTGCTCCTCCGTCATGGGCCCGGCCGGGAACGCCTCCAGGATGGCGGAGTGCTTCAGATTGCGGTTCAGGGACGTCGGGACCACCGCGGAGATCACGCCGTAGGCCTCATGGAACTCCCGGGCCAGGGAGTACGCGCCCACGTCGCCCCCGGTGATCACCGGCACGAAGGGCTGCCCCGCGGGAATGGCTGACGGGTTGTCAGCAGCGGTGACGGAAGCCGTGGCAGAAGGGTTGTCTGACGGGTTGTCAGACGCAATGTCAGGGGAACCAGGCACAGCGGGTGTGGGCACAGCGGGGCTGGAGGAGGCAGCGGGGTCTTCCATGGCTTCGATGCTACCGGCGGCTAGGGTGGGGGTCGTGCCAGATCTAGCTTCCCCGTTCGGTTCCCCCTCCCCTTCCGGCCAGGACTCCCGGCCCCTGACCGTCCGGCGGATCACTCCCGCTGACCATGGGCGGTTCCTGGCGGACCACCCCGGGGCCTCCTTCCTCCAGAACCCCCAGTGGCCAGGGGTGAAGATCGACTGGCGCGGGGATTCCCTGGGCTTCTTCGACGGCCGGAGCCTCAAGGCCACGGCCCTCGTGCTGTTCCGCCGGCTGCCCGTCCCGGTGCCGGTGCTGAAGAAGCGCTCCCTCGCCTACATCGCCGAGGGACCGGTGTTCGACCCTGCGGCCGTGCAGCTGGAGTCCGTCCTGGTCCCGCTGGTGCAGTACCTCAAGTCCCGGGGCGCGTTCCTCGTCCGGGTGGGCCTGCCGGGCGTCGTGAACCGCTGGGACGGCTCCGAGGTCCGCAAGGCCCTGGCCGCCGGCACCCACCGATCGGTCACCGACCTCGCCCCCCTCCACACCGACCCGGCCGCCGAAGACGTCCGTGCCCGACTCCTGGCCCTGGGCTGGCAGGCCCCGTCCGAGTCGGAGGAGTTCGAGGCCGGGCAGCCCCCCTTCCAGGCACGCATCCCGCTGCAGCCGGAACTGGATATCTCCGGCGACGGCACCCGTGTTGAGCCCAACAAGAACGGTGAGTCCCCCGCCCTGGAGGCGGCCCTGAACCGCATGGACTCGACGTCCCGCCGGCAGACGCGCAAGTCGACCCGGTCTGAGCTCACGGTGACCGTGGGCACGGCGGAGGATCTGCCGGCGTGGCAGGCCCTCTACGAGGAGACCGCGGCGCGCGATGGCTTCACCGGGCGGCCGCTCGCCTACTTCCAGCGCATGTTCGCCGAGTTGAACTCCGCTGGCTCCGGGGTCTCCGGTGGCGCTGCAGCGGACTCGGCAGTGGCCTCAGCAGGAGACACAGCAGGAGACACAGCAGGAAACACAACAGGCGACACGGCCTGCACCCTGTACCTGGCCCACTTCGGTGACCAGCTGCTGGCCGCCGCCATCTACGTCCGCCAGGGCCAATTCGGGTGGTATGTCTACGGAGCCTCATCCTCGGAGGAACGCAAGCGCTACGCCCCGCGCGCCCTGCAACTGCGCCAGATCCAGGACTCCCTCGCCGCCGGGTGCACGTGGTACGACCTCGGCGGGATGAGCCCCTCACTGGACCCGGAGTACGAGCTGGCGGGACTGACCCGGTTCAAGACGACCATGGGGGCCGACGTGGTCCAGACCCTCGGCGAGTGGGACTACCCCGTGAACCGGTGGCTGGCCCGCGGCTTCAACCTGTACATGTCCCGCCGGGGCTGAGCGCCCCGACTGACTACTCCTACGGAGCGCCCCGACGGAACGCCACGGTCAGTGCCCGAACGCGTCCGCGTCCTGACGGGTCTCGGACGGGACGCCGGCATCGAGCCCATCGATCGCCGCCACCTCGTCCGCGGCCAGTTCGAAGGAGAACACGTCCAGATTCTCGCGCTGCCGCTGCGGGTCGCCCGACTTCGGGATGGCGATGCGTCCCTGCTGCACGTGCCAGCGCAGCACCACCTGCGCCGGCGTCCGCCCCAGCCGTGAGGCGATTGAGGTGATCTCCGGGCGGTCGAGCAGCTCGCTGCCCCTCCCGATCGGGGTGTAGGCCGCCGTCAGGACGCCGGCCGCGGCGTTGGCCTCCTGCACGTCCACCTGCGCATCGACCGGCTGGCAGTGGATCTGATTGACGCTCGGCACCAGCCCCGCCTCCAGCACCCGTTGCAGGTGCGCGGGCTTGAAGTTGGAGACGCCCCAGGACCGGATGAGTCCGGACTCCGTCAACTCGGCCAGCGACTCGCAGGCCTGCACGTACCGGCCTTGGTCAGGGTTCGGCCAATGCACCAGGTACAGGTCGAAGTACTCCAGCCCGGCCCGCTCCAGCCCCGCCTCGAGGCCGGCGCGCACCGTGTCCACGGGACCATGCCACTCCCGGTTGAATTTGGAGGTCACGAAGATCTCGTCCCGGCTGATCCCGGAGCCGACGACGGCGCGCCCCACCGCGTCCTCGTTCCGGTAGTTCTCCGCCGTGTCCACGTGCCGGTACCCCGCCTCGAGCGCACTCGTGACGGCCTCGGTGCAGTCGTCTCCGGTCATCGGCCACGTACCGAGCCCGATCAGGGGGATCTGGACCGTCGACCCGGTGCCGGAGTTGGAGTCGGTGCCGGAGTTGGAGCTGGGGTTGGAGTTGGTGTTGGTGTTGGTGCCGGACAGCGGAGCATATCTCTGGGTGACCATGGCACCCAGCCTGTCACGACGGCGTCGGGAAGATCCACCGCTCCTGAACACGCACAGAAACACACAGAAACGCACGGAGACGCGCAGCAACGCACACCCTTAACGCACAGAGTGACCTGGCCCCGTCACGCAGGACGGAATCAGGTCACTCTGTGTGGTACTGGCCGGTACCATGCCCCTCAGAGGAGCTCAGCGGAACCAGCGGTGTCAGCCGCGGAAGTCGCCGCCCATGCCGTAGTCGTCCAGCGAGATCGCATGGAACTCCGGCGTGGCCGAGGAATCCAGACCCGGGTAGTCGAAGTCCGCGAAGCCGGCCGGCCCGGTGAACAGGTTGGCCTTGGCCTCCTCGGTGGGCTCGACGTTGACCTTGGTGTAGCGATCCAGGCCGGTGCCGGCCGGGATCAGCTTGCCGATGATCACGTTCTCCTTCAGGCCCAGCAGCGGATCCGACTTGCCCTCCATGGCCGCCTGCGTCAGGACGCGGGTGGTCTCCTGGAAGGATGCGGCGGACAGCCACGAGTCCGTGGCGAGCGAGGCCTTGGTGATGCCCATGAGCTCGTCACGGCCGGAGGCCGGCTGGCGACCCTCCGCCACGGCCTTGCGGTTCGCGGCGGTGAAGCGGGCGCGGTCCGTCAGCTCGCCCGGCAGCAGGTCGGTCTCGCCCGACTCGATGACCGTGATGCGGCGCAGCATCTGGCGGACGATGACCTCCACGTGCTTGTCGTGGATGCCCACACCCTGGGACTGGTACACGTCCTGGACTTCCTGGACCAGGAACTTCTGGGCGGCCCGGGGACCGAGCACACGCAGCACCTGCTTCGGGTCCACGGCACCGGCGACCAGCTGGGTACCGACGCCCACGTGCTCGCCATCGGCTACCAGCAGACGCGCACGGCGCAGCACCGGGTAGGCGATCTCCTCGGAGCCGTCGTCCGGGGTGAGCACCAGCCGCAGCTGCTTCTCACCGTCCTCGATGACCACGCGGCCGGCGACCTCGGAGATCGGGGCCACACCCTTCGGGGTACGGGCCTCGAAGAGCTCTTGAATACGGGGCAGACCCTGGGTGATGTCGTCTGCGGAGGCGACACCACCGGTGTGGAAGGTACGCATGGTGAGCTGGGTTCCCGGCTCACCGATGGACTGTGCGGCGATGATGCCCACGGCCTCGCCGATGTCCACGAGCTGACCCGTGGCCATGGAGCGGCCGTAGCACTTCGCGCAGGTCCCGACGGCGGACTCGCAGGTGAGCACGGAGCGCACCTTGATCTCGGTGACGCCTGCGGCGATGTAGGCGTCGATCGCCACGTCGCCGATGGCCTCGCCGGACTGGCCCAGCACGGTGCCGTCCTCCGAGGTGACGTCCACCGCGAGGGTCCGGGCGAACGAGGAGTTCTCCACGGTCTCGTGGCGCACCAGCTCGCCGTCGGCGTTCGGAACACCGATGATCTCGGTCAGGCCGCGCTCGGTTCCGCAGTCCTCCTCGCGGACGATGACGTCCTGGGACACGTCCACCAGACGACGGGTCAGGTAACCCGAGTTGGCGGTCTTCAGCGCCGTATCCGCGAGGCCCTTGCGGGCACCGTGGGTGGCGATGAAGTACTCGAGCACGGACAGGCCCTCACGGTACGAGGACTTGATCGGACGCGGGATGATCTCGCCCTGCGGGTTGGCCACGAGGCCACGGATACCGGCGATCTGCCGGACCTGCAGCCAGTTACCACGCGCACCGGAGGTCACCATGCGGTTGATGGTGTTGAGCTTCGGCAGCCCGTCCTTCATGGCCGCGGCGACCTCGTCGGTGGCCTTGTTCCAGATGTCGATCAGCTCGGAACGGCGCTCCTCGTCAGCGATCAGACCCTTCTCGTACTGGGCCTGGACCTTGAGGGCCTGATCCTCGTACCCGGCCATGATGGACGCCTTGTCGAAGTCCGAGGTGATGTCCGAGATCGCCACGGTGACGCCCGACCAGGTGCCCCAGTGGAAGCCGGCATCCTTCAGGTTGTCCAGCGTCTGGGCGGTCTGCACCATCGGGTACCGCTCGGCCAGGTCGTTGACCAGCGCGCCGAGGGTGCCCTTGGTCGCCTGCGTGGACAGCCACGGGTAGTCGACCGGGAGCAGCTCGTTGAACAGCACCACGCCCAGGGTCGTGTCCAGCACGGCCGGGGTGCCCTCTTCCCAGCCCTCGGGGGCCGGGCTCTGGACGGACGGGACGAAGCCCTCCACGGTGATCTTGACCGGTGCGTTCAGGTGCAGCTGGCCGGCGTCGAAGGCCATGATGGCCTCGGCGACCGACGAGTACTCCGTCCCGGCGCCGACCTCGTCCTCACGCACGGTGGTGAGGTGGTTGAGGCCGATGATCATGTCCTGGGCCGGAACGGCCACGGCGCGGCCGTCGGAGGGCTTCAGGATGTTGTGGGAGGACAGCATCAGCAGTCGCGACTCGGCCTGCGCCTCGGGGCTCAGCGGCAGGTGCACTGCCATCTGGTCACCGTCGAAGTCGGCGTTGAAGGCGCCACAGACCAGCGGGTGCAGCTGCAGTGCCTTGCCCTCCACCAGCATCGGCTCGAAAGCCTGGATGCCGAGGCGGTGCAGGGTGGGTGCACGGTTCAGCAGCACCGGGTGCTCGGTGATGACCTCTTCCAGCACGTCCCAGACCTGCGGGCGGAAACGCTCCACCATCCGCTTGGCGGACTTGATGTTCTGGGCGTGGTTGAGGTCCACCAGGCGCTTCATCACGAACGGCTTGAAGAGCTCCAGGGCCATCTGCTTCGGCAGGCCGCACTGGTGCAGCTTGAGCTGCGGGCCCACCACGATCACGGAACGGCCGGAGTAGTCCACGCGCTTGCCGAGCAGGTTCTGACGGAAGCGTCCCTGCTTGCCCTTGAGCATGTCGGAGAGTGACTTCAACGGACGGTTGCCCGGTCCGGTGACCGGACGGCCGCGACGGCCGTTGTCGAACAGCGAGTCCACCGCTTCCTGGAGCATGCGCTTCTCGTTGTTCACGATGATCTCGGGGGCACCGAGGTCCAGCAGACGCTTCAGGCGGTTGTTGCGGTTGATCACGCGGCGGTACAGGTCGTTCAGGTCGGAGGTCGCGAAGCGGCCACCGTCCAGCTGCACCATCGGGCGCAGCTCCGGCGGGATCACCGGGACGGCGTCCAGGACCATGCCCAGCGGGGAGTTGTCCGTGGTGAGGAATGCGTTGACGACCTTCAGGCGCTTCAGGGCACGCGTCTTGCGCTGGCCCTTGCCGGTCTTGATGACCTCGCGCAGGAACTCGGCCTCGGCGTCGAGGTCGAAGGTCTCCAGGCGCTTCTTGATGGACTCGGCACCCATGGAGCCCTCGAAGTACTGACCGTACTTGTCACGCATCGCACGGAACAGGCCCTCGTCACCCTCGAGGTCCGCGACCTTGAGGTTCTTAAAGCGGTCCCAGATCTTCTCCATGCGGTCCAGCTCGGCGTCGGCCCGCTTGCGGATCTGCGCCATGGTCTTGTCCGCGGAGTCACGGGCCTTCTTCTTCTCGGCGGCCTTGGCCCCCTCGGACTCGAGCTTGGCGAGGTCCTTCTCCAGGTCACCGGCGACGGCGGCGATGTCGGCATCGCGGGTGTCCGTCAGGTGACGGGTCTCCTGGTCATGCTCGGCCTGCAGGTTCGGCAGGTCGGCGTGGCGCGCCTCGTCGTCCACCGAGGTGATCATGTAGGCCGCGAAGTAGATGATCTTCTCGAGATCCTTCGGGGCCAGATCCAGCAGGTAGCCCAGGCGGGAGGGCACACCCTTGAAGTACCAGATGTGGGTGACCGGGGCGGCCAGCTCGATGTGGCCCATCCGGTCGCGACGGACCTTGGAACGGGTCACCTCGACGCCGCAGCGCTCACAGATGATGCCCTTGAAGCGCACACGCTTGTACTTGCCGCAGTAGCACTCCCAGTCCCGGGTGGGGCCGAAGATCTTCTCGCAGAAGAGTCCGTCCTTCTCCGGCTTCAGGGTGCGGTAGTTGATGGTTTCGGGCTTCCTGACCTCGCCGTAAGACCAATTGCGGATCTCGTCCGCGGTCGCGAGGCCAATGCGCATGAGGCCAAATGATGAGTTGTCGTTGGACATGGTCCGTTGAACTCCTGATTCCTTGCGTTTTCGAATCGTGGATGAAGTCTGGGGTGGGACGGGGAACGGGTGTTGCTCAGACCTCTTCAACCGAGCTGGGCTCGTTGTGGGACAGATCGATGCCCAGTTCCTCGGCGGCCCGGAAGACTTCATCCTCCGAGTCACGCATTTCGATCGCGGTGCCGTCGGCGGAGAGGACCTCCACGTTCAGGCACAGCGACTGCATTTCCTTGATGAGGACCTTGAAGGACTCGGGAACGCCCGGCTCCGGGATGTTCTCGCCCTTCACGATGGCCTCGTAGACCTTCACACGACCGTGGATGTCATCCGACTTGATGGTCAGCAGTTCCTGCAGGGTGTAGGCGGCGCCATACGCCTCCAGGGCCCAGACCTCCATCTCACCGAAGCGCTGGCCACCGAACTGCGCCTTACCGCCCAGCGGCTGCTGCGTGATCATGGAGTACGGACCTGTGGAGCGTGCGTGGATCTTGTCGTCCACCAGGTGGTGCAGCTTCAGCATGTACATGTAACCCACGGAGACCGCGTCCGGGAACGGCTCGCCGGAGCGGCCGTCGAACAGGGTGGCCTTGCCGTTGGTGCCCATCAGGCGGTCGCCGTCACGGGTGACGTTGACGTGGCCGAGCAGGCCCTCGATCTCGTGGGCCTCGGCACCGTCGAACACCGGGGTGGCGACGTTGACCGGACCGGAGGACCGCGGGAAGTTCGGCAGGTCCTTGATCCACTCCGGCTCGCCCTGGATGTCCCAGCCGCGGGAGGCGGCCCAGCCCAGGTGCAACTCCATGACCTGGCCCAGGTTCATACGGCCCGGAACGCCCAGCGGGTTCAGGATGATGTCCACCGGGGTGCCGTCCTCGAGGAACGGCATGTCCTCCATCGGCAGGATCTTGGAGATGACGCCCTTGTTGCCGTGGCGGCCGGCCATCTTGTCACCGTCGGTGATCTTGCGCTTCTGCGCCACGTACACACGGACCAGCTGGTTCACGCCCGGGGGCAGGTCGTCGTCCTCGTCGCGGTCGAAGATGCGCACGCCGATGACGGTGCCGGACTCGCCGTGGGGCACCTTCAGAGAGGTGTCACGCACTTCGCGGGACTTCTCGCCGAAGATGGCGCGCAGCAGGCGCTCCTCCGGGGTCAGCTCGGTCTCGCCCTTCGGGGTCACGCGGCCGACCAGGATGTCCCCGGCCTCGACCTCGGCACCGATGTGGATGATGCCGCGCTCGTCGAGCTGCGCCAGGACCTCGTCGGAGACGTTCGGGATGTCCCGGGTGACCTCTTCCGCGCCCAGCTTGGTGTCACGGGCGTCGACCTCGTGCTCCTCGATGTGGATCGAGGTCAGCACGTCGTCGCGCACGAGCCGCTCCGAGATCACGATCGCGTCCTCGAAGTTGTGGCCGTGCCAGGGCATGAACGCGACGAGGAGGTTCTTGCCGAGCGCCAGCTCGCCGTGGTCCGTGGCGGGACCGTCGGCGATGATGGACAGCTTCTCCACGCGGTCGCCCTCGGTGACCCGGACACGCTGGTTGTAGGCGTTGCCCTGGTTGGAGCGCGCGAACTTCATGATCGGGTAGTGGCGCATCGTGCCGTCGTCGTTCATGACGGTCACCATGTCCGCAGCCACCTCGGTCACGACGCCGGGGGCGTCGGCCGTGATGGAGTCCCCGGCGTCGACGGCGATGTACTTCTCCATGCCGGTGCCCACCAGGGGCGCCTCGGCCTGGAGCAGCGGCACAGCCTGGCGCTGCATGTTCGCGCCCATGAGGGCGCGGTTGGCGTCATCATGCTCGAGGAACGGGATCAGCGCCGTGGCGGCGGAGACCATCTGGCGCGGGGAGACGTCCATGTAGTCGATGTCGTCCACGCCGGACAGCACCGGCTCGCCACCGCCGCCGCGCTGGCGGCAGAGCACGAGGTCCTCGGCGAAGGAGCCGTCGTCGTTCAGCGGGGCGTTGGCCTGGGCGATCTGTGCTTCCAGCTCGTCATCGGCGGTGAGGTAGTCCACCTGCTCGGTGACGATCCCGTCCACGACCTTGCGGTACGGGGTCTCGATGAAGCCGAAGGGGTTGATGCGCCCGAACGTTGCCAGCGAGCCGATGAGGCCGATGTTCGGGCCTTCCGGGGTCTCGATGGGGCACATGCGGCCGTAGTGGGACGGGTGCACGTCACGGACTTCCATGCCGGCACGGTCACGGGACAGGCCGCCCGGGCCCAGCGCCGACAGGCGCCGCTTGTGGGTCAGGCCCGCCAGCGGGTTGTTCTGGTCCATGAACTGGGACAGCTGGGAGGTTCCGAAGAACTCCTTGATCGAGGCCACCACGGGGCGGATGTTGATCAGGGTCTGCGGGGTGATCGCCTCGACGTCCTGGGTGGTCATGCGCTCACGCACGACGCGCTCCATGCGGGACAGGCCGGTGCGGATCTGGTTCTCGATCAGCTCGCCCACGGCGCGGATACGACGGTTGCCGAAGTGGTCGATGTCGTCGACCTCCACGCGCACCTCGACGTCCTCGCCGGCGCGCTTGCCGGTGATCGTCTTCTCGTTGGCGTGCAGGGCCACGATGAAGTGCACCATCTGGACGATGTCGTCCTGAGTCAGCACGGACGCGTGCGGATCGGACAGCGGCATGTCCACGCCCAGCTTGCGGTTGAGCTTGTAACGGCCCACCTTCGCCAGGTCATAGCGCTTCGGGGTGAAGTACAGGTTGTTCAGCAGGTTCTGCGCGGCGTCCACGGCGGCGGGCTCGCCCGGGCGGAGCTTGCGGTAGATGTCCAGCAGGGCCTCGTTCTGGCCCTCGGTGGGGTCCTTCTCGAGGGTGGCGCGGATGGAGTCGTACTGGCCGAACTCCTCGAGGATGCGGGACTCGGACCAGCCCATGGCCTTGAGCAGCACGGTGACCGGCTGCTTGCGCTTGCGGTCGAGGCGGACGCCGACCTGGTCGCGCTTGTCCACCTCGAGCTCGAACCAGGCACCACGGGACGGGATGATCTTCGCGGTGAAGATGTCCTTGTCACTGGTCTTGTCCGGGGTGCGCTCGAAGTACGCACCGGGCGAGCGGACCAGCTGGGACACGACGACACGCTCGGTGCCGTTGATGACGAAGGTGCCCTTCTCCGTCATGAGCGGGAAATCGCCCATGAACACCGTCTGCTGCTTGATCTCGCCGGTGTTGTTGTTCATGAACTCGGCCTTGACGTACAGCGGAGCGGCGTACGTGGTGTCGCGCTCCTTGCACTCGTCGACCGGCATCTTCGGGTCAGAGAACTCCGGATCGGTGAAGGACAGGGACATGGTGCCCTGGAAGTCCTCGATCGGGGAGATCTCCTCGAAGATGTCGGCGAAACCGGACGTGACCGCCACGGAGTCGTCATTGATCTCGCGAGCGTGGGCCACCCGTTCGGCCCAGCGCTCGTTGCCCACGAGCCGGTCGAACGACTCGGTCTGCAGGGCGAGCAGGTCCGGGACATCCAGCGGCTCATGAATCTTCGCGAACGAGATTCGGCCGGCACTGGCGCCGGAGCGGGGCGAGACGCCCCCGGGGAAATTAGCGGTTTCGGTATTTGAGGTGCTCGAGGCGACCAAGAGGGATCCTTCCACAGACCGTCTTTACTTCCGTGCACTCCCCCACTGGTCCACAGCACCGGGGCCCACCGCTATTTGAAGGCCAGACCGTATGCCACACTGAGATGCCCCCGGACGCGACCGGTGGCATGACAAAGTGGAGTTCAGGGGAGACGTAAGGAACCATACTAACTTTCGGCACGCCCGAAGTCCAGCCGGTCCTGTTCCCGTGGCTGTGAATATGCTAGGAAACCGGGTGCCTCTCAAGCCTGTTGCCTATGAAGCCGGCGTCCGGGCCCGCCCCAGGCCCCGCCCCACCGCCGGCCACGTTCCGACGCCGGCCGTCACCGCGCGCTGCAGGCCCGGCCCCAGCGGGCGCTCGACCCACCGGTGCAGCAGCCATGCGGCGCCCAGGATCGCGGCCAGGGTGAGGGCCAACACCACCTCACGCGGCAGATACGGCGAGAGCAGATAGATCAGCCACCACCCCCACAGCTGGTGCAGGAGATAGACCGGGTAGGTCAGCTGTCCGGCTAGGGTCATGCCCGGCACTCGGAGGGAGGCCAAGGGGGTCAACACGATGAGCGCGACCACGACGAACAGCCCGGCGACGACGGCCACGAAGGCCCAGAAGGGGTAGTCATAGCCCGTCAGCTTGAGCGTCTCGGCTTGCTGGACACGCGCGGACCACAGGCTGCCGGCGCCCGCATTCAGCACGAGGGCCGCCCACCGCAGCGGCGTATGGCCGAACTTGAAGAGCAGGAACAGGGCCATCCCGCCGGCGAACAGGGCCGAGTACTGGGGGAAGAACACGTGCTCCACCCAGTCGATGGGCTGGCCGGCCGCATGCAGGCCGAAGTACAGGGCGTTGCCGACGATCGGCCACGCGAAGGTGAACACGAGCACCCGGCCCACCGTCATGCCGATGAGCGTGAAGGCGAGGATCCAGAGGTAGAACTTCATCTCCACCCACAGGGTCCAGTAGACGCCGTCGATATGCCCGACGCCGAGGCCGCCCTGGAACATCGTCAGGTTCGCCAGGATGTCCACCGGCGACCGCTGGGATCCCATCTCCGGCCAGAGCACGAAGGTCAGCGTGGCGGTGGCCAGCACCGCCACCCAGTAGGCCGGGTAGAGACGACCCACCCGGGAACCGATGAACCTCGCCGGCGACTTCCCAAAGGAGGAGAGCAGGATCACGAAGCCGGAGATGATGAAGAAGAGTTGGACGCCGAGCGCCCCGACGGCACTGAACTGGCTCAACCACGGCCACGCCTCGGCGGCGGGTTCCCCATGGCGGCCCCAGTGCCCGTGGTGCCAGGCGGTCCAGTGAAAGAGCACCACGGCGAGGGCGGCGACCAGGCGGAGCCCGTCGAGCAGGGCCAGGCGGGGCCGTGGCCGATCTGCCGTCTGCTGATCTATCGGCTGACCACCCGGCTGACCAACCCGTTGACTGGCCTGCTGAACTGCCTGCTGAACTGCCTGCTGATCCTGCTGCTGATCTACCTCGATCCGCGGCAGCTCCGTCGTCGCGACCATGGGCCGGCGCCCTCCCTCAGATTCCGAGCCGCGCCGCGCTCTGCTTCCCGCCCCCGCGCGTCGGGCTCTACTTGCATCCCGTCCTTAATGATTTCGTTACCTTACGTAGCCCAACTGGGTGGTCGCTGGGAATCTGATGAGAGCGGGCGGAAGACTACCGCTAAAGCAGAGTTAAAGCAGAACGGCCCCATCCTCTCCGCAGGAGCGGGTCGGATGGGACCGGACTGAAAGAGACGAACAGCGGCTCTACGCCGCCGTCATCACTTGAGGGTGACGGTGGCGCCGGCGCCCTCGAGGGTCTCCTTGGCCTTGTCGGCAGTCTCCTTGTTGACGCCCTCCAGGACGGCCTTCGGAGCGGAGTCAACGAGGTCCTTGGCTTCCTTCAGACCCAGCGAGGTCAGTGCGCGGACCTCCTTGATGACGCCGATCTTCTTGTCGCCAGCGGCCTCGAGGACCACGTCGAACTCGGTCTGCTCTTCCTCGGCCTCAGCGGCGGCGGCAGCCGGAGCGGCGCCGGCAGCGGCGACCGGAGCGGCAGCGGTCACTTCGAACTTCTCCTCGAAGGCCTTGACGAACTCGGACAGCTCGATGAGGGACAGGTCGGAGAAGGCCTCGAGCAGCTCTTCGGTGGACAGCTTAGCCATGGTGGGCTCCTTTACTTCCGTGTGATCACGGATGAGTTTTCACGGATGTGATGGTGTGGGGTGGCCGCGAGAGCGACCGGGGTGGTGTTACTCGGCGGCCGGCGCAGCTGCGCCACCCTGCTCCTCGACCTTCGCGCGCAGGGCGTCCACGGTGCGGACTGCCTGCGAGAGGGGGGCCTGGAACATGTAGGCGGCCTTGGTCAGGTTGCCCTTCATGGCACCTGCCAGCTTGGACAGCAGAACCTCGCGGGACTCAAGGTCCGCCAGCTTCTTCATGCCCGCCTCATCGAGGAACTGGCCCTCCATGTAGCCGCCCTTGACGACCAGGGCCTCGTGGCTCTTGGCGAAGTCGCGCATGGCCTTGGCTGCGTCCACCGGATCACCGGAGACGAAGGCGATAGCGGACGGGCCGGACATCTTGCCCTTGAAGGCATCGACGCCGGCCTGATCGGCCGCAATCTCGGTCAGCGTGTTCTTCACCACGGCGTAGGTCGCATTCTCACCGAGTGCACGGCGGAGCTGCTTGAGCTCGGCCACGGTGAGACCACGGTACTCCGTCAATACTGCTGCGGTGGAGGAGCGGAACAGTTCCGCCAGCTCCGCCACAACAGCGTTCTTTTCAGACGTCGCCATGGCACTCCTTCCATTGCTGTGGGGCCGGTACCCCCTGACAACGAAAAACGCCCCGTGCAGGTGCACAGGGCGTGGCGTTGACGTCACGGCGGACCTGGGTCCAGCCATCCTTCAAGCGTTGCTCGGTTTCACCTGCGCAGGTCGCCTCCATCGGGAGAGCTTTACGGACGGGCATCCAGAAGTTCAGGGAACATCCGGGTACCTGCCGACCGGCGGTCTTTGGTGCAACCGATCTTAGGCCCGATGCCGGCCATTCACCAAATCGGGCGGGTCCGGTTCCCCCGAGGCCGGCACCCCAGATGGCCGGTACCCCAGACGGCCAGTTCCCCAGATGGTCAGTTCATCACCGGCGCGCCGCCGACAGCACGGGGGCCGAGGAGGAGGATGTGGACGCCGGACCGGTCGAGCCACGGACCTGCAGCCCCGACGCCAGCCGGAGCTGGTGCACGGTCCGCTCGCCCCCCATACGGGCCAGCAACAGGTCTACGGCCGCCCGCCCGGCCTGCTCCACTGGCGCGTCCACACAGGTCAGCCCCGAGTGCACGAAGTCGGAGCCATAGGTGTTGTCATAGCCGACCACGGAGACATCCGCCGGGACGTCCACCCCGTTGGAGATCAGGTGCCGGAGGATGCCGACGGCCAGTTGGTCGTTGTAGCCGATGATGGCAGTCGGCCTCCGCGCCCAGGCCAGGGCCGCCGCGGCCGCACCCTGGCCGATCAACGGCTTGAACGGCCCCGTGGTGATCAACTCGATCCCCAGGGCCTGGGCCACCTCGTCCTGGGCCTTCTGGCGCAGGACGTTGCTCCACGCATTGTGCGGTCCCGCGCAGTAGACGATCTTCCGGTGCCCCAGGGCATGCAGGTGCTCGATCAGATGCCTGCTGGAATCGGCGTCCCCGGCCACCACCGAACTGATGCCCGCCACCTCCCGGTTGAACAGCACCAGGGGCCGACGCCGTGCCATCTCCCGCAACTCGGCATCAGAGGTCCAGCGGGCCGCGGCGACCACCCCGTTCGCATCCCCGGTCAGCCGCTCCAGGTGCGTCCGCTCCATGGTGGCGGACTCCTCGGCATCGCCCAGGGTCACCAGAAAACCCGCCGAGCGCGCCTGACTGACGGCGCCCTTGAGCAGGTCAGCGAAGAAGGGGTTGGCCAGGTCCTGCACCAGGAGGTTCACCGCACGGGAGGCAGGGGGCGGGGTCACGGCCGCCGCACGCGGCGGCTCGCGGCGGTATCCCAGCCGGGCGGCCGCATCCATGACCCTCTCCACGGTCTGGAAGTTCACCCGGTCCGGCCGCGTGAACGCGCGGGAAGCCGTGGAGGGGGCCACACCGGCCGCCCGGGCCACGTCTTCAAGGCGAACCCTCGCCGCAGGGGCGTCGTCCCGTTCAACATCCATGGTGTTGTCAACTTTTCGCGTGAGGTGGAGGGTGTCGGCATCGCCTCACTCGAGGCCGATGCCACCGACTGGACATGCAGGATCTTTCCACTCTTTGCCACGATTCGTCCAGCACGACTTTTGCGCCGATCCCTGTCATCGCGGGCTACTAGGCACTAGAGCCATGTCACAGTCTCTTCATTTCCGCAATTTTTGGCAATCAACTGGCAATCACTTTCGGTTCATGCCATTCTTCTGTCCACCTCGATCAGTGTGAGCGTCATCACCGCCCACGCCGACATCGCAACACCGCACTCGTCTGATCCCGACTGATCCCCGAGTTATCCCCCAAGGAGCCGGACATGAAACAACGCACCCTGATGACTTCCGCGGCCACCCTGGCCGCCGCCGGACTGCTGCTGTCCGGTTGCGCCTCGAACTCCGGAGGCGGAGGCGAAGGCGACGAGTTCCCGACCGAGGACATCCGCCTCGTCGTCCCCTGGGCCGCCGGCGGCTCCGGCGACCTCTCCGCCCGCACCCTGGCCCCACTGCTCGAGGACGAGCTCGGCGTCAGCGTCGTCGTGGAGAACCGCCCCGGCGCGAACGGCTCCGTGGGATACAACTGGCTCAAAGAGCAGGAGCCGGATGGCTACAACCTCTCCATGCTGGGCGCCGAGGTGGCCACCCTCCAGTTCATGGACTACGACATCAAGCCGGCCGACTACGCCTTCCTCGGCAAGATCCTCGAGGGCCCCGGCGCGATCGCCGTCAAGGCGGACAGCCCCTACGAGACCCTGCAGGACCTGATCGACGCCGCGAAGGCGGCTCCGGGCGAGATCACCTACTCTTCTCCCGGCGTCGGATCCGTGTGGGACAACCCCGCCCAGGGCTTCCAGGAGATGGCCGGCATCGAGCTGACCAACGTCCCCTATGACGGCTCCGCCCCCTCGATCGCCGCCGCCGCGGCGGGTGACGTGGACTTCTCCATCGACGCCATGGGATCCCAGAAGGCCCAGGTGGACGGCGGCGAGCTGCGCTACCTGGCCGTCCTGGCGGAGGAACGGGTAGAGGACTTCCCGGACGTGCCCACCGCAGCCGAGCAGGGCGTCGACCTGCAGAACGCCTCCTTCACGGGTCTGATGGCTCCTGCCGGAACCCCGGATGACGTCGTCCAGACCCTCTCGGACGCCATCGTGGCGGCCACGGAGGACGAGGACTACCAGTCCGTCATCGAGCAGTCCAATCTGGTCCCCGTCTCCGTTCCGGCCGGGGAGTTCACCGAGTTCATCCAGGCCGAGGAAGAGCGCTACGGCCCGTGGATCGAGCTCGCGCAGTCCAAGCAGGGCTAATCGTGGCCTCGCCTGACACCCCTGTTGGTTCCACGACCGGTTCTTCTGCCGGGACCGCGGAGCGTCCGGGTGACCATCCGGAGGACCTGGTCCTGCTGAAGAACCTGCCGTACCGGCTGCGGGAATTGATTCCCGTGGCCGCGTCGGTGGGCCTCGGGATCACGGTCCTCGTCCTGGTCGGTGGCATCACCGACCGGGGCGGGGACGCCCTCGGCCCACGGTTCTGGCCGACCATGCTCGCCTGGGCCCTGATCGGACTCGGCGTCCTGCTGGTGTTCAAGAACGTCCTGCGCGGGGTCCGACCCTCAGACATCCCCGAGGACATGAACTGGACCGGGATCGGCCAGATGGTCGCGACCTTCGCCGTGCTGATCGGCTACCTGCTGTTGTTCAACGTCCTGCAGTTCTGGCTGATCACCATGGTCGTCACCGTGGTGCTGCTCTTGCTCTACGGCATCCGGAACTGGAAGGTCCTCGTCTTCCTCCCGATCATCATCGGTGCCCTGCTGCACCTGTTGTTCATCGTCCTCTTGAAGGTGCCCCTGTGATCCCCGAACTCCTTCTCCAGCTTCCGCAGCTGCCTCAGCTGCCTCTGCCCATCGCGGCGAACGCCGTCACCGACGGCATCGGCGTGGTCCTGCAGTGGGACACCCTGCTGTACATCGGCCTGGGCATGCTCGTGGGCATGCTGGTCGGTGCGTTCCCCGGCGTCACGGCCACCATGGCCGTGGCCCTGGCCTCCGGCTTCACCCTCACCATGGATCCCATCCAGGGCCTGGCCGTGCTGCTGACGATCTACGTGGCCGCGCAGTTCGGCGATCGGGTACCGGCCATCCTCATCAACACCCCCGGCACCCCGGCCTCGATCGCGACCACCTTCGACGGCTACCCCCTGGCCAAGCAGGGCAAGGCGGGCCTGGCCATGACGGCCTCCGCCTTCGGCTCCGCGTTCGGCATGATCATCGGCATCATCGTGCTCTCGCTGTTCGCCATCCCCCTGGCCGGCCTCGCCCGCGAGTTCGGGCCACCGGAGTTGTTCGCCCTCGTGGTCTTCGGACTGACGATGATGATCGGCGTCTCCTCCGGCCGCATCTTCAAGGGCTTGGTTGCCGGCGCCTTCGGACTGCTGCTGGCCACCGTGGGCCGTGATCCGATCACCGGTGACCAGCGCTTCACCCTGGGCATTCTGGAGCTCAACGGCGGAGTTCCCTTCATCCCCGTGATCATCGGCCTGTTCGGTGTGGCCGAGGTCCTCAACCAGATGGTCACCCACCGGCGCCATGCGATCCAGGACAAGCCCATCAGCCAGCTGGGCCAGTGGATGCCGGACCGGGCGATGTTCCGCCGGCTGATCAAGCCCATGGGCATCGGTGCCGGCACCGGTTCCGTGGTGGGCCTGGTACCGGCCGTCGGCGGAGACATCGCCGGCATCATCGCCTGGGACAATGCCAAGCGCTTCTCCAAACGCAAGGACGAATTCGGCAAGGGTTCCGTCGAGGGACTCACCTCCGCCGACACCTCGTCCACCGCCACTCTCGGCGGCTCCGTCACCACCACCATGGCACTGGGTGTGCCCGGCGACTCGGTGATGGCCGTCCTGATCGGCTCCATGATGATCTGGGGTATCCAGCCGGGCCCGGCGCTGTTCACCAACGACCCCTCGCTGGTCTACACCCTGGCAACGATCCTTCTGGTGGCCACCGTGCTCTCGCTGGGCCTCTCCCTGGTCCGTATGAAGTCGATGGTGAAACTGCTGGAGCTGAAGAACCAGTACCTCTGGATCATCATCCTGGTGTTCTGCATGGTCGGTACCTACTCCATCAGCAATTCCGTCTTCGATGTCTTCGTCATGCTGATCATGGGACTGATCGGGCTGTTCATGCTACGTTTCGGTTTCCCTGCCGGCCCCGCCGTACTCGGCCTGATCCTCGGCCCCCTCGCGGAATCCAACCTGCGGCGCACCCTGATCGGTGACGGCTGGGCCGGATTCCTCACCAGCCCCATCGCCCTGGTGCTCTTCGCCATCTCGGCCGCGGCACTCCTGCTGCCCCCGCTGCGTCAGATGCGCCTGCGCCGCAAGCAGGCCCTGAAGGACAAGGACGAGGGACTGTCCGTCCTGATCCCCTGACCGAGACCACCACCACCCACCACGACGACAGCGCCCCCTTCCCCGACGGCAGGGGGCGCCGTCGTCCCTCGGAGGAACAGTCAGGACTCGCCGGTGACAACCGCCATGAAGTCCTGCGCCTGGTCATGGAGCAGCCTGAGGTACTCGGCGGCAGGCCTGTCACCCCGGATCAGTACGTTTGGCACCTCGACACTGACGTACGTTGAGGCGCCCAGGAGACGCAGCAGCTCGCGAACGGGTCCATCTCCCTCTCCGGGGAGGCGCCGAAGGGAACGGGATTCGACAATCTCCAGGTTCTCTTCGTCGGTCCGGGCTCCGATGGCGGCCAGGCTGTCACCATGGTCGCCGATGTCGGCCGGGGCATCACACAGCTGGAAGATCGGGAAGAGGTCACGGTTGTCAGAGACCAACTCCACAGTCGCGCCCGTACGCAGGAAATGCAGGACGTCGAGTTCGACGGCACAACCGACGGCGCGCGCGATATCCACTGCATGATCGAACGAGTTCAGTGCGCGGTAGGCCACCGGTTCCAGGACCGGCACCAGTCCATGGTCGCCGGCATCGGCTGTCAGCGTTCCGACAACCTGCTCGAACTCCGCCGCGGAGGGATGCGCTCCGATGACATTGAGGTACCGAGCCCCCAGCCTCTCGCCAGCACCCAGGACGGTGAGCCAGTCCTCCCGCCGCGTCGACGAGGTGATGCTGAAGACCTCGAGGTCCAACACCGTCACGCCGGTGGCAGTCACGGTGGACACCAATTCTCGGAACGCTCCCGACGAGGTATCCAACGGGAAATGCGGGTCCGAGTCCGCCACGGGATGGGCTCGTAGCCCGACCGAGGTGAAACCGGCGTCCGCCGCCGCGCGGACGTATTCGATCACGGGTAGATCCAGGGCGCTCAGCGGGGCCACCCCGAGGGGAACGCGGTCTCCTCTGGACGCCTGCGGGCTCCTGCTCAAAACACCACCGGCTTTCCGGTGCGGGAGGACTCGTACACCGCCAGCAGGATGCGCAGGGACCGGGTGGCCTCCTCGCCCGTGACGGCGGGGGCCCCGCCGGTGCGGACGGCGTCCACGAAGTCGGCCACCTGCGCTCGGTGCCACGGAATCAGGGCACCGTTGATGGTGGCCAGGTCCACGTTGGGATGGAGCGAGGACGGCCAGGTCTCCTGGGCGCCGACGCTGTTCCCGGCCGCCCAGATGTCCACCCGGCCGTCGGAGCCCTCCGGGAATTCGGTGACCTGTGCGGTGGCGCCCGTGGAACCGGTGACACGGACCTGGACGCCGAGTGACGGGGTGACGGCGGTGGAGGCCTGCAGGGTGGCGATGGCCCCGGAGGCGAACCGCAAGGTGGCCACGGCCGAGTCCTCAACCTCGATGTGGTCGCCGTGCACGAAGGTGCCGACGTGCCCGTGCACCTCGACCACCTCGCCCATGAACCACTGGAGCAGGTCGATGTAGTGGATCCCCTGGGTCATCAGCACCCCACCGCCATCCGAGGCCCAGGTGCCCCTCCAGTCTGTGGCGGAGTAGTACTCGGGTTCACGGTGCAGCAGCACGGAACAGTGACCGAGGATCGGGGCACCCAGCGTCCCGTCGTCGATCGCGGCCCGGATGCGCTGGGCGGCGGGCCAGAACCGGCGCTGGAACAGCACGCCGAAGGTCACGGAGGCCGTGCGGCAGGCGGTCACCATCCGCTCGGCGGCCGCGAGGTCGATCGCGATGGGCTTCTCGCACAGCACGTGCACGCCGGCAGCGGCGGCCTCCGTGACGACGGCCTCGTGGGTGGGGTGTGGGGTGCACACCGAGATCAGATCGATCCCGCGTCCGTCGGCGCCGCGCCAGGACAGCAGGTCCGTGACGGAGCCGAAGGCGTGACCGACCCCGTGGGCTGCGGCGACCGCACCGGCCCGCTCGGCGTCGATGTCACACACGGCCACCACCTCGACGTCCTGCAGGGCGCGGTAGGCCTCCAGGTGGTTGCGGAAGATCGCCCCGCCTCCGGCGATGCCGACGCGCAGGGTGGGGTGCTGGGT
>NZ_JALDXU010000036.1:0-29478 GCF_032154715.1 Citricoccus sp. | reverse complement strand
TTTCGCCGGCGCCGTCCGCGCTGCTCCGCCGTTGCGCCGGGACCGGACGGCCGGGGGTGGATAGGCTTCCGACATGCAGCCAGCCAGCAGCGACGTCTCCACGGCCATGGCCTCGCGGCGTGCCGTCATCAGCATCGACCAGGGCACCACCTCGACCCGGGTGGTGGTCATGGCCGAGGACGGGTCCGTCCTGGCCAGCGCCCAGCGCGAACATCGCCAGTACTTTCCGCACCCCGGGTGGGTCGAGCACGATCCGGTCGAGATCTGGGAGAACACGCGCGAACTCACCGGCCTCGCCCTGACCCGGGCCCGGCTGCGCACCGCGGACGTGGCCGCCGTCGGGATCACGAACCAGCGTGAGACGACGGTCCTGTGGGACGCGGTGACGGGGCGACCGGTCCACCGGGCGCTCGTCTGGCAGGACACCCGGGCCGATGCGCTGATGGACCGGCTCAGGGCAGATGGGCATGAGGACGCCGTGCGCGCCCGGACCGGGCTGCCCCTGGCCTCGTACTTCTCGGCCGGCAAGATCAGCTGGATCCTGGAGAACGTGGCCGAGGCCGGAGAGCTCGCGCGGAGCGGCCGACTGCGGGCCGGCACCATGGACAGCTGGCTGCTGTGGAACCTCACCGGTGGTACGGACGGCGGCGTCCATGCCACGGACGTCACCAACGCCTCGCGGACACTGCTGATGGACCTGGAGACCCTGGACTGGGACGACGGCCTGACCGGACTGTTTGGCATCGACCCCGATCTGGCGGCCGGCATGCTGCCGCGGATTCATCCCTCCGTGGGGGAGTTCGGGACCATCACCGGTGCCGAACCCCTCAGCGGCCTCTCGGTGTGCGGCATCCTCGGCGACCAGCAGGCCGCGACCTTCGGCCAGGCGGCCTTCAACCGGGGGGACGTGAAGAACACCTACGGCACCGGTTGCTTCCTCCTCCAGAACATCGGCACGACGCCGGAGATCTCGGACCACGGCCTCGTCACCACGGTCGCGTACCAGCTGGAGGACGGGCCCGCCTACTATGCCCTGGAGGGCTCGGTGGCGGTCGCCGGATCGCTGGTCCAGTGGCTGCGGGACAATCTCGGGATCATCCGGAGCTCGGCCGAGGTGGAAGCCCTCGCCGCCTCGGTCGAGGACAACGGCGGGGTGTTCTTCGTGCCGGCCTTCTCCGGGCTGTACGCGCCGTACTGGCGGCCGGATGCCCGTGGGCTCATCGCCGGACTGACCGGATTCGCGACGGCCGGTCACCTGGCCCGGGCGGCCCTGGAGGCCACCGCCTATCAGTCACGGGATGTGCTGGAGGCCGTGGTGGCGGACGCCGGCCACCGGCCCGAGGAGCTGAGGGTGGACGGCGGCATGACCGTCAACGACCACCTGATGCAGTTCCAGGCGGACATCCTCGGCCTGCCCGTGGTGCGTCCGGAACTCGTGGAGACCACCGCGGTCGGCGCCGCCCACGCGGCCGGCCTGGCCTCCGGGCTGTGGCGGGACCTCGACGAGGTGGCCGGGCTGTGGCGGGAGGACCGGCGGTGGGAGCCGGCCCTGTCCTCCGCGGAACGGGGTCGGCTCCTGGGCCAGTGGGACAAGGCCGTCCAGCGGTCCCTCGGATGGGCAGAGCAGGGCTGATCGACGCCGGTCGGCGGCAGCCCCGGATTCAGAGCCGGACAGCCCGCCGGAGTAGGATGGCTAGGCGCGTCGACCGCCCGGGGCACCGGGCCGGCGTCGTTCTCCAGCCATCACACTTAAGGACAGGACCTCCGTGAGCCAGCCAGCGCAAGGTACTCCCCAGCAGGACGAGACCGAGGAGTACTCGTTCGCGGCGCTCGAGGAGCGCTGGGGCGGCTACTGGGAGCAGCACCGCACCTTCGCGCCGCTGGATGACGGCTCCCGGGAGCGCCGCTACGTGCTGGACATGTTCCCGTACCCCTCGGGAGACCTGCACATGGGCCATGCCGAGGCCTTCGCCATGGGTGACGTGGTGGCCCGGTACTGGATGCAGCAGGGCTACGACGTCCTGCATCCCATCGGCTGGGACTCCTTCGGACTGCCGGCCGAGAACGCCGCGATCAAGCGCAACGCGCACCCGGCCGAGTGGACCTACAAGAACATCGACACGCAGAAGGCCTCCTTCCAGAGGTATGGGATCTCCGCGGACTGGTCCCGCGAACTGCACACCTCGGACCCGGAGTACTACCGGTGGACCCAGTGGCTGTTCCAGCAGTTCCACGCCAAGGGCCTGGCCTACCGCAAGGACTCGCCGGTCAACTGGTGCCCCAAGGACCAGACCGTGCTGGCCAACGAGCAGGTGGTCAACGGCGCGTGTGAACGCTGCGGCACCGCGGTCACGAAGAAGTCCCTGAACCAGTGGTACTTCCGCATCACCGAGTACGCGGACCGCCTCCTGGAGGACATGCAGCAGCTCGAGGGCCACTGGCCCGAACGCGTGCTCGCCATGCAGCGGAACTGGATCGGACGCTCCGAGGGGGCCCATGTGGACTTCCGCGTGGAGCCCACCGCCGCCACCGCGGGTCACAACGGCCGGCCGGGCCGGGACATCACCGTCTTCACCACCCGCCCGGACACCCTGTTCGGCGCCACCTTCATGGTGGTCGCCGCGGACGCGGACCTGGCCCTCGAACTCGTGGACGAGGAGCACCGTGCGGCGCTCGAGACTTACCGCGAGGGGCTCAAGAACGTCTCCGAGATCGAACGCCAGGCCACCGACCGCTCCAAGACCGGCGTCTTCCTGGGCCGCCACGCCCTCAACCCGCTCACCGGCGAGAAGCTGCCGATGTGGGCTTCGGACTATGTGCTGGCCGACTACGGCACCGGCGCGATCATGGCCGTCCCGGCGCACGACCAGCGTGACCTCGACTTCGCCCGCGCCATGGGCCTGGACGTCCGCCGCGTCCTGGACACCGGTGAGGAGGATCCGGCGGTGACCGGGACGGCCACCACCGGGGACGGCACGCTGGTCAATTCCGGTGAGCTGGACGGCCTGGCCAAGGCCGAGGCCATCTCGCGGGCGATCGAGATCCTGGACGAGCGCGGCACCGGCCGGGGCACCGTCAACTACCGGCTGCGTGACTGGCTGCTGTCCCGCCAGCGCTTCTGGGGTGCGCCCATCCCCATCGTGCACTGCGCCGACTGCGGCGAGGTTCCGGTCCCCGAGGACCAGTTGCCGGTCCTGCTGCCGCAGGACGTGGCCGGTGAGCAGCTCGCCCCGAAGGGCAAGTCGCCGCTCGCCGGTATCGAGTCCTGGGTCAACACCGCCTGCCCCGGCTGCGGTGCTCCGGCCCTGCGGGACACCGACACCATGGACACCTTCGTGGACTCGTCCTGGTACTACATGCGCTTCGCCTCCCCGAACGATGACGACCAGGTGTTCGACCGTGCCGCCGTGGACCGGTGGCTGCCCGTCGAGCAGTACGTGGGCGGCGTGGAGCACGCCATCCTCCACCTGCTGTACTCGCGCTTCTTCACCAAGGCGCTGTATGACATGGACCTGGTCTCCTTCACCGAGCCCTTCAAGGCGCTGCTCAACCAGGGGCAGGTGCTCAACGGCGGCAAGGCGATGTCCAAGTCCCTCGGCAACGGCGTGGACCTCGGCGAGCAGCTGGACACCTTCGGTGTGGACGCCGTCCGCCTGACCATGATCTTCGCCTCCCCGCCGGAGGACGACGTGGACTGGGCGGATGTCTCACCCGGTGGCTCGGCCAAGTTCCTGGCCCGCGCGTGGCGCCTGGCCCAGGACGTGGAGGCCTCCGGTGCGGCTCCGGGAACAGATCCCGACGGCGGCTCGGCGTCCCTGCGCCAGCTCACCCACCGCACGGTGGCGGACGCGGCCCGGCTGCTGGACGACCACAAGTTCAACGTGGTCGTGGCGCGCACCATGGAGCTCGTCAACGGCATCCGCAAGACCATCGATGGTGGAGCCGGTGGGGCCGGCGATCCCGCCGTCCGCGAGGCCGTGGAGGCCGTGGCCATCCTGCTGAGCCTGTTCGCCCCGTACACCGCCGAGGACATGTGGGCCAAACTCGGCCACGAGCCCTCGGTGGCGCGGGCGGGCTGGCCTGCCGTGGACGAGGCGCTGCTGGTGCAGGACACCGCCACCGCCGTAGTCCAGGTCAAGGGCAAGGTCCGGGACCGCCTCGAGGTCCCGATCGACATCTCGGCCGCGGACCTCGAGCGGCTGGCGTTGGCCTCTGAAGCCGTGCAACGATCCCTGGACGGTGCCGAGATCCGCAAGGTGATCGTGCGCGAACCGAAGCTCGTCAACATCGTCGTCTGAAGACCGCCGTCGGAACACGGACGGAACACGGACGGAACACGGACCGAGCACCCAGTGACCTAGCGGGAAGGAACGGGCATGGCCGATCTGGCGGAGTGGCAGAGCGCCATGCTCGCGCACATCCGGCAGGTGCGCAGCGCGCAGTCGGGCTGGGTCCGCTTCGGTCTGCCGCCCTCCCGCAAGGGCCGCACCGCGATCGTCACCGACTCGTCGGCCTCCATCCCCGCGGAACTGCTGGCGCACCCCTTGGCCAAGGGACTCCGTCAGGTGCCCATGCCCGTCATGCTGGGCGAGCAGATCCACGCCGAGGGCACGGCGGAGCTGATGCGTGAACTGCCGTTGGCACTGGCAGCGGGGACCGCCGTCAAGACCTCCCGTCCCTCGCCCGGCTCCTTCAGCGCGGTGTACCAGGAATTGGCGGAGTCCGGCTTCGAGCGGATCATCTCGATCCACATCTCGGGCCAGCTGTCAGGCACCGTGGAGGCCGCCCCGCGCGACGCGTTGATCCCCGTGACGGTGGTGGATTCCCACATCAGCGGGTTCGCGCTCGGGACCCTGGTGCTGGACGCGGTGATCTCAGCCGGCTTCGGGATGGCGCCGGAGCAACTGCTGGCGTACGTGGACGAGGCGACCCAGGAGGCGGGGGTCTTCTTCACCGTGCCCAACCTGGACCAACTGCGGCGCGGCGGACGCATCGGGACCCTGGCCGGGCTGCTGGGAACGCTGCTCCACGTCAAGCCGGTGCTGACCCTGGACAACGGGATCGTCTCCCTCGTGGACCGCCCGAGGACCTCCGCCCGGGCCACCGAGCGGCTCGTGGAGCTGACGCAGGAGTTCGTGTCCGGGTCAGAGGGCCGGGGCGAACGGATCGCCGTCCACGGGTTCGGCAACGAGCCCGCCGCCCACGAGCTCGCCGGACGGTTGCAGAGCCTCTCCGTCATGCCGGTGCCGGTTATCCGTCTGCCGGCCGTGCTGGCCGCCCACTTGGGCCTGGGTGCCCTGGGCGTCACCCTGAACCCGATGGCTCCTGCACAGCGCCCCCACTAGCCGCGAGCCGTCCCCAGCGGCTGGCACTGCCCCTACCGATCCAGCCCGACGGCGGCCAGGGTGGAACCCATGGGAGGCCACAATCACGCGCTCAGGGATCCGGACGAGGTCGACTGGGAGGAAGCACCGCCGCCGGCGCCACTGTGGCGGACCCGCGTCGTCCGATCGGCGGTACTGCTCCTGGCGGTCGTCGCGGCAACGTGGTGGGCGGTGGGCTGGCTGACCTCACCGGCTGGCCCGGGTGGCCCGGGTGCTCCCGTGGCCGCCTCCGTGGAGGATGCCCCGCCGAGCTCAGCCGACCCCGCTCGTCCCGGTCCGGCGGTGGATGGTGCCGGACCGGGCCCGCCGGCGCCCCCGGGCCCGGGGGCCGGGGATGGTGCCTCATCCTCCGTGGCCGACGCCGGCCCGACCGGAGGCGAAGAATCCGTCACCGTCCATGTGGCCGGGGAGGTCCGGGAACCCGGCCTCGTGGCCCTGCCGGCCGGCGCCCGCGTCGACGATGCCCTGCAGGCCGCCGGGGGCCCCACCGGGGAGGCCGCGCTGGACCTGCTGAACCTGGCCGCCCCCGCCGAGGACGGCAGTCAGATCCTCGTGCCCGGTCCGGACGGTCTGGCCGGGGGCGCGACAGGGGTGGCCGGGGCTGGCGCTGCTCTCTCTGGAGAGGGGGCGGATACAGGCGTCGGTCCGGAGGCGGCGGGAGCCGTCAACCTGAACACGGCGGATATCACGGCCCTGGAGCAGCTGCCCGGCATCGGCCCGGCCCTGGCCGGACGCATCGCCGAGCACCGGGAGCAGGTGGGTCCATTCGGCTCCTTGGAGGACCTGGACGCCGTGTCGGGAATCGGGCCGGCCATGATGGAGCGCCTCGACGGCCTGGTCACCTGGTGACAATGCAGGCGCGGGGCAGGGTTCCGGCCGCCGTCGACCTCCGGCTGGTCCCCGCAGTGGTACTGACCCTCGCGGTCTGTCTGGCGATACCGCTGATTCCCTACGACGCCGCACTCCTGGTGCCGTGGGTGCTGGCAGTCCTGGCTCTGGGCGCGACCGGCCTGATGATGTGGGCCTCCGCTGGTCGGGGCCCCGACCAGGGCCAGAGCCAGGCCCAGAGCCAGGGCCAGGCGCGTCGGCGCGGCCGCACCACCGCCATCACGGCCCTGGCCGCCATCGCCCTCTGGGTCGCGGCCGTCGCCGCCGTCCAGGCAGTGGGTGATCGCGCACCGGTCTGGGGCTCGGGCTGGGAGGATGCGGTGGCCGCCGAGCGGCCGTTGCGGCTGTCGGGTGAGGCCGCCGGGCCGGCCGTCCTGCGTACCGGTACGTTCGGTGACAGCTGGCATCTCACGGTGACCGTGCAGGCGTTCGGGCATCCGTCCCGTGAGCTTCCGGGTGGGGCCGAGGTGGTGGTGTCCGGCGGTCAGGACTGGGACAGGCTGTCAGCTGGCACGGCGGTCTGCTTCACCGCCGCACCGGAGGCCGAGGGGGCCACGGTGTTCGCCCGGGCCTCCACCGCACCGCAGACCGGGTCCTGCTCCAGTAGTGCCGGGGCGCCCGGGACGAACGGAGCGCCCACGGGACGGGACATCGTCCGCGTGGCTGTGCACCAGGCGGCCGCGGGGACCGTCGGCACGGCGCCCCAGCTGCTGCCCGGGCTGATCCTGGGCGACCGGTCCGCGCAGGAACCCGAGCTGGACGAGTCCATGAAGACGTCCGGGCTCAGTCACCTTTCGGCCGTCAGCGGGGCGAACTGCACGCTGATCGCCGGAGCCGTCACCATGGCGTTGAGGTCGGTACGGATCCGCCGACCGGTCGTGCTCGGCGCGGTCCTCGGGGTGCTGTTCGTCTTCGTGATCGTCGTGGGTCCCGAGCCCTCGGTGATCCGGGCGGCCGTGATGGGAGCCCTCGGCGCATGGGCCGTGTTCTTCGGCCGGGGCCGCCAGGCGCTGCCCCTGTTGTGCCTGGCGGCCAGCGTGCTGCTGTGCTGGCAACCGGGGCTCGCCGGGGAACCGGCCTTCCAGCTCTCCCTGGCAGCCACGGCCGGCATCGTGTTGGCGGCCCGGCCCGTCGAGCAATGGCTCACCGCCGTCCTGCGCCGCGCGCTGCCGGGTCCTGTGGCCGGCATCCTCGGCGCCGCCCTCGCCGTGACCGTCACCGCACAGGTCGCGTGCCAGCCCATCCTCGTCGGGATGACCGGCGAGTTCAGTGCGTACTCGGTGCCGGCCAACCTGCTGGCGGCGCCCCTCGTCCCCTTCGTCACCGTGCCCGGGACCTTCGTCGCCGTCCTGGCGGTGCCCTGGCCCGGACTCGCGGGCGCGGTCTTCTGGGTGGTGGGTTGGCCGGCCGCGGGGATCGGCTGGATCGCCTCCGAGGTCTCCGGCTGGCCGGGCGCCCTCCATGCGTGGCCGGAGGGGCCTCTGGGCGCCGGCCTGGTGCTGATGCACGTGGCCGCCGCCCTCGCCCTCTTGTGGCTGCTGATGCGTTGGGAGCGCAGTCGTCCGGCTCGGGTCCGGCGCCTCGGCCCGAACGGCAGGCCACGTCCGGCACCGGCCGGCCACCTCCGCTGGTCCCTCGCCGCGGCGTGGACCACGGTCTGCGCGGCCGCCGGCAGCCAGCTCGGCCTGGTCATCGCGCCACCCTCCGGATCCCTGCCGGCCGACTGGTCGCTGGCCGCCTGCGATGTCGGCCAGGGGGACATGCTCGTCCTGCGGACGGGAGAGCGGGCCGCCATGGTGGTGGATACGGGCCCGGAACCAACCGCGGCAACCGGCTGCCTGGACGGGATCGGGGTGGAACGGGTGGACCTCTTGGTGCTGTCCCATCTGCACGAGGACCATGCCGGGGCCGCGGCGGACATCATCGGATGCTGCAGCCCCACCGAGGTCCTGTACTCGACGATGGAGTCGTCGCCCGGTCCCGGCATCCCCGACGGTGCCCGGCAGCCGGTTCCCGGGGAGACGGGCAGGGCCGGGGACTGGCCGGCGTCGGGATACGGGGTGGACTGGGCCGTGCTGGAGGCGGACCCCGGCGCGGCCAACGAGAACGACGCCTCATTGCAGATGACCGCCACCGTGCACACCCCCGAGGGTGACTACACCGTGCTGTTGACGGGGGACATGGAGGAGGAGGCCAGCCGGGCGCTGCTGGGCCGGGACGTGCTGCCGGACTCCGTGGACGTGCTCAAGGTGGCCCACCACGGTGCCCGCAACGGGGGCCTGGACGTGGTGCGGGCCGTGGGCCCGGCACTGTCCGTGGTCCAGGTGGGCCGGGACAACGGCTATGGCCACCCGCACCCCTCCGTGATCGGGGAGCTGGAGCGGCACGGGCCGGTGATCCGCACCGACCTCCACGGGACCACGGTGGTGTCCCTGCGGGACGGGGCGCTGGTGCCCACCCTCACCGGCGCGAGGGCACCCGAGGCCGCCGGCACCCGGTCGGCGGGCGGGGACGGATAGGATGGAAACCATGCCCGCACCGAGTCGAAGCCGACGATCCACGAGTTCCGGAGCAGACTGGCGCACCGTGAGTCCGGCCCCGATGATGCTGCTGAAGGGACCCGAGGACTTCATCGCCGCCCGGGTGATCGACCGGGTCCGCACCGCCCTCCGGGAACAGGACCCGGGCCTCGAGGTCCACCGCGTGGACGCGGCCGACTACGAGGGCGGCCAGCTCTCCGTCCTCGCCAGTCCCTCCCTGTTCGGTGAAGCCAAGATCCTGCACGTGGAGGGGCTCCAGGACATGAACGAGGCGTTCTTGACGGACTGCCTCGACTACGTCGGACATCCAGCCGAGGACGTCACGCTGATCCTGCGGCACACCGGAGGCAACCGCGGAAAGAAGCTGCTGGATGCTGCCACCGCCGCCGGTGTGCTCGTGGACTGCCAACCGATCAAGTCCGACGCCGAGAAGTCCGATTTCGTCCACGGCGAGTTCCGGTCCCGGCGCCGCTCGATCGATCCGGAGGGGGTCCGTTCCCTGCTCGATGCCGCCGGTGGCTCGCTCACGGACCTGGCGGCCGCCTGCCAGCAACTGGCCGAGGACACGGAGGGCACCGTCACGAGCCAGATCGTGGACCGCTACTACGGCGGCCGGGTGGAGGCCACGGCCTTCCGGGTGGCCGATGCCGCCATCGAGGGGCGGGCCGGGCAGGCCACCGCCCTGTTGCGGCATGCCCTGGCAACCGGGGTGTCCGCGCCGGCCATCACCGGCGCCCTCGCCATGAAGACGCGCCAGATCGCCCGGATCGTGGATGCCCGCGTGGGCCAGGGCCAGATCGCCGGTGTGCTGGGCATGGCCCCGTGGCAGGCCAAACGCGTGGCCGAGACCGTCCGGTTCTGGAACCCCGCCACGATTGCGGCAGCCATCGAGTGGGTGGCCCAGGCGGACGCCGAGGCCAAGGGCCTGTCCAAGGACGCTGACTATGCGGTCGAACGGGCCGTCACCCGGATAGCCCTGACCGCGCGACGGTAGTGCTTAACCACGAAGCCCCCGTCCATCAGGACGGGGGCTTCGCTGCCTCAACCCCTCAGGGGCCGGGCCAGATCTGAGAGGCTCAGGCCTCGATCTTGTTCACGCGCTTGGCGATGCCGGACTTGCGGTTGGCAGCCTGGTTTTGGTGGATGACACCCTTGCTCGCAGCCTTGTCCAGCTTCTTGCTGGCCAGGGCGACGGCGGAGGTGGTGGCGGCCTGGTCGCCCGCGGCGACGGCCTTGTCCACGGCGCGGATGGCGGTGCGCAGCTCCGACTTCACCGCGTTGTTACGCAGGCGGGCCTTCTCGTTGGTGAGAATGCGCTTCTTCTGGGACTTGATGTTTGCCAAGGAAAGGTCTTTCTGTTGTCTTCTGACGTGGTCGGTGAGGGGTAATCCCGAATCCGGCGACTGAGCGGCGTGGGGATACCTGTTGAGCCGTTCCGGGAGTGCCCGTCGACCTGCGCGGACACACAGCTGGTGAGTCTATCACGACCACTCGTTGCGGTGGCGGAGCTCCCGGGAGGCGACGTTGGTGCGGTCCCTGCTCGTCAGCTGCGCGGCGAGCAGGTGGTGGGAGTAGGCCACCTGCGCCCGGCCGTGGAAATCACCGGGATAGTCCGTGACGGCGCCCGGTCCGCTGCTGCCCCGTCCGCCACCGCGGTGGCGCGATGCGGGCGGCCGCTGCACCCGCCGGGCGAGGCGTGCCACCCCGCGGCCGATGCTCAGGAGCCGGTCGACGTTCAAAGCCATGTCCACAAGCTACCAACCGGTGCTGCCGGGCCGCCGTGTCCGCGGAAACGTGGAAGAATGGTGGATCAGCCTCCCGCTGGTTCCAGGGGTTGGCCAACCCCTGTTGTCAGAGTCGAAGGAAGATGCCCGTGTCGCCCATGGCGAGCAACGCCCCCGCGCCCGCCGCCACCGATCCCGCGGTCATCAGAAATTTCTGCATCATCGCGCACATCGACCACGGTAAGTCGACCCTGGCGGACCGCATGCTGCAGTCCACCGGCGTGGTCCAGCCGCGGGACATGAAGGCCCAGTACCTGGATCGCATGGACATCGAGCGCGAACGTGGCATCACCATCAAGTCGCAGGCCGTGCGCATGCCCTGGAGCCTCAACGGCACCGACTTCGCGCTCAACATGATCGATACGCCGGGCCACGTGGACTTCACCTACGAGGTGTCCCGGTCCCTCGCGGCCTGTGAGGGGGCCATCCTGCTGGTGGACGCGGCCCAGGGCATCGAGGCGCAGACCCTGGCCAACCTCTACCTGGCCATGGAGAACGACCTGGCCATCATCCCCGTGCTGAACAAGATCGACCTGCCCTCCGCCGACCCGGACCGGTATGCCGCGGAGATCGCGGGACTCATTGGTTGCGAGCCGGAGGACATCCTCCGGGTCTCCGGCAAGACCGGCGTCGGGGTCGAGGAACTGCTCGATCGTGTGGTGGAGGTGATCCCCGCTCCCGCGGGCCAGCCGGACGCCCCGGCCCGGGCCATGATCTTCGATTCCGTGTATGACACCTACCGGGGCGTGGTCACCTATGTCCGCGTGGTGGACGGCAAGCTGTCCCCGCGCGAGAAGATCAGGATGATGTCCACGGGGGCCACCCACGAGCTCCTCGAGATCGGGGTGTCCTCCCCGGAGCCCAAGCCCTCGAAGGGGCTCTCCGTCGGCGAGGTGGGCTACCTCATCACCGGGGTCAAGGACGTCCGCCAGTCCAAGGTCGGTGACACGGTGACCGGTGCGGGCAATCCCGCGCAGGAGCAGATCGGCGGCTATGAGGATCCCAAGCCGATGGTGTTCTCCGGGCTGTACCCGATCGACGGTTCCGACTATCCCGTGCTGCGTGACGCCCTGGACAAGCTCAAGCTCAACGACGCCGCCCTGGTGTATGAGCCCGAGACGTCCGTGGCCCTCGGCTTCGGTTTCCGCGTGGGCTTCCTCGGCCTGCTGCACCTGGAGATCATCCGTGAGCGCTTGGAGCGCGAGTTCAACCTGGATCTGATCTCCACGGCGCCGAACGTGGTCTACGAGGTCACGAAGGAGGACAAGACGGTGGTCACGGTGACGAACCCGTCCGAGTTCCCCGAGGGCAAGATCAACGAGGTCGCCGAGCCCATGGCCTCGGCGACGATCATCGTCCCCAGCGAGTTCATCGGTTCCGTCATGGAGCTCTGCCAGGGTAAGCGCGGCCAGATGAAGGGCATGGACTACCTCTCCGAGGAGCGCGTGGAGATCCGGTACTGGATCCCGCTGGCGGAGATCGTCTTCGACTTCTTCGACCTGCTCAAGTCCCGCACCAAGGGCTATGCCTCCCTGGACTGGAAGGCCGACGGCGAGCAGACCGCCGACCTGGTCAAGGTGGACATCCTGCTCCAGGGCGAGACCGTGGACGCGTTCAGCTCCATCACTCACAAGGACAACGCCTATGCCTATGGCGTGATGATGACCGGCAAGCTCAAGGAGCTGATCCCGCGCCAGCAGTACGAGGTGCCGATCCAGGCTGCCATCGGCTCGCGCATCATCGCCCGAGAGAACATCCGCGCGATCCGCAAGGATGTGCTCTCCAAGTGCTACGGCGGTGACATCTCCCGTAAGCGCAAGCTGCTGGAGAAGCAGAAGGAGGGCAAGAAGCGCATGAAGATGGTCGGCCGCGTGGAGGTCCCCCAGGAGGCCTTCATCGCGGCGCTGTCCTCGGACGGCGCTGGCTCCGAGACCGGCGCCAAGAAGTAGGGCGGGGACGAACACACCTTGCCTTCGATCCTTCCCCTCGGCGACCCCGCGCCCGACGACGGCCGGTTCCCCGCAGCGGTGGGGAACCGGGTGCGTGCGGCGGCCGAGGCCGGCGAGCCGCGCACCTTCAGCCTCTACGTGCACGTCCCGTTCTGTTCGGTGCGGTGCGGCTACTGCGACTTCAACACCTATACCGCCGAGGATCTCGGTCCCGGCGCGTCCCGGACGTCCTACGCGGACACCGTGGCCGGTGAGCTGGACTTCGCGGCGCAGGCGCTGGACGGTTCGACGATCCCCCCGCGCACGCTGGACACCGTCTTCTTCGGCGGCGGCACACCCACCCTGCTGCCTGCCGCCGACCTGGTCCGCATCCTCGGCCGGGCCCGCGACGTCTTTGGGATCACGCCCGGCGCGGAGATCACCTCGGAGGCCAACCCCGACTCGGTGTCCCTCGGGTCACTGCGGGAGATGGCCGCCGGTGGGTTCACCCGGGTCTCCTTCGGCATGCAGTCCGCCGTCCCGCACGTGCTGGCCACGCTGGACCGCACGCACCGGCAGGAGAACGTCCCGGCCGCCGTCGGCTGGGCCCGCGAGGCCGGCCTGGAGGTGTCCCTGGACCTGATCTACGGCACACCGGGGGAGTCCCTGGAGGATTGGCGCACCACCGTCGAGGCCGCACTGGCCCTGGCCCCGGATCACATCTCGGCCTATTCGCTCATCGTGGAGGAGGGGACCAAGTTCGGGGCCTCCGTGAAGCGCGGGACCGTGCCGGACGTGGATCCGGACGACCAGGCGGACAAGTACCTGCTGGCCGAGCGGCTCTTCGCGGAGGCGGGCTACCGCTGGTACGAGATCTCGAACTGGGCGCACGACCCCGAGGACCGCGGCATCCACCGGGCCCGGCACAATGTGGCCTACTGGCGGGACCAGGACTGGTGGGGTGCCGGCCCCGGCGCCCACTCACACCTGGCCGGCGTCCGATTCTGGAACGCCAAGCATCCGGCGGCCTACGCGCAACGACTGGCCACCGGGATCTCCCCGTCCGTCGGCCGGGAGGAACCCGATGCCGAGGCGCGGTTCCTGGAGCGCGTCATGCTGGGCGTCCGGCTCTCGGACGGACTGCCGACGGCCGCCCTGGAGGAAGCGCCCGACGGCGGTGCCCGGGCGCGCCAGGAGATCGCCGCCATGATCGGTGAAGGGCTGCTGGACGGACGGGCGGCGCTGGCCGGCCGGGTGGTGCCCACCCTGCAGGGACGGCTGCTGGACGACGCGATCGTCCGGCGACTCGCCGGGTTCTGACGTGTCCGCCTACTGGATCAGGCGCAGGTTCAGCGGGTAGCGGTAGGGTCGGCCCTTGTTGCACTGGATGCCTGCCGCCACGCCGGAGACGGTCATGAACAGCCACAGGAGCATGGCGACGATCCCGAAGATACCGCCGACGATCGGGATGAGGGCCAGCAGGTTCGCCACGATGGCCAGCACCGTGGGCGGCAGCGTGAAGTTCAGCGCCTCCTTGGCCTCCTGGGCCGAGAACGGCCCGCGGTGGCGGAAGACCAGATAGATCACCAGGGAGGGGATGCACCCGAGGAAGCCGCCGAAGTGGGCGAGGGTGGCCCACTGACGGTCCTCGGCCGGCGTCAGCGGCTCGGCGTGGTCGGGTGAACCCTGCAGCTGCTGGTCGCGCCGGGGGGCGGCGCCGGGGCGCGGGCGGTGCGGACTGCCGGGCTGCTGCTGGGACACGTCCTGGGCCTTTCCGTTCGGAGGTGATGGGTGGCGTTCGGTCGCCAGTGTACCGCCGGGTTCCGGGAGTTCCCTGCAGGTCGGTGTGCGGTCAGTGCTCGACGGCGGTCAGGAAATCGATGACCTCTTCCACCCGCCCCAGCAGGGTCGGCTCCAGATCGGCATAGGTCCGCACCTGGGACAACAGCCTCTTCCAGCCCAGGCCGATGTCCTCCTTGGTCCGGTGCGGCCAGCCGAGGCCGGCGAGGATGCCCGTCTTCCAGTCCTGGCCCCGGGGCACCACCGGCCACGCGCCGATGCCCAGGACGGCGGGCTTGATGACCTGCCAGACGTCTACGTAGGGGTGGCCGACGATCAGTACGTTGCCGCGGGCCCCCGGCACCTTCAGGGCCTCGGTGGCGATCCTCTCCTCCTTGGACCCGGTCACGAGGTGGTCCACGAGGATGCCCAGCCGGCGCTGCGGGCCGGGCGAGAACTCCGTGATCGCGCCGGCCAGGTCGTCCACGCCGTGCAGCGGCTCCACGACGATGCCCTCCAGCCGGAGGTCCTCGCCCCAGACCTTCTCCACGAGTTCGGCGTCAAGAAGCCCTTCGACCCAGATGCGGGACGCCCGCGCCGTGCGGGCGTGGTCCACGCGCAGGGAGCCCGACGCCGTCCGGGCCGGCTTCGCGGGGGAGGCGCCGGAGGCGCCACCCGGTGCGGGGGCCACCACCTCGACGGGCTCACCGTCCACGAGGAAGCCATAACCCAGGGGGAAGGACTTCGCGCGTCCCCGTCGGTCCTCCAGGACGACCAGGTGCACGCCGCCGGACTTCTCGACCCGCAGGACGGCACCGGTGAAGCCGGTCTCCGTGTCCTCCAGGACGGCGCCCTGGTTCGCGGGGACCTGCTCTACGGAGCGGGCGGTCGGGCGGAAGCCGCCGTCGAGGGTGCCCGGGCCCCAGCTGTTCCATTCCACAGGCACCGACGCTAGCAAGAGGACCGCGCGTTCCCGGGGAGCGGCTCGCGCGGTGCGTGCGGCTCGCGGCCGGCAGAGGGCCGACAGGAGAAGTCAAAGAGGAGGAGGTCAGGGGAGGCAACCGCCGGGCGTCCTCCGGCACGAGGGGAACGGGCTCCGGGACGAGGGGCACGAGTGGTACGCCGATTGGACACACGGTCTAGACTTGGCACTTCAAAGCGTCGAGTGCTAACCCGGATGACAGGCAGGAGGAACCGATGAGCGAACAGCCGCGCCGCATGCAGGTGCTGCAGGCCATCGTGGAGGACTACGTGTCCTCCCGCGAGCCCGTCGGCTCCAAGGCCCTGGTGGACCGCCACCAGTTGGGCGTGTCTTCGGCCACCGTCCGCAATGACATGGCCGCCCTCGAGGAGGAGGGGCTCATCGTGGCCCCGCACACCTCCTCCGGGCGCATCCCCACGGACAAGGGCTACCGGATCTTCGTGGACCAGATCTCCGAGGTGAAGCCGCTGTCCGCCGCGGAGAAGCGCGCGGTGCAGACGCTGCTGGACGCCAATGGGGACTTCAACGAGATGATGGCCCGCACCGTGCGGCTGCTCGCGCAGCTCACCAACCAGGTGGCCGTGCTGCAGTACCCCCATGTGGACTCCTCCACCATCCGGCACATCGAGTTCGTCTTCCTGGCCCCCCGCCGGGCCCTCGTCGTGGTGATCCTGTCCACCGGGCAGGTGGACCAGCGGGCCTTCGGCCTCGAGGTTGAGGCCAACGAGACGTCCCTGACCGTGCTGAAGCAGCAGTTCCTGCGCTACCTGGACGGGCTGACCCCGGTCCAGGCCGCCGAGGGACTCCGGCTGGCGCTGGCCGAGGTGCCGGCGGAGGACCGGGACCTCGCCGTGGCCTTCGCCGTCCAGCTCGACCAGATGTTCGCGGCACGCCGCGAGGACCGGATCATCATGGCCGGCACCGCCAACCTGGCCCGCTCGACCGGGGACTTCCCGTTCTCGATCGGCCCCATCCTGGAAGCCCTCGAGGAACAGGTCGTGTTGTTGCGCCTGCTGACCGAGATGGAGCAGGATGTGCGTGGCCTCAGTGTGCGCATCGGGTCCGAGAACACCGGCTCACTGTCCGAGGCGTCCGTCGTCGCCGCAGGTTACGGCCCCGGCTCCGGCGCCAAACTCGGCGTCGTGGGCCCCACCCGCATGGACTACCCGGGCACCATGACCGCCGTGCGGGCGATCGCCCGGTACCTGTCCCGGATCTTGTCGCAGTAGCGGCCAGGTCCCTCATCCACCACCCCACCACCGGAAGGAACACCGCAGACCGTGGCTGACCATTACGAGGTGCTCGGCGTTGGCCGGGACGCCTCCGCCGAGGAGATCAAGCGCGCCTACCGCAAGTTGGCCCGCAAGCTCCATCCCGATGTGAACCCGGCTCCCGACGCCTCCGAGGAGTTCAAGAACGTCACGCGTGCCTACGAGGTCCTCTCGGACCAGGAGAAGCGCCGCAACTATGACGCCACGGGCCATGAGAACGGCACCGGTGGCATGGGCGGCGGTTTCGGTGGCGCCGATTTCGGTGGATTCCAGGACATCTTCGAGACGTTCTTCGGCGGAGGCGGCTCCGGCGGCATGGGCGGTGGCCGGGGCGGTGGTCCCGCCAGCCGTGCGCGTCGAGGGCAGGACGCCCTCATCACGGCGAAGCTCGACCTCAGCGATGCGGTCTTCGGCACCGAGAAGACTCTCGAGGTGGACACCGCCGTGGTGTGCCCCACCTGTGACGGCAGCTGCAGTCAGCCGGGCACGCACCCGGAGACCTGCACCATCTGCAACGGCCAGGGCGCCATCCGCCGGCCGGTCCGCTCCATCCTCGGGACCGTCATGGCGTCCGAGACCTGCTCGGCCTGCCAGGGCTTCGGGACCGTCATCCCGGATCCGTGCCGTGAGTGCTCCGGGCAGGGCCGCATCCGTGAGCGCACCTCACTGACCATCAAGATCCCCGCCGGTGTGGCCACGGGGACCCGGATCCAGCTCGCCGGCCGCGGCGAGGCAGGTCCCGGTGGCGGCCCGAATGCCGACCTCTACGTGGAGATCGAGGTGCGTCAGCACGAGGTGTTCGTCCGCGACGGCGACCACCTGCTGGCGACGATGAGCGTGCCGATGGCCGCCGCCGCCCTGGGCACCACGCTCACCCTGGACACCTTCGACGGCGAGAAGGAGGTGCCGGTGAAGGCCGGCACGCAGTCCGGAGAGGTACAGACCCTCAAGGGCCTGGGCGTCGGGCGGTTGCGCAGCTCCGGCCGTGGCGATCTCAAGGTCACCCTGCGGGTGGAGACCCCCACCAAGCTCGACGACGAGCAGCGCGCCGTGCTGGAGCAGCTGGCCGGCCTGCGCGGCGAAGACCTGGTGCACGGCACCACGGAGCACCGCGGGTTGTTCTCCAAGTTCCGGGACAACCTCAAGAACCTGTGAGCAACCCCCTCTTCTACGTCGGTGACGGCGAGCTGGCCCCCGCTTCGGCGGGGACCACCGTCGTGGTCTCGGGTGCCGAGGCCCGGCATGCTGCCCAGGTCATGCGGCTGTCACCGGGGGAGCGCGTGGATGTGGCGGACGGGTCCGGCCGGCGCGTGAGCGGCACCGTGCGCTCCGCGGCGCCCGACCGGCTGGAGGTCACTGCCGAGACCGTTCACGACGAGCCGGCGCCGAACCCCGAACTCGTCCTCGTCCAGGCCCTCGCCAAGGGCGACCGGGACCTGCTGGCCATCCAGACGGCCACGGAGCTGGGCCTCGACGCCGTGTACCCCTGGCAGGCCGAGCGTTCCATCGTGCGGTGGAAGTCTGGGAAGACCGGGAAAGCCGACAAGACCGCCAAAGCGTTGGCCAAGTGGGAGGCGGCACTGCTCTCAGCCGCCAAACAGGCACGCCGCACCCGGGTGCCCCGCACGGAGCAGGTGCTCGACGGCGTCGGGGTCGCCTCGGTCTGTGGCCCCGGCTCCCTGGTCCTCGTCCTGCACGAGGACGCACGGACGTCGCTGGGCGAGGCCGTCGCCGAGTCGGGGCTGCTGGCAGGTCAAACCGTCGCCGAGCGACGACCGACAGGCCACGCCGTGGAACGGATCGTGCTGGTGGTCGGCCCCGAGGGGGGCCTCAGCCCGGCGGAGACCGCGGCGCTGGCCGAGGCCGGGGGGCTCCCCGTGCTGTTGGGGCGCCATGTGCTCCGGTCCTCCACGGCCGGGCCGGCCGCCGTCGCCGTCCTCCAGCAGTTGCTGGGACGGTTCGGGCCGCGGACGTAGACTGGCCTCGTAGTCCTCACGTCTCACCCTTTGTCCCACCAGCCAGGAGCTGAAGCACCTCCCTTGAGTCTTTCCACGGAACGTGACCACATCACCATCACCTTCGCCTCGGCGGAGACCATGGTGCGGACCTTCGGCCCGCAGGACCTGTTGCTGCGCATCCTTGACGGCCTCTATCCGGATCTGGCCGTCTCCGTGCGCGGCGAGGACTTGGAGGTGGAAGGCCCCGCACCGGAGGTGCAGCAGGCGCGCCAGGTGATCGAGGACCTGCACGGCCTGGCCCGGCGCGGCACCTCGATCACCCCCGAGGTCATCGAACAGGTGACCAGCCTGGTGCGGGGTGGCTCCGGGGCCCAGGCCTCCGGACTGCTCTCCGCCTCGATCCTCTCCAGCCGGGGCCGCCAGATCCGGCCCAAGACGGCGAACCAGCAGCACTACGTGGAGAGCATCGACCAGAACACCATCACCTTCGGACTCGGTCCCGCCGGCACCGGCAAGACCTACCTGGCCATGGCCAAGGCGGTCCAGGCGTTGCAGGCCAAGGAGGTCAACCGGATCATCCTCACTCGGCCGGCGGTCGAGGCGGGGGAGCGGCTGGGGTATCTGCCGGGCTCACTCAGCGAGAAGATCGACCCCTACCTGCGGCCGCTCTATGACGCCTTGCATGACATGGTCGAACCCGAGTCCATCCCGCGGCTCATGGCGGACGGGACGATCGAGGTGGCGCCCCTGGCCTACATGCGCGGGCGCACGCTCAATGACGCGTTCATCATCCTCGACGAGGCCCAGAACACCACGGTCGAGCAGATGAAGATGTTCCTGACGCGTCTCGGCTTCGGCTCTCACATGGTCGTCACCGGCGATACCAGCCAGGTGGACCTCCCGCGGGGGACGCATTCGGGCCTGGCCGAATCCGTGTCCATCCTGGAGGGTGTGGAGGACATCGCCGTCATCCGGCTGCAGTCCGTGGACGTGGTCCGCCACCGCCTCGTGAGCCGGATCGTGGACGCCTACGAGAACGCCGGGAGGACTTCCGATGGCCATTGAGATCGTCAACGAGTCCGGCGTTGAGGTCGACGAGGAGTCGCTGCTCGCCCTGTCCCGTTCCCTCCTGGAATCGCTGCACGTCCATCCGGGGGCGGAACTCTCCGTGGTGTGCGTGGACGAGGCGGCCATGGAGCAGCTCCATCTGGAGTGGATGGACCTGCCGGACGCCACGGATGTCATGAGCTTCCCCATGGACGAGCTCCGCCCCGGCACCGCCGAGGACCCGAGCCCGGAGGGGCTGCTGGGCGACGTGGTGATCTGCCCTCAGGTCGCCGCCGCCCAGGCCGCCCGCGGCGGTCACTCCGCCGCGGACGAGGTCCTGCTGCTGCTGGTCCACGGCGTCCTCCACCTGCTCGGCTTCGACCATGAGGAGCCGGAGGAGAAGGCCGAGATGTTCGCCCTCCAGCGCCAGCTGCTCAGTGACTACCTCGGCCGCCCGGCCCCGGACCCCACCGAAGCCTGATGCTCACGTCGCTCACCCTGGCGGTCCTGCTGGCCGCATTGCTGTTCCTGTCCTGGATCCTCGGTGTCGCCGAGGCCTCCTTGGGCTACCTGTCCCGCAAGGAGGCCGAGGGGATCGCGATGCGCCGCCCGCGCAGTCCGATCCTCACGGTGATGGCCCGCTTGCCGGAACACCTGCACGCACTGCGGTTCTGGCGGCTGTTCGCGGAGACCACCGCCGCCGTGGCCGGCACCCTCTTCATCCACTCCCTCACCGGGACCATCTGGATCACCGTCCTGTTGTCCCTCCTGCTGATGGGGCTGGTCGCCCTGCTGCTGACCGTGCTCTCGCCGCGCCAGGTGGGGACCAAGCACGACGTCGCGGCCGCCCAGCGCACCGCGGGGCTCGTCCGCTTCCTCACCTCCCTGCTCGGCTCGCTGCCGGCCCGCGTGGCGGCCCCCGGCCCCAGATCGGAGGACGAGGAGGAGGAGGCCGCCGAGATCGAGGAGCGCCACTTCCGCGAGTTCGTCGCCCGGGCCAACGACGCCGACGTCCTGGAGGATGCCGAAGCCGAGCTCATCCGCTCCGTCTTCGACATGGGGGACACCCTGGTGCGCGCCGTGATGGTGCCGCGCACCGACGTCGTCACCGTCGAGACCGGGACCACCCTGGAAGACGCGATGAACCTGTTCCTGCGCTCCGGCTGCTCCCGTATCCCGCTCATCGGGGACAACGCGGATGAGGTCTTCGGCATGGTCTACCTCAAGGACGTGGCCCGGGCGCTGCACCGTGGCCTGGGGGATGGTGCGGCGGATCCGGCCAGCCCCGTGGACGCCGTGGCCCGGGACGTGCGCTTCGTCCCCGAGTCCAAGCCGGTGTCGGTGCTGCTGCAGGAGCTCCAGCGCGAGTCCACCCACATCGCGGTCGTGGTGGACGAGTACGGCGGCACCGCCGGCCTCGTGACGCTGGAGGACCTCATCGAGGAGATCGTCGGCGAGATCTCGGACGAGTACGACCGCCAGGACCGTCCCGAGGTCGAACCCCTCGAGGACGGCTCGTTCAGCGTGGATGCCCGGATGGGCATCGATGACTTCGCCGAGCTGTTCGGCATGGACCTGGACGATGAGGAGGACGTGGACACCGTCGGCGGCCTGCTCGCCAAGACGCTGGGCCGCGTTCCCATCCAGGGCTCCCACGTGGCCGTCCAGGGTATCGAGCTGACGGCCGAGTCCCTGCAGGGCCGGCGTAACCGCGTGGCGCGCCTGGTGGTGCGGGAGTCCCCGCGGGACGGTGGCCATGCCCGACGCCGGCCCGGCACCGACCTGCTGCCCGCCCACCTGACCGATCGCGACGCCGCCTCGGCATCCACCCCAGCCTCCCGGGAGACCCCATGACGACCCTGTTCGACCCCAGCAACGCCCCGGAGGGCTTCCGCGCCGGCTTCGTCTCCCTGGTGGGCCGGCCCAACGCCGGCAAGTCCACCCTGACCAACGCCCTGGTGGGGGAGAAGGTCGCCATCACCTCCTCCAAACCGCAGACCACCCGGCACACCATCCGCGGGATCGTGCACCGTGAGGGCTTCCAGCTGGTCCTCGTGGACACCCCCGGGCTGCACCGTCCCCGGACTCTGCTGGGTCAGCGGCTGAACGACCTCGTCACCCAGACCCTCGGAGAGGTGGACGCGGTCGGCTTCTGCATCCCGGCGGACGAGAAGATCGGCCCGGGTGACCGCTACATCGCCAGTCAGCTGGCGCTGCTCAACCGCAAGCCCGTGGTCGCCCTGGTGACCAAGACGGACAAGGTGAAACCGGACGCCATCGCCGCCCAGTTGCTCGCCGTCACCGCCCTCGGTGACGAGGTGCTCGGGCCGGAGAACCAGGGGGCCGGTTTCGCCGCCGTCGTGCCCGTCTCCGCCGTCCAGGGCCACCAGGTGGAGGACGTGGCCAAGGTCCTGGCCGAACGACTGCCGCTGTCTCCGCCGCTCTATCCGGATGGCGAGCTCACCGACGAGCCCGAGCTGACCATGGTGGCCGAGCTGATCCGCGAGGCGGCCCTGGAGGGCGTCCGGGACGAGCTGCCGCACTCGGTGGCCGTGGTGGTCGACGAGATGAACCCCCGCGAGGGACGCCCCGCGGACCGCCCGCTGCTGGACATCCACGCCAACGTGTTCGTGGAGCGGGACAGCCAGAAGGCCATCATCATCGGCAAGGGCGGCTCCCGCCTCAAGGCCATCGGCTCCCAGGCGAGGGGCTCCATCGAGAAACTGTTGGGGACCGCCGTGTACCTGGACCTCCGGGTGAAGGTGGCCAAGGAATGGCAGCGCGACCCGAAGCAGCTGGGCCGGCTCGGGTTTTGATCCCGTCGGTCCCGGCGGTGCTAGGCTGAAATCATGTTCGACCGACTGGACCTCGCCGGGATCACCCCGGACACCGTTGAGGGGCTGCTACTACGCCGCCGCAACGGGGCTGAGCCGTCGGTCGTGGCGCCCGCCACGCTCTGACGCACTGGGGGCATCGCACCCTGGCCGGGCCGGAACCCCGTTGCGGAGGTAGCTCCACGGCCCTTCCACCAGCCAGACCCCTCCGGTGCACGCACCGGGTTTCACGAAAGGCAGGCGTCCAGCCCCATGCGCAACTTCCAGAAGTCCTCCGGGATGAAGTTCCAGAAGTACACCCCCTTCCAGGACCAGATCGAGGTTCAGCTGCCGGACCGCACCTGGCCGGACCAGGTCATCACCCAGGCTCCCCGGTGGTGCGCGGTGGACCTGCGGGACGGCAACCAGGCCCTCATCGACCCCATGGGTCCGGACCGCAAGATGCGGATGTTCGAACTCCTCGTCTCGATGGGCTACAAGGAGATCGAGGTCGGCTTCCCCTCCGCCTCCCAGACTGATTTCGACTTCGTGCGCCAGTTGATCACCGAGGATCGCATCCCCGAGGACGTCACCATCCAGGTGCTCACCCAGTCCCGTGAGCACCTCATCGAGCGCACCTACCAGGCCCTCGAGGGCTGCCACCGGGCGATCGTGCACCTGTACAACTCCACCTCGGTGCTCCAGCGGCGCGTCGTGTTCCGCGAGGACATGGACGGCATCGTGGACATCGCCACCACCGGCGCCCGCCTGTGCCGCAAGTATGAGGAGCAGATGACGGGCACGGAGATCGTGTACGAGTACTCGCCGGAGTCCTTCACCGGCACCGAGCTGGAGTTCGCCGCCCGCATCTCCAACGCCGTCGGTGAGATCCTCGAGGCCTCCACGGATCGCCAGATGATCCTGAACCTGCCCGCGACCGTGGAGATGGCCACCCCGAACGTCTACGCAGACTCCATCGAGTGGATGCACCGCAACCTGGAGAACCGCAGCGGCATCATCCTCTCGCTGCACCCCCACAACGACCGCGGCACGGGTGTGGCCGCTGCCGAACTGGGCTACATGGCCGGAGCGGACCGCATCGAGGGCTGCCTGTTCGGCAACGGGGAACGTACGGGCAACGTGGACCTGGTGACCCTGGGCATGAACCTGTACAGCCAGGGGATCGACCCGATGATCGACTTCTCCAACATGGATGAGATCCGCCGCACCGTGGAGTACTGCAACCAGCTCCAGGTCGCGGAGCGCGTGCCCTACGGGGGAGATCTCGTCTTCACCGCCTTCTCCGGCTCCCACCAGGACGCCATCAAGAAGGGATTCGAGTTCATGGACGCGGATGCCGCGGAGGCCGGCACCGACCGGGACGGCATCCCGTGGGGCGTCCCCTACCTGCCGATCGATCCGCAGGACCTCGGCCGCTCCTATGAGGCCGTCATCCGGGTGAACTCGCAGTCCGGCAAGGGCGGTGTGGCCTACCTGCTCAAGAGCGAGCACAACCTGGACCTGCCGCGCCGCGCCCAGATCGAGTTCTCCCACGTCATCCAGAACATGGCCGACTCCCAGGGCGGGGAGGTCACCGGTGACCAGCTGTGGCAGGTCTTCCAGGACGAGTACCTGCCGTCAGAGTCCGCGGCTGACCACACCTCCCGCTGGGGCCGTTACCGCCTGGGCTTCGTCAGCTCGAAGACGGAGGAGGACGGCAGCTTCACCATGACCGCCGAGGTGGAGGTGGACGGCGAGAAGCGTGAACGCACCGTCACCGCCAATGGCCCGATCGCCGCCCTCGTGAAGATCTTCGGCGACGATGGCCTGGACATCCGGGTACTGGACTACTCGGAGCACGCGCTGTCCGAGGGGGGATCGGCGATGGCGGCCGCCTATGTCGAATGCGCGGTGGGGGATCGCGTGCTCTGGGGTGCCGGCCTGGACTACAACACCACCATGGCCTCGCTGAAGGCGGTTGTCTCCGCCGTCAACCGTGCCCTCCGGGACGATGAGGAATTGGCTCAGGCCGTGGCCGGTGTGGGGGCCGGGACGGACTCCAGGGCCTAGTGTCCGGTTCGGGTGGACGCGCATCGGGGCGGGGTGGCGCGGGGTACGCGGCGAATAGCTACCGCACGCAGGCCCTGGTCCTGCGCACCTACAAACTCGGTGAGGCCGATCGCATCATCGTGCTGCTGACCCCCGGCCACGGCCAGATTCGGGCCGTGGCCATGGGGGTCCGCCGGACCACATCCAAGTTCGGCGCCACCCTGGAACCCTTCATGCTCTCCCGGCTGCAACTCGTGCGCGGACGGAATCTGGACATCATCACGCAGGCCGAGTCCGTCACTCCCTACGGGCAGTGGATCGCCCAGGACTACGACGCCTACTCCGCCGCCTCCGCCATGGTCGAGACCGCCGAGCGGCTGACCGTGAGCGATATCGGGGAGGTGGACGAGCACGGTGGCAGGGTGGAGGCACCCAGTCAATACCGGTTGCTCCACGGGGCGCTGGCGGCCCTGGCCCGGGGCACCCATGCCCCCCGGTTGTTGTTGCACTCCTACCTGCTGCGGTCCCTGGCCACCGCCGGCTGGGCCGCCAGTTTCACCGCCTGCTCCAAGTGCGGAGCCCCCGGGCCCCACCGCTCCGTGAATGTCACCCTCGGTGGCAGCGTCTGCGACGACTGCCGCCCGCCCGGCTCGGCGACGCCGGCCCCGGCCACCGTGGAACTGCTCGCGGCCCTGCAGTCGGGCCGGTGGGAGGTCGCCGACGTGGCTCCGGACCAGGCACGCCGGGAGGCGGCCGGTATCGTGTCCGGGTACCTCCAGTTCCACCTGGAACGCCACCTGAAGTCCCTGTCCGTCATGGACCAGAGCCCCTGAACCCGAGGACCGAGCCCATGCCCTCCCGCCCCTCTGCCCGCCGGCCTGCCCACGCCGAACCGTATCCGCACCCCTCGGGGGCCCGGCCGCCGCAGATGGATCCGCGATTCATCCCCCGCCACGTGGCCATCGTCATGGACGGCAACGGGCGGTGGGCCAACCAACGCGGACTGCCGCGCACCGAGGGCCACCGGGCCGGGGAGGCCGCCCTGCTGGATGTGATGGCCGGTGCCGTGCAGCTGGGCATTGAACACGTCTCCGTCTACGCGTTCTCCACCGAGAATTGGAAGCGGTCTCCGGAAGAGGTCCGCTTCCTCATGGGCTTCTCCCGGGATGTGCTGCGCCGTCAGCGGGACACCCTCGATTCGTGGGGCGTCCGGATCCGCTGGAACGGCCGCCGCCCCCGGCTGTGGACCTCCGTGGTCAAGGAGCTGGAGGTCGCCGAGGAGCAGACCCGCGGCAACACCCGGTGCCATCTGACCATGTGCGTGAACTACGGATCCCGCGCCGAGATCACCGATGCCGTCCAGGCCATCGCCCGCGAGGTCGAGGCGGGCCGGCTGACCTCCTCCGGGATCCGCGAGGAGACGATCGCCCGTCACCTGGACGAGCCCGACGTCCCGGACGTGGATCTGTTCGTGCGCACCTCCGGCGAGCAGCGGCTGTCCAACTTCCTGCTCTGGCAGTCGGCCTACGCCGAACTCGTCTTCCTGGACACGCTGTGGCCGGACGTGGACCGCACGACCCTGTGGGATGCGGTGGAGGTCTATGCCCGCCGCGATCGCCGGTACGGGGGCGCGGTGGATCAGGCCGGGCCCGCGTAGGCCTCCAGCCAGTGGAACATCTCGCGAGCGGCGTCACGCCGGATGGCCGGTGATGAAGCCATCACGTCATGCAGGGCACCGGCATGCCGGACGACTGTGACGTGCCGACCGAGACGGGTGGCGCGCTGGGCCAGGATCTCCACGTCCAGCACGATGTCCGCGGCTGTCATGTCCTGCCGCCATCCCGCCGAGAAGACCGTGCGGTCCGAGAGCATCACGTAGACCGGCGCCGCCAGACTGAGCCCATCAGCCACAGCGGCATGGCCCGCCATGACGGCCTTGAGCCAGCCGCCGGGCACCTCGAAGGAGTATCGCGGACGCCACAACGGGTGGAGGTCCCACTCGCCGTCGGCGGCGGCGGACACCGTGCGCCAGTAGTGGTCCACCCGGGGCAGCTTGAGGAAGTTCTTCGGCTGCAGCCACACCACCGGGTCCAGGACGGCCGTGGCCATGTGGCGGACCAGCGCTGACCCCTGCATCTCCAGCCACGGGCTGTTCAGCACCAGCGCCCGGGCCCGGCCGGGATGCCGGGACGCCCACAGGGAGAGGGTGAGCCCGCCGGTGGAATGGCCCATCAGCACGGGGGCCCGCGGGTGTTCGAGGCCGATGATCCGCAGGGCCTGGCCGATCTCGTCGTCATACACCTCGAGGTTGTCCGCCCACCCCGGCGTCTGCCCTGGGCGCAGCGACCGGCCGTACTTACGCAGGTCCAGCGCGTAGAAGGCGTAGCCGCGCTCCTCGAAGTGGCCGGCGAGCGGCGCGTTGTAGAAATAGTCCGACCAGCCATGGACGTACAACACCGGAATGCGCGACGTCGGCCGGGCGACGCTGGCCGGCGGCTCACCCGGAGCGTCGCTGGCCTCTCTCGCGGCGCCACTCGCCGGCGTGCGGACCGGAGCGGACACAGGTGTGCGCGCCGTCCGGATCAGGGTCGCCGCGTTGGGGCCCTCCTCGTCCACCTCAAGGGGGATCGTCAGGCGCTCGAAGCCCTCCAGCAGATCCGGGACCCACACCCCCGGCGGGGAATCTGTCAGGAGCGTGGGCTCCGCGAAGGGGGAGAACGGGGTGTCCCCGGACGGCTGGTCGGTGGCGCTCATATGAACGCCATGCTAGGGCCGAAACGTGGGCTGGACCAGCACGGGAATCGTGGTTCCATAAGTGCATGACTGCTCTGCCGCGCGAGGCCCGCCTCTATCCCGCCTTCTTCAACACGTTCTTCAAGGGCATGGACGCCGAGAAGGCGCACCATGTGGGCTTCTCGATGATCCGGGCGGCCGAGTCCACCGGTGCCTCGGCGGCCCTGCGCCGGGCGACGCGGCCGGCAAAGACGTTGACGACCCGGGTGATGGGTCTCGACTTTCCCTCGCCGTTCGGGCTTGCGGCGGGCTTCGACAAGCAGGGCCTGGGCACGGCGGCCCTGGCCGACCTCGGCTTCGGCCATATCGAGGTCGGCACCATCACCGGTGAGGCACAACCGGGCAACCCCGCGCCGCGGCTGTTCCGCCTGGTCGAGGACAAGGCACTCATCAACCGGATGGGTTTCAACAACGACGGAGCCCGCGCGGTGGCTCCTCGGCTGAAGACCACCCGGCAGACGCTGACCCGGCGTTTCGGCCGGCGTCGTCCGGTGCTCGGGGTGAACATCGGCAAGACCAAGGCGGTGGCCCTCGAGGACGCGACACAGGACTACCTGGCGTCCACCGCTGCACTGGCCGTCCACGCCGACTACCTCGTGGTGAACGTGTCCTCACCCAATACGCCGGGACTGCGCCAACTGCAGGACATCGAGGCACTGGCTCCGCTCTTGGCGGCGGTGCGCCGGGAGGCGGACCGGACCACGGGCCGCCACGTGCCGCTGGCCGTGAAGATCGCCCCGGACCTGGCGGACGACGACGTGGACTCGGTGGCCGCGATGGCCGTGGACCTGGGCCTGGACGGGGTCATCGCCACGAACACGACGATCTCCCGGGACGGGTTGTTCACGCCCGCTGCGGAGGTGGAGGCCATGGGCGCCGGAGGCCTGTCAGGTGCACCGCTGAGGGGACGGTCGCTGGAGGTGCTGACCAGGCTGCGTGGCACGCTGCCTCACTCGGTGGCCCTGATCTCCGTGGGTGGTGTCACCAGCGGGGCGGACGTGCGTCAGCGACTCGAGCTCGGGGCGGATCTGGTGCAGGGCTATACCGCGTTCCTCTACGAGGGGCCCTTCTGGGCCGCCCGGATCAACCGCGAGCTGGCCCGGTAGTCGAGTGCCGGGGCCCGGCGCCGCTCTCCGAAGGCCCGCAGCCGGGCCCCGTCGGTGTCCGACGAGGTCCCGGCGGCCTCCTGGCGTGGCTCAGTCGGGGAAGTGACCGCGCTTGGTCTGCGGCTTGGGCAGGCGCAGCTTGCGCAGCTGCATGGCCCGCATGACGCCGTACCAGCGCACACCGCGCTCGACCTCGCCGAACTTCTCCGCCAGACGCTTCTTCAGCTGGAAGGAGATGAGGACGCCTTCCAGCACCACCAGCAGCACGATGGCCCAGAGGGAGAAGGTCAGCCAGATCTGCAGATCGGACTGGGGCAGGAAGGCCAGAAAGACGTAGACCAGCACGATCACCATGAGCCACTCGCCCACGCCGGTGCGAGCGTCCACCCAGTCACGGGCGTAACGTTTCTGCGGGCCACGGTCGCGCAGCGGCATGTTCCGCTCATCGCCGGTCTCCATGGCCACGCGCATCTTCTGACGCTCGAGTGTCTCCGCATCGCGAGCCGCCTTGCGGGCCGCCTTGCGGTCCTCCGGCACCAGCGGACGGCGGCGGGCGGCCTCCCGCTGCGCGCGCGTGGGCGTCGGCCCCTTCTTGGCCTGATGGCGCGCGGCCGTCTGCTCGGGGGTCTCGATCACGGGCGCCGACTCAGGGGCGGGGGTCTCGGTCTTCTTGCGTCCAAACACCCATCCATTCTAGGCGGAGCCGAGGCCTCCCGAGGTCACGGCTGTGACGGCCGTCATCTCGCTAGGCTGGGTCGCATGCCTCAGACGTCCCAGACCCCGCCCGCCCTGCCCCTCGATCCAGAGACGGTGGCTCGCATCACCGCTGCCGTGGAAGAACGACTGCCGCAGACCGTCGCCACACTCAAGGAGCTCGTGGCCATCCCCGGGATCGCCTGGGACTCCTTCGACCGCGCTCCGCTCGAGCGCTCCGCGCAGGCCGTCGCCGAACTCATCCGGTCGTTGGGTCTGCAGGACGTGGAGATCCTGACGGAGACGTTGGTGGAGGCCGACGGCACGGAGCGCCCCGGGGGACCGGCCGTCGTCGCGCGCCGTCCGGCGCAGCGCGCCGCCGCCCAGCGGCCCGACGGCCTCATCGGGCACACCGTCTTCTGGGGCGGGAGGGTGCGCCTGGCGCGGGCCTTCTCGTACAACC
>NZ_JALDXU010000141.1:0-5648 GCF_032154715.1 Citricoccus sp. | reverse complement strand
CGGCACGGCCGCGGGCGGAGTCAGGCCCCGCGCTCTTGCCCTGCACGGCATCCAGGACGGAGCCGTCGAGGACCGGGAGCGACTCGTCGAACTCCGTCGTCTGGTCCAGGGGCGTGAGGTGCTCGGAGTCGGCCGCAGCCGGGGCGGCCAGGGCCAGCCCCGGCAGCAGCAGACCCAGGCTGAGGGCGGTGGCGAGGAGGCCCGCACGGCGGCGCCGCGGGGCAGGAGGCTGACGAGACACGGTGTCGTCCTTCGTGGGTGGAGTGATGGGCAGGGCGTTTCCCTCCACCCTGCCGCGAGCATAATAACCGAACCAGGCCTCCAGAGGGTGATGGGGATCACCACCACCCCTCCGTCGAGCGGGCCGGGCGGGCGGTGTGATGGGATGTTCCCATGAAGCTCTCTACCTTTCGACTGCCCGGCTCGGACCCAGACACCCCCGGCGCCACGTTCGCCGCACTCGTCACGGAGACCGACGGTCCCCGCGCCACGGCCGCCGTCGAGCTGGAAGGCGTGATCGACGTCGGGGACTTCCTGTCCCTGCCGGAACCGCACCGCAGCGAGCTGGTGGAGGCCACCCTCGCCGCGGCGGCGGAGGAGCCCTCCCGGGTGCTGGACGCCGCGGCACTGGAGCCCGCCACGCTCATCCCGTTCCCCACCAAGGTGTTCTGCATCGGCCTGAACTACCGCAACCACATCCTGGAGACCGGGCTGGAGCTGCCGGAGCACCCCTCCATCTTCACCAAGTTCGCCCAGACGCTCACCGGGGCCACGGATGCCATCGAGGTCCCGGCCGAGGACCACCGGCTGGACTGGGAGGGCGAGCTGTGCGTCGTCATCGGCGAACCCGGCCGTCGCATCCCCGAGGATCAGGCTGCCGCCCACATCGCCGGTTACGCCATCTCCAATGACGTCTCCGTCCGCGGCTACCAGGGCCGCACCACTGAATGGACGCAGGGAAAGGTCTGGGAGGAGACCACGCCGATCGGCCCGTGGCTGGTCACGCCGGACGAGTACGAGCCCGGCGCCACGATCACCACCCGCGTCAACGGCGAGGTCATGCAGCAGGACTCCACCGGGGACCTCGTGTTCGGGGCAGCCAAGCTTGTCTCCTACCTCTCCGATCTGGTCACCCTGCTGCCCGGGGACCTCATCCTCACCGGCACCCCCGCCGGGGTCGCCCTGGCCCGGAAGAACGACGCCGGCCGGCGCCCCTGGCTGAAGGCCGGGGACGTCCTGGAGACGGAGATCGAGGGCCTGGGCCGGCAGCGGAACGAGATCCGGTGACCGCCGGATTCACCACGTGCGACCTCTATGACGCGGATGGGACGCTGCAGTCCTGCTCGGTCCAGTTCCTGGACCTCGGCGCCCGGCCGGTGTTCACCGGCCCCGTGCGGACCCTCCGCTGCCACCGGGACAACGGGCTGGTCAAGCAGGTCCTGAACTCCCCCGGTCACGGCGCAGTGCTGGTGGTGGACGGTGGCGGCTCCCTGGAGTCCGCCCTCCTGGGGGACCTCATCGCCGGGGCCGCCGTGCGGAACGGCTGGTCCGGAGTGGTCATCCACGGAGCCATCCGGGACCGGGCAGTCGTCCGCACCCTGGACCTGGGCGTCAAGGCGCTGGGGTCCAACCCCCGGAAGTCCGCCAAGGACGGGGCCGGCGAGGTGGACCTCCCCGTCGAGTTCGGTGGGGTGACCTTCACCCCGGGCGCCACCCTCTGGGCGGACGAGGACGGCATCCTGGTCACGCCGTGATCCGCCCCCTCAACATCCTCGGCGCCGGCCGGGCGGGGACCTCGCTCGCCCGGGCCGCCGCCGCGGCCGGCCTGCCCGTGCGGATCGCGTCCAGCCGACCACCCACCGCGATGCGCCTGCACCTGTCCCAGTACGCCCCCCGGGCCACCGCGGTGGCGGCGGAGGCGATCGCGCAGGACGGTACGGACCAGCCGATCGTGGTGCTGATGGTCCCCCAGGAGGACCTCGATTCCGTGGACCCGGGCTGGCTGGACGGCTGCCTCCTCGTGGATGCCACCAACCGCTGGGCCGGAGAGCCGCTCCCGGGCTGGCTCCAGACCGCGCTCGACGCCGGCCGGTCCAGCTCCGAAGCCCTCGCCGCCCGGTTCCCGGGCGCCACGGTGGTGAAGGCCCTGAACCACGTCAGCCACTGGGAGCTGGACACCGCCGGCCGTTCCCCGGGCCCCGAACGGCGAGCGCTGGGAGTGGCCTCGGACCGCGAGGACGCCGCGGCCGCCGTCGGGCAACTGGCCGGTGAGCTGGGGTTCGCCCCGGTGCTGCTGCCCGCCCTGGCCGCCGGCCGGGCCCTGGAGCCGGACGGGCCGGTCTTCAACCGGCCGATGTCCGCACCCGAGCTGGCCCGTCTCACCGGCGGTACTGTGGTGCAGGACTGAGGGGAACGGTTGCGGCTCTGCCCGACCCGACCGATCCGAACCGAGACTGGCCACCGAGAGCAGGGACGCCCGATGCCCACCGACACCGCCCACATCCGAACCGGCCCGCGTGCCACACCCCGCTCCAGAACGGCGGCCGGGGCAGCGAACAGGGTGACCGGCTGGGTCGCGGCCCTCGGCCTGGCGCTCGGCCTGCTGGCCACCGTGCCGGCGGCCCTCGTCATGGGTGCATCCCCGGCTCAGGCCGACCAGGCCGAGGACGTCATCCTCGAGGACGGCGCCGGAATCATCCACGAGCCGACCCTGCGCGAAGGCCTGGACGGGATCTCCTTCTACGAGCCGACCACCGTGGTGGTCTGGACTCAGCGCGGCGAGGCCGAGTCCAACCTCAATGAACGCGTCCTGGCGGATGCCCGCGAGAACCATCCGGAGTGGATCAGCGACGACGGGCAGAAGTGGGCGGACGGGCTGTTCATCTACGCTCTCGACCCGGAGGGCCGCCTGCAAGGGGTCTACTTCGGGGAGGACCGGAAGGTCAGCCTGGAACTCCAGGAGGACATCCGGGACGCGGCGTTCGACTCCCTGCAGGAGGCCAACTGGACGCAGGCCGCCCTGGACGCGACCGAGGCCGCCGGGGCCGTGATGAACCGGCCCTGGTACCGGCACCCGGGGCTGTGGGTCGGCGGCGGGGTCCTGGTGGTCATCGGTGGCATCGTCGGCGGAGTGAGCGTGGCCAGCAGGAACAGTCGGCGGCAGAAGGCGCAGGCGGAACTGGACCGCGGGAACCGGGCTTTCGCCAACGTCAGCACGGACCTCGAGGCCACCGAGCTGAACGCCCATACCGTGCCGGATGACTCGACGTACGGGGCCATGGTGCTCGAGCGGTACCGCACCTTCCACGAACGCTATCTGGAGGCCGCCCGGGAGAACGACCGGCTGTCAGGCCTCCCGGCGAAGAAGCTGCACCGCAAGGAACACCGCCAGGCCATCACGGCGTACACGAAGCAGGCGGAGGAACTCGACCAGCTCGACGACACCGTGGGCAGTACCAACACGCTGCTGAACAAGTACCCGGGCTGGCCCGAGGCCTGGGATCTCCAGACCGCTCCGATGCGCGAGGACCTGGAGCAGATCGGCGAGCTGGTGACGGGACAGTCCCAGCTCACGGCAGACCAGCTCACCCCGTTGCGCTCCTTCCGCCCTGAGGCGGAGCGGGAGCTGGAGCGGCTGGGCGCTGGCCTGGAGACCGGCCAGCTCTCCCCGGACGAGGCCCTCGACGGCCTGGACGCCCTGCGGATCCGCCTGACCGGGTTGCTGGACGACTACGCGAAGGCCCAGATCAACGCCTTCGCCACGTCCGATGCCGAACGTCAGACCCTGCAGGGGGAACTGGACCGGGAACGGAACCGTGCCTCCCACCGACCCGGTTCGATCCTGGACACCGTGCACCAGCCCGGGTGGTTCTGGACCGCGACCGCCTTCCACCTCGGGTACTCCTCAGGCCAGTCCCACGTGGTGACCGCGCGGGAGCAGGCGGAGGCCTCCTCCTCGTCCTCTTCGACCGGATACGGCAGCTCGGGCGGCAGCTTCTCCGGCGCCGGCTCCTCCTCCAGCTTCTGAGGGACGGGCACCAGGAATGTTGCTGACGGGCCCGCGGTTGGCATGGTCATGAGCACTGACGCACGCCAGGATCCGTGGGCGGATTGTCCGTCGCCGCGAAGAACGCCGCCCGGAAGGCCGGGCTGGACGATCAGCTCGTGGAGCTGGTGAATCTGCGCATCTCCCAGATCAACGGCTGCGCCTACTGCCTCGAGGTTCACACCCGCTACGGGATCGACGCCGGCCTCGACTCCCAGCGGCTCGGCGTGTTGGCCGCCTGGCGGGAGGCGGAGGCCCTCTACAGCGAGACGGAGCGGGCCGCTCTGGACCTGGCCGAGACGGTCAGGCGCCGTTGAACAGCTGGAAGCGAGGAACGCGCCATGAGCAACACCGAGACTGACCCGCAGGAGACCGTCTGCAGGACGGCGCCGGCCACCGGGCCGCGCTTCACCGAGGGCCTTTCGGACGGTGTGGGCCCGCACGCCGGCGGAACCGGCACGGTCGAGCTGCTCGAGCCCCGCGCGGTCCCGCTCGGCGGGCCCCGAGCCATGACCGTCAAACGCACCCTGCCGCAGCGGGCCCGCTCTCTGATCGGTGCCTGGTGCTTCCTGGACTTCTACGGTCCGGACGATGTCTCCGCCACCGGGGGCATGGCGGTCCCCCGACACCCGCATACCGGGCTGGCGACCGTCTCCTGGCTGTTCACCGGGCGCGTGGACCACATCGACTCAGCTGGGAATTGGGCCACCGTTCGCCCTGGCGAGGTCAACCTCATGAACGCAGGTTCCGGGATCACCCACTCGGAGTTCTCCACGGCGGACACCACCGTCCTCCATGGCGCCCAGCTCTGGTACGCCTTCCCGGAGCATGCGCGTGCCACCGCCCCCTCGCTCGAGGCCCATCGACCAGAACCGGTCACCGGACCCGGCTACACCGCCCGCGTCTTCCTCGGCTCCCTCTTGGGCTCCACCTCCCCGGTGAGAACCCACCTGCCACTCACGGGCGTGGAGTTGCGGATGGACCCCGGCACCACCCTGGAGGTGGACGTCCCCGCCGACCACGAGCACGGCCTGCTCCAGGTCACCGGGGCCCTCTCCTTGGATGGAGTCGAGATCCCCGAGGACCACCTGGGCTTCGTCGGTCCCGGCCGCACCCGCCTGAAGATCACCTCCGGGCCGGACCCCGTCACGGCGCTGCTGATCGGCGGCGAACCCCTCGGCGAGCAGATCATCATGTGGTGGAACTTCGTGGGCCGCACCCACGAGGAGATCGTGGCCTGGCGCGCCGCCTACCAGGCCGAGATGGGCTTCGAGGCACCCAGGGAGGACTCTCCGCTGGACGGCGTTCCTCTGGGAGCACCGGTGTCCGGGGGCCTGCTGGAGGGCATGACCGGCACCAGCTACCGCGACGGCCGGCAGTTCCCGCAGTTCGGTGACTTCCCGGCGGGCACCCCCGCCCCCTTGCCGGCTCCGGCACTGCCCACCACCCGCATGCGACCTCGTGCCAACCCACCCTCGAGGAGACAGCAGTGCCCATGAGTGATCAGACACCATCCTCGGAGCACCTGCAGGCACTCCGGCGCCGCTAGCCACCGACGGACCGAGGCGACACAGACCGACGACAAAGCCGGGGGGGGGGGGGG
>NZ_JALDXU010000035.1:0-29548 GCF_032154715.1 Citricoccus sp. | reverse complement strand
ACGACCTGCGGCTCCTGGAGTTGTGGGGCGACCCCGCCGACGCCCAGCACCACCAGGACCGCGCCATGCTGCGCCCCTCGTCCAACTCTCCCTGGGCCCGGTGCCTGGTGGCGGAGGACGAGGGTATCCCCGTGGCAGCCGCCGTGGTCTACGCCTCATCCGTGCATCCGCAACGCCTCTGGTTCTACGCCGAGACGGCTCGCGAGCTGCGCGGACGTGGTCTCGCCACCGCACTGCTGACCGCACTGCGCGCCGAGGCCGAGGGTGCCCGGGCCGAGGGGATGCTGGCGACCACGGAACTCAAGACCCGCTTCGCGGTGGCCGCGGACGCGCTGCCGGAGACCGCGCCGGACGCGGCCGAGACCGGTGCCGCGGCGCACCACCCGACAGACCACCCGGCCGCGTCCTTCCTGGCGGGGCAGGGGTTCTCGCCGCTGCAGCGCTCCCGGCGGATCGCCGTCGGGCCCGGGGTCATCACAGCGCCGGAACTGGACGGCACCGGCCTGGCCGTGGAGGACCTGGCGACGGGTTCGGTGGAACTGACGCAGGCGGTGGCGGCGTTCTACGCGGCCACCCATGGCTGGGATCCATCCGATCTGAGTGTCGGCCAGGCCCAGCAGCTGCTGCTCGGCCCTGCCACCGGTGCCTCCGGGGCCGTGGTGCTGCGCTCGAAGCCGAAGGCCCAGGGGGGCGGCATCGACGCCTTCGCCCTGTCCTACACGCCGGAACGCACCGAGGATCCCACGGACGTGCTGCTGGGCTGGAACCCGGAACTGGCCCCGGCGGACGCCCAGGCCGCCGCCGCCTCGCTGCTGGCCCTGCTGACCACGCAGTACCCGGTCCAGCTCGAGGTGGACGACTCCATGGACATCCTCACCCCGATCCTCGACCAGCTGGTCACTACCGGCCATGCCCGGGTGCTGCTGGACTCGCGGATCTGGGCCACCGACGTGCCCGATGCCCCCTGAGTACGGCCCAGAGCCCGGCTCTGAGCTGGGACACGGTCATGGTCACGGCCTGCCCGCGGGACCCGGCGCCGACGAGGCGCTGACCGGAACCGGCGGGACCGGCCGCCGGAGGGTGATCATCGCCCTCGCGGCGATCCTCGGGCCGCTGACCGTGGTGCTGGTCGCGGCGATGATCGCCCTCTGGCCGTCCGGCTCCCACCAGGAGCTCTCCCTGGCGGACCCCTACGGCACCTCGCAGGGAATCTCCATGGTCACGGGCACCGTCACCGGTCTTCAACCCCGGGACTGTGGCCCGGAGGCCGGGACCCTGGAGACTCCCACCGGCGGGATGGCCGGGGACCCCTCGGCCGCCCACGTGGCCTGCGTGGATGCCGTGGTGGATCCGGACGGTGGCGGAACCGACAGCGCGGTGGTGCCCATCCCCACCTCGATCAGCGCCTCCATGGACGTGGAGGTCGGCGACCGGCTCAAGGCCCTGGACCTGAGCGAGCTGCCAGGAGGGGACACCGGCGCGGGAGGCGAGTCGGACTACGTGTTCGTGGACTTCGAGCGGACCGTTCCCGTGGTGGTCCTGGCCCTGCTGTACGCCCTGGTGGTGGTGGCCGTGGCCCGCTGGCGCGGGTTGCGGGCCATCGTGGGCCTCGGCCTGGCGTTCATGGTGCTGTTCGGCTTCATGTTCCCGGCGCTGCTGGAGGGCGGTCCACCGCTGTGGATCGGCCTGGTCGGCTGCTGCCTGATCATGCTCGTGGTGCTGTACTTCGCGCACGGGTTCTCGCTGCGGACCACCACGGCGTTGCTGGGAACCCTGATCGGCCTGGCCCTCACCGCCGTGCTGGCGTTGTGGGGGACGGACTCGGCCTATCTCACCGGCCTCGGGGACGAGTACTCCTATGTGCTGGCCACCGTGGCCCCGGACGTGCGGCTGTCCGGGATCGTGCTGTGCGGACTGCTCGTGGCCGGGCTCGGGGTGCTCAACGACGTCACCATCACGCAGGCCTCCGCCGTCTGGGAGCTGCAGGCCGCGAACCCTGCGGTGTCCAAGCGTGAGCTCTTCGCCTCCGGGATGCGCATCGGCCGGGACCACATCGCCTCCACTGTGTACACCATCGCCTTCGCCTACGCCGGAGCGGCCCTGCCGGTGCTGATGGTGGTCTCCCTCTACGACCGCAGCCTCTGGGACACCCTGATGTCCGGCGAGCTGGTCGAGGAGATCGTGCGGATCCTGGTGGGCTCGATCGGATTGGTCCTGGCGATCCCGATCACCACCGGCATCGCGGTGGCGGTGGCGAAATCCGTCGCAGCACCGCCCTCCCCGGCATCCATCCGTGTCTAAGCTGAACGCATGACAGAGCTTTCGGCCGCCGTGGTCTTCATCGATCTGCAAGAGGGTTTCTTCGAGGACCCCGCCTCACGGGACGACCGTGAACTGATGGTGGCGGAGTCCAACCGGCTGGCAGGACTCGCCCGCCAGGCCGGCATCCCCGTCTTCGTGGTCAGCACGGTGCACACGCGGGACACGTCGACCTGGACGCTGAAGATGCTCGAGGACGAACAGGGCTTCAACTTCCCCGGCACGCCGCAGGTCCGGTTGCTGGACGGCCTTGATCTGGAGCCGGCCACCCACCTGGAGAAGATCCGGGACAGCGCCTTCCACGGGACCTCCCTGGCCCAGCGGCTGCGGACCGTCGGCGCCCGGACCGTGATCCTGGCCGGGGTCCTGGCCGAATCGTGCATCGCGGCGACCGGGCGTGACGCCTTCGCCCACGACTTCCGTGTGGTCTACGCCCGCCAGGCCATCGCCTCGGCGGAAGCGGAGACCGGATGGCCCTTGCTGGAGGGGCTCTGTGACACCTTGCGTCAGCAGATCCTGAACCGTCCGGATCTGGAGCGGCTGCTCACGGCGGACGGCTGAGCCCGGCGCGGGGGCTACCGCCGGTAGGTGCTGGGCCAGCCGCTCCGCAGCCGCCGGACGAGCCCGTCGGGCTGGCGTTGCAGACGGCCGGTCACGAGGCCCTCGTGCAGGCCCTCGCTCAGCAACTGCCGGATCTTCGGAGCGGAGGTCGGCAGGAAGACGCCGTGGGGAACGGCGCCGTTGATGGTGCGCTGCACGCCCTCGGGCAGGCTCTTCAGCCCGCGGGCGATGCCGTCGTTGAGGCTCTGGGTGAGGCCGGAGGTGAAACCGGCGGTGAGGGCCAGGTGCTGCTGGGCCAGCTCGAGCAATTCCTCGTCCGGCATGCCACGGTCCGCGGGCAGTAGGGCCCACAGGGCATTGGCGACTTCCACCGGGGGGATGTCCTGGATGCTCACGTCCGCGTCACGGCCGAAGGTGCGGTAGACGCCCCAGTGCTCGACCACCGTGGAGCCGGGCCACAGGAAGCCGTGGCGGTCCGCGGAGTACCGGCGGGTCTGGATCAACTGCTCGAGGGCCTTCTGGGCGCGGTAGGCGTGGCCGGCCCCTCCGCTGCGTTCCCGCAGGGCTTTCAGTGCGGTCTCCCGGCGCAGTGGGTAGGCGGCGTCGAGGAATTCCTTCACGGACCGCGCGGCGCTGGCCTGCTCCAGCGAGCCCAGGCGGGGGAGCACGGCGGACCGTCCCCAGCGGGGGTCCAGGAGGAACTGGGGATGGGGGACGTGCAGTGTGCCCGGGCGGGTCCAGCCCACGGACCGCACGGCGCGGTCGGTGTCCCGGTAGGCGTCCTCCAGTCGTTCGACGAGCAGTTCGAACTCCTGCAGGTCCTGCTCGGTGGGGTTCAGGCCCGACGCCGGAACCTGGCTTCCGCTGCCGATCTCCCGTCCGGCGCGGCCCGGCGCCCGGCCGACCGACCGCTCCAGCTCGGCCCGGTCCTTCTGCGCGCGCTTGAGCGTGCTGGAGAAACCCCGGACCACGGGACTGGAGCGATCCAGCCAGCCGGGGGCGGCCAGCGCGTCGTCAGGGCTGCGCTCATAGCGGTCGGCGTCCAGGGTGACCTGGTTGAAGCGGCCCTCCAGGGCGCGCCACCGGTCCTGCCGTCCGGTCAATAGGCGACGCTGGAGAGCGGCCACTCCTGCCCACCCGGCGAGCCCGACCATCACGGCCAGCACGAGGAGCATGATGACCCAGAGTTCCATGCTTAAAAGTTACTTCACTTCCAGCCCAGGGCCCTCGCCACCTCGGCCCACTGCGTGAACAGGTGCGCGTTGTAGTCCACGCCCAGCTGGTTCGGGTTGGCCATCAGCACGTAGTCGGCCGCCTCGACGGCCTCGTCGGCGCGCAACAGTTCCACCACCTCGTCGAAGGTGCCGGAGTACGTCGGCCCGCCACGGGCCTTGCCGCCCTCGAGATGGCCGGAGGAATCCGAGCGCTCGCGGCGTCCGCCGAAGTACATGTCGTCCTGGGCGGAGACGATGGGGAAGACCGAACGGGTCACCGCCGTCATCCCGCCGGTTGTGTGACCGGAGGCGGCATAGGCCTGCCGGTACCGGGCGATCTGGTCGGCCTGCTGGACGTGGAACGGACGGCCGTCGTCCTGCAGCAGCAGCGTGGAGGAGAGCAGGTTGTAGCCCTGCTCTCCCGCCCGGACACCGGAGACCGTGTTGCCGGACCCCCACCAGATGCGGTTCACCAGTCCGGGGGATTGGGGCTGGATGGACAGCTTCTCCTGGCCTGGCTGAGCCCAGCCCGAATCCGGATCGGCGTGCGCCACGAGCCCACCCGAGATGGCATCCCGGAAGCGTTCCCCCCGGGCCTGGGCGAGCTCGGACCAGGACTGTCCCGGTTGAAGGTCGTAGCCGAACTGGTGCTGTCCGTCCCGGGCGGCCTCGGGGGACCCGCGGGAGATGCCCAGCTGGAGCCGGCCGCCGGAGATGAGGTCCGCCGTCGCCGCCTCCTCCGCCATGTACAAGGGGTTCTCGTACCGCAGGTCGATCACGCCGGTGCCCAGCTCGATGGTCGTCGTGGCCGACCCCATGGCTGCCAGCAGCGGGAACGGGGCGGAGAGCATGTTCTGGAAGTGATGGGACCGGATCCAGGCCCCGTCCAGGCCGGCTTCCTCCGCGGCCACCGCCATCTCGATGGTCTGGCCCAGGGTGGCCCCGGCGTCCGGGGTGCGCGAGCCGGGCACGGAACTCCAGTGCCCGAAATTCAGGAATCCGATCTTCTTCATGACTGCAAGAACACCACGGTGACCGGGGTTCTTCCAGCGTTGGCCTGTGGCGTCGGCCTCCGGCTGTGGATGGATGGTGGAGGACGCCAGCGGAAGCCGGCCCGTTCTGGGATAATGAGTGGAATGACTGCCGTGACCGACGCTTCCCAGCGCACCAACCCCGCGGCCCAGGCTCCAGAGCGCTTGAACCTGCCCGCCCTGCAGCTGGGCCCGCTGACCGTCGAGACCCCCGTGGTGCTGGCCCCCATGGCCGGCATCACCAACAACGCCTTCCGCCGGCTCTGCCGTGAATACGGGGGTGGGTTGTACGTCTCCGAGATGGTGACCGCCCGGGCGCTGGTGGAGCGCCGGGCTGAGTCCCTGCGGATCATCCACCATGATCCGGACGAGACGCCGCGCTCCGTCCAGCTCTACTCGGTGGACCCCGTCACCACCGGTCAGGCCGTGCGGATGCTCGTGGAGGAGGACCGTGCGGACCACATCGACCTGAACTTCGGCTGTCCCGTCCCCAAGGTCACCAAGCGTGGCGGCGGCTCCGCCCTGCCCTGGAAGTCGGAGCTCTTCGCCTCCATCATCGGCGCGGCCGTGCGGGAGGCCTCCCAGAAGGACATCCCGGTCACCGTCAAGATGCGCCGCGGCATCGACGAGGACCACCTGACCTACCTCGACGCCGGCCGCACCGCCCGGTCCCTGGGCGTCGCCGCAGTGGCCCTGCATGGGCGCACCATGGAACAGCACTACTCGGGCCAGGCCGACTGGGACTCCATCGCCCGGTTGCGCGAGGCCCTGCCGGACATCCCGGTCCTGGGTAACGGGGACATCTGGAGTGCCGAGGACGCCATCGCGATGGTGCGGCAGACCGGGGTGGACGGGGTCGTCGTCGGCCGCGGCTGTCAGGGCCGCCCGTGGCTTTTCGGGGACCTGCAGAACGCCTTCGAGGGTTCGGACGAGCGCTTCCGCCCGGGGCTGGCGAAGGTCGCGGACACCTTCTACCGCCATGCGGAGCTGCTCGTGGACACCTTCGGCGGGGACGAGGGCAAGGCCCTGCGGGACGTCCGCAAGCACGTGGCCTGGTACTTCAAGGGCTATCAGGTGGGCGGTGAGCTGCGCGCACGGCTCGCCCAGGTCCCGGACCTGGCCACCCTGCGCGGGCTGCTGGACGAACTCGATCCGCACGCCCCGTACCCCGGGCCCGACGCCGAGGGGCCGCGGGGGCGCGCCGGTTCACCCAAGCGCCCCCACCTGCCCGAAGGATGGCTGGACTCCCGGGAGCTGAACGCCGAGCAGAAGGCGCTGATCCAGGCTGCCGAGCTGGACGTCTCCGGTGGTTGAGTCGGCCTCGTTCCCGGTGCCGGCCGGGCGGGTCCGGCAGCCGCGAGCCCATCAAGCGGTGCTCTTCGGCGCCGAGGGGCGGCCGCCCTACGCGGGCCGGCCGATGGAGCTGCCCGGGTATGCGCCGCAGGACCGGGAACGCTGGCTGCCGGAGCCGCCCAAGAGTACCTATCGCTCGGACTTCGAGCGGGACCGGGCCCGTATCCTGCACTCCTCGGCCCTGCGCCGGCTGGGGGCCAAGACCCAGGTAGTGGCGCCGGATGAGGACGATTTCGCCCGCACCCGGCTGACCCACTCCCTCGAGGTGGCCCAGGTGGGCCGCGAACTCGGACGGTCGCTGGGCTGTGACCCGGACGTGGTGGACGCGGCCTGCCTGTCCCACGACTTGGGGCACCCGCCGTTCGGGCATAACGGGGAGAAGGCCCTGGACGCCCTGAGCCAGGACATCGGCGGGTTCGAGGGCAACGCCCAGACCTTGCGGCTGCTCGCCCGCCTGGAGACCAAGAAGTTCTTCGAGGACGGCCGCTCGGCCGGGCTGAACCTCACCCGCGCCTCACTCGACGCCTCCTGCAAGTACCCGTGGACCAGGGACGAGGCGCCGCTGAAGTCCGACGGTGAGCCCACCCGCAAGTTCGGGGTCTACGCGGACGACCTGCCGGTATTCGAGTGGTTCCGCCGCGGCGTGGCCGGAACCCGGACGACGGTGAAGTCGATGGAGGCCCAGGTCATGGACCTGGCGGACGACATCTCCTACTCGGTGCATGACGTGGAGGACGGGATCGTCAACGGCCAGTTCCAGCTGAAGTGGCTCACGGACCCGGAGCACCGGTCCCTGGTCATCGAGCGCACCCGCCAGTGGTACCTGCCGGACACCGATCCCGCCGAGGTCGAGGCCGCCCTGGCCCGACTCGAGGCCACGCACGTCTGGGTCACCGAGGCGGACGGCACCCGCCGGTCCCGTGCCGCACTGAAGGACATGACAAGCCAGCTCATCGGCCGGTTCTCCAATGCGGCGTTCGACGCGACCCGTGAGGTCTTCGGCAACGAGCCCCTCACCCGCCACGGCGCGGACGTGGTGATCCCCGAGGACACCAGCATAGAGATCGCGACCATGAAGGGCATCGCCGCCGCGTACGTTATGAGCTCCGACGCCCGCCAGCCGCTCTACGCGCGCCAGCGCGAGATCCTCACCGAGCTGGTGGAGCTGTTCTGGGAGACCGGGGAGAGGTACCTCGACCCGATGTTCGCCGGGGACTGGCGTGAGGCCGGCGACGACCGGGGACGCCGCCGCGCCGTGATCGACCAGGTCGCCTCGTTGACGGACTCCACCGCCATCGAATGGCATGCCACCCTGGTCCGCGGCGAGCAGTTCCGCCGGAGCTGGGTCTGAGCGGGCACACCCAACAACTGGCGGTGGGCGGCGTGGTCAGCGGGCGGCTGCGGTTTCCTTCCGCCGGACGATCTCGGAGATCCACATCGGGGCGAACGGGGACGTGCAGTTCGGGGGAGTCGGGTAGTCCTTGAGCACCTCGAGGCGCTCACCGATGGCTAGCGCCCGGGGACGCAGGTCCGGGTTCTCGATACCGATCGCCGCCAGTGTGTTGTTCATGGCCCACTGCAGGTCCTTCGGGGCGTCCTTCATCTGCGCCTCGATGATGTCCAGGAGGCCGGGCAGGTCGAGCACCTCTGGCCTCTGGTACACCTGGTGGCTGTTCAGGTCCCAGCCGGCGCTCGCCACGAACTGGTCTGCATCCTCTGTCCACGCCAGGCGCAAGTCCTCGAGATGCGCGCTCTTCTTGACCACATAGTTCACCAGCCAGTCATGGACCTTGGGCGCCTGGGCTTGGCGGATCATCTCGTCCAGCTCGTCCCGGCTGAACCTCTTCGGCGAGCAGATCAGCAGGCTGACCAGCCGGGAGGCGGAGTCGCCGGTGTTCCAGAGGTCTCTGGCCAGTTGATGCTTGGACGCCGGATCGGTCTTGACGGCCTTCGCGACCGCGCGCAGCTTCGTCAGGTTCACCCCGTGGCCGTCCCCGCGCTTCTCGTTCGCCGCCCGCATGGCAGGGTCCTCAAGGGCTGCGAGTTCAGTCTGCACCGCCTCGACGGTGGGGGCGATGGTGGGAGCACCGGTGGTGGCCATGGCATTCCTGACGAAGCGGGTATCGAGAACGGATCAACGGACAGTCCCAGCCTACGGCCGGGCGCGGGATGGTGTCCCGTGTCTCGACGGGCTGTGACCGCCGCTACAAACGTACGTATACGTACGGTATCGTGGTCAACGATCGTGTGAGCGCCGCCATGGACCCCCATGGCGCGGGACTCAGTCCGGCCGCCCGCGAACCCCTGCCCGTCTCATCTCGGAGGTCCCATGGCCACGTCCACCCCCGCCCGTTCCGGGTCCGGCTCACTCGTGTTGCGCGGACGCAACTGGGTCGCACCCCTGTGCTGGTTCGCCGTGCTGCTTGACGGCTTCGACGCCGTCGTCCTCGGCGCCATCATGCCCACGCTCACCGCGGATGCCTCCATGGGCATCGACAACGGCACCGGCACCGTGATCGCCACCCTCGGCCTGGTCGGCATGATGGTCGGCGCCCTCGGCATGGGCTGGCTGACGGACAAGTTCGGCCGCCGCAAGCTGCTGATCGGCGCCGTGATCGCCTTCTCCATCCTGACCTTCGTCACCGGCTTCGCCCAGGACGCCACCACCATCGGCCTCCTGCGCTTCCTGGCCGGCCTCGGCCTGGGCGGCTGCCTGCCCACCGGCATCTCCATGGTCACCGAGTTCGCCGGCCATCAGAAGGGCTCCAACGCCACCACCCTGATGATGACCGGCTACCACGTGGGCGCCGTGATCACCGCGCTGCTGGCCATCTGGGCCGCGAGCGAGACCGTCTCCGGGTGGCGTGAGATGTTCTTCATCGGCGGCCTGCCGGCCCTGGTCCTGGTGCCGCTGATGTGGCGCTACCTGCCGGAGTCCCCGGACTTCCTGATCTCCCAGGGCCGTATGGAGGAGGCCCGCCGGGTGGCCGGCCACTATGGCGTGGAGTTCGAGGAGCAGCCCGAGCGCGCGTTCGTGGATGCCTCGCCGGAGGAGGCCGACCATGAGAAGCAGGGCGCCGCTCTGCTGCTGTCCGCCACGTACCGCCGCAACACCATCTTCATGTGGATCGCATCCTTCATGGGCCTGCTGCTGGTCTACGGCCTGAACACCTGGCTGCCGCAGATCATGCGGGAGGCCGACTACGACCTCGGCAATTCGCTCGGCTTCCTCGTGGTCCTCAACGCCGGCGCCGTGATCGGCCTGATCGTCGCCGGCAAGGTCGGAGATGCCATCACCCCGCGCAACGCCGCCATCCTCTGGTTCATCGGCTCGGCCATCCTGCTGGCCGCACTGGCCATCAAGCTCCCGCTGCTGGGCATCTACGTGATGATCTTCATCACCGGTTGCTTCGTGTTCTCCGCCCAGAACCTCGTCTACGCCTTCGCTGCGACCAACTATCCGCCGAAGGTCCGCGGCACCGCCCTGGGCATGGCCGCCGGGGTGGGGCGCCTCGGTGCCATCTCCGGCCCGATCATGGGAGGCACCCTCGTGGCCGCCGGCATCGCCTACCCCTGGGGCTTCTTCGGCTTCGCCGTGGCCGGGGCCCTCGGCGGCGTGGCCGTGTCCGGCATGCGCACCATGCGCCGCGGCCAGGGCACGAGCAAGGCGGGCGGAACGGCGGACGGCACAGCGGATCAGGGTGCCGCTGCGGCCCACGGCACCACCCACGACGCCGGCCCGGTCACCGGCCAGCCCGACCGCACCCCGGCCGGGGTCTAGTCACCAGCGAGTCCGGGGTCTCGCCACCCGCTCGACACCCACCACTGCTGCAGCACTCCTGCAGGACTACTGCACAGCGGACCAGCCCGTCGGTTCATCCATGGGCTGGTCCGCTGCTGTCTGGGGGATGGCGGACCAGCACTAGACTGTCTGCATGGCAGGCCTGATCAAACGCGAGGACATCGATCGTGTCCGCGAGCGATCGGACCTCAAGGAGATTGTGGACGCCTTCGTCACGCTGCGCAGCGCCGGCGTCGGATCCTACAAGGGGCTGTGCCCCTTCCATGATGAGCGCAGCCCCTCCTTCCATGTCCGTCCGTCGGTCGGCACCTATCACTGCTTCGGCTGTGGGGAGTCCGGCGATGCCATCGCGTTCCTGATGAAGATGGAGCACACCACCTTCGCCGAGACGGTCGAGCGGCTGGCGGCGCGGGCCAACATCGAACTGCACTACGAGGACGGCGGCTCCGGCCCGGACCAGGAGCAGGTCGGCCGGCGTCAGCGGATGCTCGAGGCCAATAAGATCGCGGACGAGTACTTCCGGGACCAGCTCGGAACCCCCGGGGCGGCCACCGCCCAGCAGTTTCTCGCCGGCCGCGGCTTCACCGCCGAGCACGCCCAGCACTTCGGTGTCGGCTATGCCCCGCAGGGCTGGGACCACCTGCTCAAGCACCTGCAGCGCAAGGGCTTCCGTGAGGACGAGCTGAAGCTCACCGGGTTGTTCTCCGAAGGCCAGCGCGGCATCTACGATCGCTTTCGCGGCCGACTGGTCTGGCCCATCCGGGACATGACCGCGGCGACCATCGGCTTCGGTGCCCGCAAGCTCTTCGAGGAGGATCCCGGCCCCAAATACCTCAACACCCCGGAGACCGGCCTCTACAAGAAGTCCCAGGTGCTCTACGGGATCGATCTGGCCAAGCGGAACATCGCCAAGAAGCGCCAGCTCGTGGTGGTCGAGGGCTACACGGATGTCATGGCCGCGCACTTGTCCGGGGTGGACACCGCCGTCGCCACCTGTGGAACCGCCTTCGGTTCGGACCACGTCAAGATCGCCCGCCGGCTGATCTCGGACGACGGTACGGGCGGGGAGATCATCTTCACCTTCGATGGGGACGCCGCGGGGCAGAAAGCCGCACTGCGGGCCTTCGAGGAGGACAACAAGTTCCTCGCCAAGACCTTCGTGGCCGTGGAACCGTCCGGAATGGACCCCTGCGACCTGCGTCAGGACAAAGGTCCGGAGGCGGTCGTGGCGCTGATAGACGCGCGCCGCCCGCTGTTCGAGTTCGCCATTAAAGCGGGGATGAAGAACTTCAACCTGGACACCGTGGAGGGCCGCACCGGTGCCCTGCGGCATGCCGCTCCCATCGTCGCCGGCATCCGCGACTCCGTCGTCCGTCCCGGCTATGAGCGTGAGCTGGCCGGCTGGCTCGGCATGGAGCCCGCCTCCGTGCACCGCGCGGTGCAGAGCGCGCAGCGGGCGGCGGCCTCGCCGGCGTCGGGACATCGCCGGGGGCCGTCCGGCGACGGCCGGTCAGCGGCTCATGGCACCGAGGGCGGTGCCGGCCGGCCCGGGGGAGCGGAGCCGGGCTTCCAGCGCCCGGACGTGCGCGATCCGGCAGCCCGCATGGAGAAGGAGGCCCTCGAGGTGGTCCTCCAGCAGCCCACCCTGCTCTCGGCCGAGCAGTGGCAGGCGTTCTACGCCGCCGACTTCAAGGTGCCCGCCTACGCCGTCATCCACTCCGGGATTCGTGCTGCCGGCATGGCCGGAGCCACCCCGTCACAGTGGGTGGAGCAGGTCCGCCAGGAGGTGCCGGTCGAACTGGGATCACTCGTCAGCGAACTGGCCGTGACGCCGTTGCCCGCCCGGACCTCGGAGGACCTGGTGAGATATTGCCGGGACATCATGAACCGATTGTTCGAGTTGCAGATCACCCACCAGAAGGGTGACCTGATGGGCCGGCTGCAGCGACTGGGCCCCCAGGGTGATCCGGCGGAGTTCGCTGCGCTGAACCGCCAGCTGGTGGACCTGGAGACGAAGCGCCGGTCCCTGCGCGCCCGGGACTGATTCCCGGTTCCGGCCAGGCGGCGGCACCATGCCGGCCACGCGCCGGCCATAGAGCCCGGCGCGCAGGGGCTCACCGGTCAGTTGTCGGTGGTGACCGCGCCGGTCAGGGCGTCGACATGCAGGTCGTCGTCCTCGCCCTGGGCGTTGTCGAGTTCGACCTCCCAGTGCAGGGCGTTGTCATCGTCATCCAGGCTCAGGCTGTCGATGGTGTTGCCGTCGCGGCCCTCCAGCGCGGCACGGGCGGCGTCCTCGGCGGTGATGTCCGCCTCCTGGGCGCGGCGGATGTCATCCTGATCATCGTCGTCGTCATCATCGGTGTCCTCGCGGACCTCGCCGTCCATGGTGACGTCGAAGTCGAGGATCTGGTCGCCGACGACGGCCTCGACGTCATAGCGCGTGTCGCTGTCATCCAGGTCGATCTCCACGATGAGGGCGCCCTCCTGCTCGGCCAAGAACGCATCGATGGCTGCGAACACCGGGTCGTCCCCGGCCACCGCGGCGGTGGTCTCAGCGGACGTGGACGTGCTCGCATCGGTGGCCGAAGCCGAAGCCGATGCCGACTGATCGCCGGTCGCCCCCTCCGTGCTGTCACCGGTGGCATCCGATGTCTCCGCCGCAGCGCTGGACGTGGCGGTCGTGGCGGTGTCCTCCGAGTTGTCCGGCTCGGCCACCGAACAACCGGTCAGCAAGGCCAGGGCCAGGACACCGGTCCCGGTCCACGCGAGGGTCTGGGTGAACGTGCTCTGGGCTACCTTCTTCTGCATCATGGCACCAGTCTGCCAAGTGCGCATGAGCCCGTCATGAGAATCGGATGAAGCGCCGATGAGAAGGGCCGAGGGGCGTGGCCGAGGATGAGCCGGGGAAGGAAAGGGCCCGCCGCCTGTGCCGCAGGAAGGATGTGCGCACGGAAAAGGGCAAAGAAAAACCTCCCTGACGGCTGGACGCCTGATCAGAGAGGTTCTCTTGCTCCCCCGACTGGACTCGAACCAGTAACCCTTCGATTAACAGTCGAATGCTCTGCCAATTGAGCTACGGGGGACCGCTGGTGCTGTTCGTGGAACTGCATGACAGCGGGTTCCACTGTACCGAAGTTCGGCGGAACTGTGAAATCGGCTGAGGGAGTCCTGCCAGCGCCCGGCACGGTTAGAGTCTTTCGGTGACCACGTCCTCCACGCCCGCAGAGATGACCCCGCTGCGCCGTTGGCTGCTGCTGGTCGCGGTCAGCGCCGGCGTGCTGCTGATCACCCTGGACAACACGATCCTCTACACGGCGCTGCCCACCCTGACGGCCGAGCTCGGGGCCACGGCCTCGGAGTCACTGTGGATCATCAACGCCTATCCGCTCGTGATGTGCGGTCTGTTGCTGGGGGCGGGGACGCTGGGGGACCGGTATGGTCATCGGCGGCTCTTCCTCATCGGACTGGTGCTGTTCGGGGCGGCCTCCCTCGTGGCGGCCTTCGCGCCCGGCGTCACCGTTCTGATCGCCTCGCGGGCCCTGTTGGCGGTGGGTGCGGCGTGCATGATGCCGGCCACCCTGGCCCTGATCCGCATCGGCTTCGATGACGTCCGCCAGCGCAATGTCGCCATCGGCGTCTGGGGGAGCATCTCCGTGGTCGGGGCGGCTCTGGGGCCGATCGTCGGCGGCCTGCTGCTCGAGCACTTCTGGTGGGGGTCCGTGTTCCTCATCAACGTCCCCGTCGTCCTGGGCGCCCTGGCCCTGACTCCCTGGGTGGCGCCGCGGGCCCGCACGGACCGGTCCAAGTCCTGGGACGCGCTGTCCTCCCTGCATGCCATGGTCGCCCTCACGGGAGCCGTCTTCGCGATCAAGGAGGCCACCGGCCCGGACCCCTCGGGACCATGGCTGGTGGTCACCGCCGCCTGTGCCGTGGCCGGTGCCTGGCTGTTCGTCCGGCGCCAACGCGCGCTGAAGGAGCCCGTCCTCGACTTCGCCGTCTTCCGCAACCGGGCCTTCTCCGCCGGATTCCTGGCGGCGTCCTGCTCGATGTTCGTGATCGGCGGCGTGCAGCTGGTCACCACCCAGCGTTTCCAGTTGGTCGAGGGCTACACGCCGCTGCAATCCGGCCTCCTGGTCGCCGCGCTCGCCGCAGGCTCTCTTCTCACGTCCCTCGCCGGAGGGGCCACGCTGCACCTCCTCGGACTGCGCGCGCTCATGACCGGCGGTTTCGTCCTCGGCACGCTCGGCATGACCCTGGCCGCCCTCGGTGCCACCACCCACCTGGGCCTGCTGGTCACGGGCCTGGTGCTGACCGGCGCCGGCATGGGATCGGCCATGTCCGTGGCGTCCACGGCCATCATCGGCAACGTCCCGGCCCGGCAGGCCGGCATGGCCTCCTCCGTGGAGGAGGTGTCCTACGAGTTCGGCAACCTGCTGGCCGTGGCCATCCTGGGCAGCCTCGCCACCCTCGTCTACACCCTGACCGTCCAGCTGACCCCCGGCGCCCCGGCGGGAGCGGCGGACAGCATGTCCCAGGCCGTGACGGTGGCCGCTGGTGACCCGGCCGTGCTGGCCGCCGCGGGCGCCGCGTATGACACGGCATTCGTGACCGTGCTCGTCCTCATCACCGCCGTCGTCGCGGTGTGTGCCATAGCCACCGGATGGCTCCTGCGCCACTATGGTCCCGGAACCCCGGCCAGCGCCTACGAGAGCAATCACTAGCCGGGCCAGCGCAGGCCATCACGCCTGGTCACGTCCGTCAGTCGACCTCACCCGCACTCAGGGCCCTCCAACTGCAGCCGCGGCCACGCGGCCAGATCGACCAGCAGCTGCCGGTCGTGCGTCGCGACGACGACGGCCGCCCGGGTGACCAGCAGGGCCTCCGTGAGGGTGTCCACCACCGGTGCGGACAAATGGTTGCTGGGCTCGTCCAGCAGCAGGAGGTCCGGTCGTTCTGCCAGCCGCAGGGCCAGGTGCAGACGGCTCCGCTGACCGGCGGACAGAGCGCCGACGGGGGTGCGCCGTGCCTCCGGGTCCAGCAGCCCGGTGGCACCCAGCGGCACCAGTTCCTCCTCCGAGTGGGTGCCGGCCGCCAGCAGCCGGTGCACGTGGTCCCGGTACAGCTCGTGGGCGAGCAGCCGCGCCGGCCAGGCGGGGGGTTCCTGGCCGACCAGCGCGATCCGGGCCCCAGAGGATTGCCGCACCTCGCCGGTCTCCGGCGCGTGCCTGCCGGCCAGCACCTCCAGCAGGGTGGATTTGCCTGCCCCGTTGGGCCCGGTCACGAGCAGACGCTCACCCCCGGCCAGCCGCAGGTCCACCGGCCGCCCCAGCCGGCCGGCCACCGTCACCCCGCTGCAGTGCACCAACGGCTGTCCGGCCCGCACCGCCAGGTCCGGGAAAGCCAGCTTCGCGGGTGGTTCCGGCACCGAGATCCGGTGTGCCTCCAGGTCTGCCTGGCGCCGCTTCACGGCCTGCACGACGCCGGGTGCCCGGCTCTGGCGTTGGTGCTTGCCATGGCCCTTGTCCGGTCGCCACGCGGATTCCAGCCGGTCCCGCGCCGCGTCGGCGGCCTCGGCCAGGCGGTGGTGCTCGGCCCGTTGGGCCTCATGGGCCTGCACCCAGCGTTCACGGGCCGCGGTCCGGCCCGTTTGCCAGCCGTCGTAGCCGCCGGCGTAGAGGGCGGGCCGGCCGTCCACAGTGGGATCGAGGTCGAGGAAGTCCTCGGCCACCTCCCGCAACAGGGTCCGGTCGTGGGAGATCAGGGCCAGTCCGCCGGGGTGCTCGCGCAGGCTCGCGGTCAGGAACTCGAGGCTGCCGGCATCGAGGTGATTGGTCGGCTCATCCAGCAGCAAAAGGTCGTACCGCGCACCGAGCACACAGGCCAGCCGGACCCGGTGGCGCTGGCCCACGGACAACTCTGCGAGCGGCCGGGTCCGGTCCGTCTCGGCGTCCAGAGCCGCCAGTGCCATGTCCACCCGGCGTTCGGCGTCCCAGGCGTCCAGGACGGTGGCCGTCTCCAGGGCGGCCGCATAGTCCTCGTCCGCACCGGGCGAGCCAAGGGCCAGGGCGTCGGCCGCCGTGTCCAGGGCGGCCAGAGCCCGTCGTGAGCCTCCGATCGCCTCGCCGACGAGCGTGCCCACGGTCTGGCCGGGGCCGGCGTCGAGGGTCTGCTCGGCCACGCCGAGCGTGCCCACCCGGGTGACCGAGCCGGCGTCGGGCCTCAGGGTTCCGGCGAGGAGATGCAGCAGGGTGCTCTTGCCGCGTCCGTTCTCGCCGACGATGGCGAGGCGGGAACGGACGGAGACGGTGACGCTGGCGTCACGGAGGATCTCCCGGCCGCCGCGCACCACGCCGAGGCCGTCCGCGCGCAGATGAGCGGCCGCGCCGGCGGGACGTGCCGTCTTCGGGCGGTGGCCGGCGGGGGAGCAAGGGTGTTCAGGGGAACGTGGGTTCACGGTAGTGCTTTCGACTCGTCAGGGAGCCGGGCACGCCAGAGGGCCGCCCGGCAGGAACCGGGACGGCGGTCGAGGTGGATCAGTTGATCGTGGGGTGTCTCACCGGGCCGCCGTCAGCGGCCGGGACGTATCCTGATCATCGCGATGCTGGAGTGAACCATGTGGGCCATTCTAAGACGTTTCGGGTCTCCTCCCTTGTCGTCGGTTCGCGTCCGGTGCAGACCAGGATCCACCGTGGGGCTGGACTAGTCTCAAGTCATGACGCGCACGCCCGGAGGGCCACCCGAACCCTCCGGACCGGCCAGCCGGCGGACCCGCACCGCACTGGTGTCCGTGCTCGCCGTCGTGCTGATCGGCCTGAACCTGCGGGCCGGGATCGCCTCGGCCGGGCCGTTGTTCCAGGACCTGCAGGACACACTCGGCTACGGGCCGCTCACCGCCTCCCTGCTGCCGACCATCCCCGTGCTGTGCTTCGCGGTGGCCGGGGCGGGCACCGCCTGGCTGGTGCGCCGAAGCGGGCTGGAACCGGCCATCGCGCTGGCCCTGGCGCTGCTCACCGGCGGGCTGGCCCTGCGGGTGTTCGAATCCACCGTCCTGCTGTTGGCCGGCACCGTGATCGGCATGTGTGGGCTGGCCGTCTGCAACGTGGCGATGCCGACCTACATCCGCCAGCACCACGGGGCCAGGGCCGCCACGATGACGGGAATGTACACGGTCTCCATGACGATCGGCGCCACCTCGGCGGCGGCCCTCGCCGTCCCCGTGGCCCGCGGACTGGGCTCGCCCACCGCAGGTCTGGCGGCCTGGGCGATCCCGGCTGCCGTCGCGCTAGCGGTGTTCGTCCCCCTGGCGGTGCGCAGCCGGCTGTCCGGGGACTGGGCCGCGCGCCGGGACGTGCCGTACGTCTCGCCGTGGGCCCTGTTGAGGACGCGCAAGGGCCAGCTGTTCACGGCCCTCTTCGCCGCCCAGGCGTTCCTGGCGTACGGGGTTCTCGGCTGGTACCCGCACATCCTCATCTCCCGGGGGATGGACGCCACCACGGCCGGGCTGATGCTGGGCCTGATGCAGCTGGTCGGCATCCCCACGATGATGGTGCTGCTGACCCTCGCCGGCCGACCCTGGCTGCTGCGCACGGCGTTCATGATCACCTGCGGCGCCTCTTTCGCCGGCTATGTGGTGCTGCTGCTGGCCCCGGTGGACTGGGTGATCGGGACCTCGATGCTCATGGGTCTCGGTTTCTGCGTGTTCCCGCTGCTGATGCTCCTGATCAGCCGGAGCGGGGAGACCCCGGCCGAGACCACGGCGCTGTCCACGCTCGCCCAGTCACTGGGGTATCTGGGTGCCGCCCTCGGTCCCTTCGGCCTGGGGCTGATGAACGGGCTGCTGGGGGACTGGACCGCCGCCATCGTGGTGGTGCTGGCCGTCTCCGCCCTGCAGCTGGTCCTGAGCCATCGCGTCAGTTCCCCGAGGTCCCGGTTCTAACCGGTCCCGACCCGATTTCTGACCCGCCTCCGCACGTCAGGGGCGCGGATGAGCCCAGGCTTGCCTTCTTTAGCAGAGCCTTTCCTTCGATGACAAGGCGCTCGTGCGGTTCTACTGTGGTCCCATGAAGATCTCAGAAGACCTTGTGAAGAAGTTCAACGAACAGATCACCCTCGAGTTCGAGTCCTCCCTGGCCTACCGCCAGCTGGCCATTGAGGCGGACGAGCAGGACCTGACCGGTTTCGGCTCCTGGCTGCGCCACCAGGCCGACGAGGAGATCGTCCATGCCAACAAGTTCATCGATCACGTGGTGGACCGCGGCAACCATGCCGAGATCGGCGCGATCAACGCGCCCGTGGTGCGGGCCGGCCTGAGCCCGCTGGAGATCTTCGAGGAGTCCCTGGCCAACGAGGTCAAGGTCTCCAACGCCATCCGGGACCTGTACCGCGAGACCGAGGCCGCCGGTGACCTGGACTCCCGCCCGCTGCTGAACTGGTTCGTCGACGAGCAGATCGAGGAAGAGGCCACGGTCAGTGAGATCATCGGCCGCATCAAGCTCATCGGCAATGACGGTGCCGGCCTGCTGCGCCTGGACGCCGAGCTGGGCTCGCGTTCCGTGGGGACCACCGAGGCCTGATCCGCCCCCGGGGAGATTCCGCCGGAGACCGAGGAAGCCGGTGCCGCTCGTCAGGGGAAAGGCACCGGCTTCAGTTCGACCCTCATCGCAGAGATTGAAGTGTCAAGCGACGGCCCTGGGTGATCTCGGGAGAAGGACGGTCGGTGGTAGGTTTGACCTGCCCGGACCGGTCCGGGTCAGCACCGAATTCCAGTCGTAGACCACAGGGAAGGCACACTCACATGGCCAACCAGAGTTCTCCCCGCGTGACGGACCAGACCCGCTCCAGCTCGTTGCCAGATCTGGTGACCACGGCGGGCCGTCTGCTTCCCCTGCAGCTCAAGGACGAGCTGGCCATGGTCAAGAGCCAGATGGGCAAGAAGGCGGTCACCGCCGGGATCGGGGTCGGACTCGCCGTCGTCGGCCTGGTGTTCCTGTTCATCATGGTGGTGGCACTGATCGTCGCGATGATCGGCGGTTTCGCCCAGGACCGGCCCATCTGGTTCTCCGCACTCATGGTCGCGGCCGGCGCTCTGCTCGTGGCCCTGATCTTCCTGCTGATCGGGCTGCTCCGCGTGAAGGCGGCCATGCCGCTGGTCCCCGCGGAGACCATCCAGGGCGTGAAGTATGACGTCGGCTATCTCAAGGAGGGCAACGCCTTCGACCCGGCGGAGTTCGACCGTCTCGAGGCCCAGAAGGCCGAGGAGAAGAAGGTCGCCGCTGCCCGCGAGGCCGAACGCCGCAAGGCCGCGGCCGCAGAGGACAAGGCGGCCCGGAAGCGCGGCGAGGCCCCGCAACATGCCACGATCCAGAGCCCGTCCTATGCCGAGTTGCGCCGCCGCACGCAGTTGCGGCGTCAGCACCTGGGCGACCTCCGCTCGGGCCTGGAGGAGAAGACGGACCTCAAGTCCCAGTTCTCCGCCTTCACCTCCCAGTTCAAGGGCGAGGCGTCCGGCACCGGTTCCGCCGAGCCGGATCCGACCTCTCCGACCGCGCCGCACCACACCGGTGCCCGGGCCGGTCAGAAGGCCAACGACGCCGGTGATTTCGTGAAGGACCGGTGGCAGCCGCTGGCGATGCTCGGCGCCGCGACCACCGCCGTCGCCGTGTTCGCCCGGCAGCTCAAGAAGTAGCCGCGCCCACGGCGGGCGCGAGTCACCCCATGCGTTTGATCGGTGCGGGCACCCGGGACGATATCGACTATGTGGTGACGGACCGGTTCTGGACCGTCCCGAATGTCATCACGCTCGCGCGGTTCTGCCTGGTCCCGTTCTTCGTCTGGCTGGTCTTCACGCAGCAGTACCTGGCCGCCTTCATCGTGCTCGCGGTGCTCTCCTGCACCGACTGGGTGGACGGCTACATCGCCCGCCGCTTCAACCAGATCTCCACGGTGGGCCAGTGGCTCGACCCGATGGCGGACCGGTTGTCCCTCATGGTCATCGTGGTCACGATGGTGCTCGCCGGCATCGCCCCCCTGTGGCTCGTGGTCAGTGTCCTCGCCCCGGATCTGATCCTGGGCATCACCGCCCTCGTCCTGTTCCGCGGCAGCCCCGAACTCGAGGTGACCGCCCTGGGCAAGATCCGCACGGCACTGCTGCTCGTGGGCACGCCGTTGCTGCTGCTGGGTCAGGTGCCCGGGCTGGCCGAGGACGCGCTCACCCTGATCGCCACCATCCTGCTCGGGCTCGGTTGCGCCGGCCACGTCTGGGCTGCCGGGGACTACCTGGCCGGCTGCGTGCGCAAGCACCGCGAACTCCGGGAACGGGGCATCGACCCCCGAGACCGGGCCAGCTGGTCCCTCGCATGAAATGGCTGTCCATCCTGGCGGCCCTGCTGGCCGCCTGCTGTCTGGCGCTGGGCAGTGAACGCCAGTCCGTGGGCGTCCGCCGCCATGAGGCCTACCTCCGCATCCATCCCCGGACCGGGTTCCTGACCCTCTTCCGTTCCCCCGTGTGGCTGGCCGGCGGCGCCCTGATGATCCTGGGGATCATTCTCAACGTCTACGCCCTGGCCACGGCCCCGCTGACGGTGGTGCAGCCGATCGGTGCCATCGCCGTGGTCATCACCACGGTGCTCAACGCCCGGATCCAGCGCCTGAAGCTCAACCGCGCCACGATCTGGGCCATTGCCGCGTGCGTGGCCGGCTCGGCGGGATTCGTGCTGATCGCCATGGTCGCCACGGAGGAGAACCCGGCGCCCACGCTGATGCAGGAGCAGCTCACAGCGGTCGTCGCGCTCACCGCCACGGCCGTCTTCGCCCTCGTGGCGGTGATATCCCGACGCCGGCCCAGCGCCTTCCTGTTCATCCTCGGTGCCGGTGTGCTGTTCGGCTTCGTGGCGGTCTTCGTGCGTCTGGCCTCGATCCACCTGCTCCGCGGTGATGCCGGCGGACTGCTCGGGATCCCCTGGTATCAGCTGGGCATCATGGCCGTGGCCGGCCTCCTGGGCGTCTATTTCGTCCAGATGGCACATCGGCACGGCCCACCGGACCTTGTGGTCGCCGGCCTGACGGTGGTCGATCCGATGGTCGGTGTCCTCACCGGCATCATCGTGTTGGGTGAGCTCCAACCGAATCTGCCCTGGTGGGTGGGTTTATGCATGGTCGTGGCGGCCGCCATTGCTACGCTCGGAGTCGTTGCCTTGTCACGTCATCACCCGGACGTGATCAAGCGCCGCGAACAACGTCGCCGTGCGGCCAGAGCGCCGGTCGAGGACTAGTACGGTCCGGTTCCGAGCGGCACCGGCCCCCCACCAGACAGGAGCCCCTTGCCCGTGACGGCAGCAACCGACCGCAAACTGAAGGTCCTCATCGCGGCGGACACCTACCCGCCGGACGTCAACGGAGCCTCCGTCTTCTGCTATCGGCTGGCGCGGGCCCTGCATGCGCGCGGTCACGAGGTCCACGTGGTCGCTGCCCGCAACGAGTCCGGACCCGACTCCGTCCAGTACAACGACGAGGCCACTGTCCACCGGCTGCAGTCCGTGGCCGCGCCCACCCACGAGTACTACCGGCTCGTGTTCCGCCGGCATGCCAGCCAGTCCATCGGGTCCCTGCTGGAGGAGATCCGCCCAGATGTGGTGCACGTGCAGTGCCATTACATGATCGGGGAGGCGGCCATCAAAGAGGCGGAGAAACGGCGCATCCGCACCATCGCCACCAACCACTTCATGCCGGAGAATCTGGAGCCCTTCCTGCCGTTCCCGCAGTGGTTCCTGGACATCGTGTCCAAGAACTCCTGGCGGGACATGGGCCGCCTGATGCGCAAGACCGCCGCCGTCACCACGCCCACGGCGTTGGCGGCGAAGACCATGGCCGCGAACGCCGACCTGGACTATGTGCTGCCGATCTCCAACGGCATCGACTCCTCCGCGTACGAGTTGGCCCCGGGCGAGACGGTCGAGCGCCGGGAGCATCCGACGGTCCTGTTTGTGGGCCGTCTCGCGGTGGAGAAGAACGTGGACGTGCTCATCCGCGCCATCGGAGCACTGGCCGCCACGGTGGGCGCCCACCTGGAGATCGTGGGTGACGGCGAACAGCGCACCGCCCTGCGCGCCCTCGTGGACGAGCTCGGGCTCCAGGACCGGGTGCATTTCCTCGGCCACGTCAGCGACGCCGAACTGCACCGGGTCTACCTGCGGGCCGATGTCTTCTGCCAGCCCGGCACAGCCGAGCTGCAGTCGTTGGTCTCCCTCGAGGCCATGAGCGCCTCCCGCCCCGTGGTCCTGGCCGATGCCCTGGCGCTGCCACACCTGGTCTCCGACGGTGACAACGGCTTCCTGTTCGCCCCGGGCGACCCGCAGGACCTGGCGGACAAGCTGGCCACCGTGCTGACGGCAAGCGAGCAGGAGCGGGCACGGATGGGGGCCTCGTCCCACGACCGTGCGGTCCAGCACTCCCAGGAGAAGACGATCGACCTGTTCGAGATGCTCTACCGTGGAGCAACCGCTGAAGAGGTCCGCGCACTGCTCTAGGATCGGCCGCGTGGAGTGGTTCACCGAGATCCTGCCGGGCTGGCTCGCGGCCCCTGACGGAGAATGGGCGCGGGAGATCCTGCAACGCGGGGTCGCCGCCCTGTATCTCGTGGCGTTCCTGTCCACGCTGAACCAGTTTCGGGCCCTGCTGGGGGAGCGAGGCCTGCTGCCGGCCCCGGAGCTGCTGGCAGCCGGGCGTCAGCGCGGGCCGACCCTCTTCCACCGCTGGGGCTACAGTGACCGCCGGCTGGCGGTGCTGGCCGGCGTCGGGATGGCGGTCTCCGCACTCCTGGTAACGGGGATCCCGCAGACCGGACCGCCCTGGCTGCCGCTCGCGCTGTTCCTGGGCCTGTACGGTCTCTACCTCTCCGTGGTGAACATCGGGCAGGTGTTCTACGGCTTCGGCTGGGAGATGCTGCTGCTCGAGGCCGGATTCACGGTGGGCCTCCTCGGCTCCCAGCAGGTGCCGCCACCTGCACCGGTGCTGATCCTCGTGGTCTGGCTGGTGTTCCGCCTCGAATTCGGGGCCGGGATGATCAAGATGCGCGGCGGCCCCGAATGGCGGGACCTCACCGCGCTGGACTATCACCACCAGACACAGCCGATGCCGAATCCGCTCAGCCGGCAGGCACACCTCAAGCCCCCGTGGTGGCACCGCTGCGAAGTGGTCGGCAACCACGTGGCCCAGCTCGGAGTGCCGTTCCTGCTCTTCCTGCCCCAGCCGGTGGCCTCGATCGGCGCCGGAGCGATCATCCTGACCCAGCTCTGGCTCGTGGCGACCGGCAACTTCGCCTGGCTGAACTGGGCCACGATCGTCCTCGCCGCCGCTGCCCTGGGTGACTCGGTGCTGCACCGCATCATCCCGGCGCTGCCGGCGGACCTGGGCGCCGACGCCGCGCTGGAGTCCGGGGCCGCGAGCGAGGGGTCCGCCGCCGGTACCCCCGTGTACTGGACCGTGATCGTCCTCGCCGGGTCAGTGGCGTTGATCGTGGCGTCCGTGCCGGCCCTGCGGAACCTGTTCTCCCGGCGCCAGCTGATGAACGCCTCCTTCAACCGGTGGCAGCTGGGCAACGCCTACGGGGCCTTCGGTTCGGTGACCCGGCAGCGGATCGAGATCATCATCGAGGCCACCGAAGCCGGCTCCGGGGACCATCCCCCGGAGGACGAGGCCGACTGGCGGCCCTACGAGTTCAAGGGCAAGCCCGGTGACGTGCGGCGCCGGCCGCGGCAATGGGCTCCATACCACCTGCGGCTGGACTGGATGATGTGGTTCCTCCCCCTCAGTGGTCTCCACCAGCGCTGGTTCCACACCCTGTTGGCCCGGCTCCTGGTGGCGGACCCGGCCGTGCTGCGGCTGTTGCGTCAGGACCCCTGCGCTGGCCGCCCGCCGCGGTTCATCCGCGTGAGGTCCTTCCGGTACCGCTTCGCCACGCGGGCGGAGCGCCGCGAGACCGGCCACTACTGGATGCGCGACGACGGCCGGATCGTCATCGGGCCCGTCGCCGCCCGCTAGGATGGAGCCTTGCGCGTCCGGCACGGCCGGACGCCGGGGGGCGTTAGCTCAGTTGGTCAGAGCAGGGGACTCATAATCCCTGGGTCGCGGGTTCAAGTCCCGCACGCCCTACCCTTGTGGCGATCTCCGATACCGTCCTCTCGTTCTCTCCCGAACGGACGCACCACGTCAGAGGCGGATGAGGGGACGTCGCGTCGTCCCTCCCGTGCGGGATACGGTGGAGTGAGTCGGACAGACCGGCATCCACCAGATGGGAGAAGCGCATGTCTGCTTACACGGAAGCACGCGAGGAAGCGGCCACGGCCCTTTTGAAGAAGATCACCGAGCAGGTCGCGGAGAGTGACAGCCCCAAGTCCATCCGAGCCCTCGCGGAGGCTTTTGCCCTCGTGCGGGGGACCCTGACCGGCGGGCCCAAGGTCGATGTGAAGTCGTGACCCGACCCGGGCTCTCTCAGCAGTAGCGGTCAGTAGTAGCGGCCGGCCTGCGGGAGCATGTTGTACGGGCTGTAGTTGATGTTGGTGATGGACAGGCCCTCCTTCTCGTTCCGGGAATGAGCGATCTTGCCGCCCCCGATCACCACGGCAATGTGATAGACCCCCGAGCCGGTGCCGTTGTTGGACCAATAGACCAGATCGCCGGGTTTCGCCTGGGAGACGGGCACAGAGGACGTGGCAGCCCCGTGCTGGGCTCGCGCGGTGCGGGGGAGTGCCCGTCCGGCGGCCTTGAAGGCATCCACGGTGAACCCTGAGCAGTCGTACTCCCAGGGCCCGTTGCCACCCCACTGATACTGCGCGCGGGGGTCCTTGGCCTTGGCGGTGGCCCAGGTGACGACCTTCGAGGTCCAGGACGGTGCTGTGGTGGAGGGCCGGTCCGTCTGGTTCGGCAACGGGCTGATGGCGGGGGTGCTGACGTCACCACGGTGGGCGATGAAGCGGTTCGCGTTCTGGAGCATGATGGCGGTCTCGCCGCGCGTGATGTTCTGCTGCGGCTGGAAGGTGCCGTCGGCGTAGCCGCGGGCGATGCCGTTCGCCTGCAGCCAGCTGGCCTCGTGGTAGAAGGACGTGGACCAGCCCATGTCCTTGAACGGGGAGTAGTTCGGGCCTTTCTTCGTGGCCCCGGCCAGCCGGTAGATGAAGGCCGCCATCTCGCCGCGGGTAATGTCCCGGGTCACGCCGAATGATCGATCGGCATTGCCTGAGGTCACGCCGGCCTGGGCCATCCAGGTGATCGGACCGGAATAGTACTGTCCCGTGGCGGGCACGTCCGTGAAGTACTTTTGCCCGTTTTGGATGTACTTCGGGGTGACCTGGCGGAAGAGGAAGGTGGCCACCTCGGCGCGGGTGATGTTCTGGTACAGGCCGTATTTGCCATTGGTGTACCCGGTGGTGATCCCGTTGCAGTACACCCAGGTCACGGCGGAGTAGTACGTCTTGTTGGTCTTCTTGACGTCGGAGAAGCCGGACGAGGAGCACTGGGCGGCGGTGGCCGGGCGCGCCGTCATCACGTCCGACGCCATACCGGCGGTCGCGGCGGAGGCCGCCAGGGCCGTCGCGCCGATGAAGGCTGCAACGCGGTGCCGGAACGGTCGTTGCGCGCGGGGTGACGGGGCGGTGGGGCGAGAGGATGAAGACACAGTGGTCCCCTTCAAGGTGCGATCACGAGCATGACAGGTCCCACGCCGGACAGACCGTGTCCGGGGAAAGACGGGTGGAGGCGGCGGTTCACCGGCGGGTCAGGAGCTACCCGCCCGGATGACCAGAGCCAGGAATCAGGATATCGCACTGTTATGGAACTGACACCTCAAGATCCCACGCTTTCCCGGAGACCTATGCTTCAGGTGCCTCGCCGCCCTGGGTCCTGCTGCCCGGTACCGTGGAACCGTGCCAGCCCCCGAGACTCCCGAGACCCCCCAGGTCCCCACAGCCCGCGCCACGGATGTTCCGCAGGAACGCCCGCTTCGACTGTTCATGGACGCCCGCTACACGCGGATCGGATTCCATGACGGCATCTCCCGCTACGGTGCCAGCCTCATCGCTGCGGCCGCACGCCTCGCACCGGCGGCAGAGGTCACCATGATCATCTCGGACGAAGCCCAGCTGCCGATGCTGCCGGCAGGGCTGCCCTGGGTGCAGGTCACGGACCCGACGTCCCCGCTCGAACCGTTCCTGGCCCGGCAGCTCAATCCGCACCGGCCGGACGTCGTCTTCTCTCCCATGCAGACCATGGGTTCCGCCGGCCGGGACTACGGCCTGATCCTGACGCTTCATGACCTGATCTACTACCAGCACCGCACCCCGCCGGCGGACATGCCGGGGCCGGTCAAGCTGCTCTGGCGGGCCTTCCACCTGGCCTACTGGCCCCAGCGGTGGGTCCTGGACCGGGCCGACGCCGTGGCCACCGTCTCCGAGACCACCCGCACCCTGATGCGGCGTCACCGGCTCACCCGGCGTGAGATCCGCATCATCGGGAACGCGCCGCAAGCGGTGGCCCGGCCCCGTGACCCCGAAAGGGCTCCAGAGAAGTCGCTGGTGTACATGGGGTCCTTCATGGACTACAAGAACGTCCAGACCCTCATCCGGGCCATGGCCCACCTCCCCGGCTATCGGCTGCACCTGCTCTCCAGGATCTCCGCCGACCGGGAGGGCCAGCTCGTGGGCGTGGCCCGCGCGGCCGGTGTCGAGCAGGAGGCGGTCGTCTTCCATCACGGCACCACGGACGAGGACTATGTACGGCTGCTGCGCTCAGCCACCGCCCTCGTGACTGTCTCCCGGGCCGAGGGCTACGGCCTGCCCCTCGCCGAGGCCATGGCGCAGGGGACCCCGGTGGTGGTCTCGGATGCGGAGATCTTCCGGGAGATCGGCGGTCCCGACGGCGGCGCCGCACGATTCGTGCCCCTCGGGCCTGCTGCGCCCGGTGGGGCAGCGGCCGCTCATCCGGCCGATACCTCGCCGGTCGAGATGGCCTCGCGGGTCCGTGAGTTGGAGGATCCTCAGGTCTTCGCCGCGGCCTCCCGGGCGGCGGCCGAGCGGGCTGCCCTCTTCAGCTGGGATGCTTCCGCCCGGGCGCTGGTGGACCTGGCCCGGGACATCGCCGCGCGGCGCTCCCGGACCGCACGCTCTGCATAGCTGCCCCTACCGGGGTGGTCCGCCCTCGAGTGGCCACAGGATCGACGGTCCGGACCAGCCCAGCAGCACCAGCGGATCGAGGTAGCGGTCCCAGGCCGCGCCGTCGACCACCCAGCCATCCGGGATGCGCACACCCCAGTGGACGCAACGCTGCGCGCAGTGTCCCGACCCCGAGGGTGCCGTGCTGCTGCCCTGACCGCCGTCACCGTCGCCCTCCCCGTCACTCCGGCCCGGCCCCACGGTGCCCAGCAGCTCTCCCGCTTCCACCCGGTCGCCGACGGACCAGTGCTCCGCGGCCGTGACCGGTTCCAGGCTCGAGAGCATGCCGTTGGCGTGGGCGAGCGTGATGACGGGGCGCCCAGCCACCGGTCCGGCGAAGCGCACCGTCCCGGCTCCGGGTGCCACTACCTCATCCCCCGTCGCCTCCCAGTCCACGCCGCGGTGGCCGGCCGCCCACGGTTCCGGGGGAGGCTCGAAGACCCGCAGGATCGCACCCGAGGTGGGCGGCACCCAGCCGCTCGACACCTCGGCCGCCGTGGCGACCTGCGGCGAGGGTGCCACGGGTGCCGCGGTCGTGATCGGCGGAACGAAGGCCGGGGCCGTCAGCCCCAGGGCTGCCAGGCCGAGCAGGCGCAGCACCAGGGGGAACCGACCGCCGCCATCGACGGGAAGGTTGAGCCAGGACCACGGTGACATGACTCCAGATTGGGGTGCCGGCGTCGTCCGTGGGGGACGGGGCGGCCCGCTGGTGGATGAGGACGCCGGACCGGTTCCCTGTGGAGGAATGGCGCAGGACCGCACGGGGCACTGGCGGGTACACGGGCCGGAAGGGCGGAAGCGGCAGGTCGAGCCGCACGCCGACCGGTTCGGAGCATGGATCCGGCTGGGGTAAGATGGGCCCAGCAGTTGTGTGCCCTTGCCGTCAGTGATGACGTGCGGAGTGCGCCGCTGACTACGCGTATGACTGATGCCGGCCCTCACGGGTGCGGCAGGTTCCCACCATCGGTCCCGACCATCCGCTGAGCGGATGCCCCGGGTCAGCGTCGGGAATGCCGGGTTCGCCCGCAGGACATGCCAGGGACCGGGCCACCACGGAACGGTCGTCAACCGACAACATACAAGGAGCGACATGCCTGTCGTCACCATGCGCCAGCTGCTGGACTCCGGCGTCCACTTCGGACACCAGACCCGCCGCTGGAACCCCAAGATGAAGCGCTTCATCTTCACCGAGCGCAACGGCATCTACATCATCGACCTGCAGCAGTCCCTGTCCTACATCGACCGGGCCTTCGAGTTCGTCAAGGAGACGGTGGCCCACGGTGGCACCATCCTCTTCGTCGGCACCAAGAAGCAGGGTCAGGAAGCCATCGCCGAGCAGGCCACCCGCGTGGGCATGCCCTACGTCAACCACCGTTGGCTCGGCGGCATGCTCACCAACTTCGCCACGGTCTCCAAGCGCGTGCAGCGCATGAAGGAGCTCGAGGAGATCGACTTCGAGGACGTCGCCGGTTCCGGCCACACCAAGAAGGAACTGCTCCTGCTACAGCGCGAGCTGACCAAGCTCGAGTCCAACCTCGGTGGTATCCGCAACATGACCCGGACCCCCTCCGCGGTCTGGATCGTGGACACCAAGAAGGAGCACCTCGCCGTGGACGAGGCCCAGAAGCTGGGCATCCCGGTGGTCGCCATCCTGGACACCAACTGCGATCCCGACGAGGTCACCTACCCGATCCCGGGCAACGATGACGCGATCCGCTCCGTCAACCTGCTGACCCGCGTGGTGGCCGACGCCGTCGCCGAGGGCCTCATCGCCCGCAACCAGGGCAAGTCCGGTGGCCAGGCCGCCGAAGAGCCGATGGCCGAGTGGGAGCGCGAGCTCCTCGAGCAGCACCAGGCCGAGCAGGCCGCGGCTCCGGAGGCCGGACCCGCCACGGGCGGCATGTCCTCCCCGCAGGGCGAGCAGGCGGCCCAGGCCGACGTCGAGGCCGCACAGGACGTTCCGGCTTCGGCGGACGCCTCCGAGGTGGCCGAGGCCGCTGAGGGAACCGAGGCGCCGGCAGCAGAGGCCCCCGAGGCCAAGTGATCCACCACCGGCCGGCCCCACAC
>NZ_JALDXU010000140.1:0-5657 GCF_032154715.1 Citricoccus sp. | reverse complement strand
CCCCCGCCACCCGGACCGCCCTTCGTTTATCCACTGTCAACGCTGCGGACGTCCGGCGTGCCCCGAATGCCAGCGTCCGGCCGCCGTCGGCATCCACTGTGTGGACTGTGCCGCCGGCCGAGGGCCAGATGGAACAGGCACTGCGGGCCCCGGACAGTCATCCGCCGACCCATGGGGGGTTCCGCTCTCCGGACCCCCGGAGGCGAAAAGGCCACCTTACGGCCAGGGCAGACTGATGCTTCCGACGGGCCCGGGCATGGGCCGTCCCGGGGGGACAGCCGTCCGCCGCCGGTCCGGGCAACCGTGGGTCACCTGGACCATGATCGGGCTCTGCGTGGTCATGTATGCCCTGCAGTGGGTCACCTCGGGACAGCGCGTCGGCATCACCGAACAGTTCTTCTACGCCGGATTGCACACCTCGGCGGAGGCCATGGAGCCATGGCGCATGCTGACGTCGGCCTTCCTGCACTCACTGGGAAATCCGCTGCACATCGTGCTGAACCTGTACACCCTGTGGCTCATGGGACGCATGCTGGAACCCGTGCTCGGATGGCCTCGGTTCCTCGCGCTCTACCTGCTGTCCGCCTTCGGTGGCTCCGTAGCGGTGCTGTTGCTCTCCAACCCCTACATCCCTGTGGTGGGTGCCTCCGGTGCCGTCTACGGCCTTTTCGCGGCCCTGTTCATCGTGATGCGGCGGACCGGGGGCAACGTGACCGGGATCGCCGCCCTGATCGGGGTGAACCTGGTGATCTCCTTCTTCCCGGGAGCCAACATCTCGTGGCAGGGCCATGTCGGAGGCCTGATCACGGGGGCCGCCTGTGCCGCCGTGGTGGCCTATCTGCCCCGTGGTCATCGCGGGGCAGGGTTTCCGGTGCGATTGGATCAGCGCGCGGCCACCGTCCAGTGGCTCCTCCTGGCAGGAATCCTCGTGGTGCTGGTGGCCCTGACGGTCGTGGGCGTCCTGCGGCTCACGGACGCCGCCCTGGTCGAGTACTGGCTGGAGATGTGAGCAGGACATCGCTGCCACCTGACGCCGGGGCTCTGATGCGTGGTGGGTGACGCTCTGCGCGTCACGGTGAAGCGGTGAGGCGAAACGGACCCGTGGAGGGTCGATCCTGCGGGGATCGACCCTCCACGGGTCTTGTGTTTATCCACAGAGTTATCCACGGATGTGGATGGAATGACATGGATGTGATTCGCTGTCTAAGTTATCCACAGGCGTTATCCACACTGTGGACGAATGACAGGCATGTTGTTCACCCTGTGGATAGCGATGTGGATCGTTAAACCCCAAGTCAGAAGCAAAATTGGTGAGAATCTGACGGTTGTGGAGAACTCGGGCGTTTTGACGGCTCCTACCCGTAGGTCTTCCACAATTGCGGCGGAGGCGGGAGCATCGGATCATGACAAAGGAAGCCGCTGAATCCACAGGCCCGTCGAAAGATAACCACAGGCCTGTCGACCTGCCACTCGGACAGCTGTCCCAGCAATTGCGCTGGTATTGGGATCACCATCTGTCCGCCCGTCTGGCGGGGATGACCGACGAGGAGTACCACTGGGAACCGGCACGTGGGGCGTGGGGTCTGCGTCCACGGGGCGCTACTCCACCGGACTACCCGGGCGCCGTGCAGGCCGGTGGTGGCGACTGGGTGGTCGACTTCGCCTTTCCCGAGCCGGAACCCCCACCGATGACGACGATCGCATGGAGGATGGCTCACGAGCTCGTGGGCGTGTTCGGAACACGGATGGCGGGGCACTTCGACGGTCCGGAGATGGACTACTTCACCTATGACTACCCGGGAACCGCACGGGCGGCCTATGAGAGGCTGGACGCCGCCGTGACGGCATGGTGTGAGGCGGTGGACTCGCTCGATGCCGCCGCGCTCGGCGCAGCCGCGGGAGAGTCCGAGGGACCGTGGAAGGAGCACTCCATGCTGGAGCTGGTCCTGCACATCAACCGCGAGGCCATCCACCACGGGGCTGAGATGTGCCTACTGAGAGACCTCTATCGCGCGGACACGAACGTCTAGCGCCAACGCGTGGTCATGAGGAAGCCCACGCAGGCGATTCCGAAGCCGATGCCGATGTTCCATCCACCGGCCTGCGGGAGGGGGGCCACGCCCATCGTGAGGTAGTAGACGACGATCCAGAGCAGGCCGACGATCATCAGGCCGAACATGATGGCCTTGTACCAGGTGGGCAGCGGGCCCGGCTCAGGCTTCTCCGCGCGGAGATCGGCCCGACGCTGGCCTCGCTCGGCCTGCGCAGCACTCTTGCTCTTCGGGCCGATCGGGCCGGTCTTGCGGGACTTCGACTCGGGCACTTCGATTCCTGTCCACGATGGTTCGGTCACGTCGCCGCACCAGAACCGGTCACGGCGTAGTCTGCTTCAGATGAAGTACTCGGCCCAGTCTAGCGGCGAACGCGGGCCGGCCCGTGAGACCCCCGGGCCTCGCCCCGATGCGCCGAGTGCCTCCGGACCCGCCTCCGCTGCCCTGCCCGCCCGACACACGATGGGACCTCCGCTCATGACCTCCCCGACCGCTTCCACCGACTCGGACCACGTCACCGGCTCCGGGGCCGGATCGCCCGCCCGGATCCTCGTGGTCGACAACTATGACAGCTTCGTCTACACGCTCGTGGGATACCTGCGGGAACTGGGGGCGGACACCCTCGTGGTCCGCAATGATGCCGTGAGCCTGGACGAGGCGACCGAACTCGCGGCTGAACGGGACGGGATCCTGTTGTCCCCCGGTCCCGGGACCCCCGCCGAGGCCGGTATCAGCACGGAGATGGTCCGGTGGGCCGCCGAACAGGGCAAGCCCCTCTACGGCGTCTGCCTGGGTCATCAGGCGATCTCCGAGGCGCATGGGGCCACCGTGACGCACGCCGAGGAACTCATGCACGGCAAGACCTCCCGAGTCGTGCACGGCGGTCACCCCATGTTCGCCGGCATCCCGGACCCCTTCACCGCCACCCGCTATCATTCCCTGGCGGCTGTGCGGGCCACGATCCCAGAGGAACTGGAGATCACCGCGGAAACGGACGGCGGGATCGTCATGGGTGTGGCCCACCGGAGCGCTCCCTTGTGGGGCGTGCAGTTCCACCCGGAATCCGTGCTGACCGAGGGCGGCTACCGGATGCTGGGCAACTGGCTGGAGTCCCTGGGCATGGAGGGCGCGGCGGCCCGGGCCGATACTCTCTCCCCCGTGATGGGCTGACGCCCGCCTCGCCTGGTCCCTTCAAGGGCTCGCCGACTCCGGCGAGCCTGCCGCTCAGCTACCCTGCCCGCGACCCCGGTTGTTGCCCGGTCCGGTGGGCTGCGATCCGGAGGCGTCAGCAGCTGATTCCGACGGGCTGGGTGACTCGCTGGGTGATCCGGTGGGAGAGGCACTCGGGCTCGGGGACTCACTCGGACTGGGCGACTCACTCGATGGAGACGGAGTCGGTGACGGAGAGGGCTCCTCGGGTGCCTTCGCCACCTCGACCGTGACGGAGGAGTCCTGGGGCACCTCGGTACCCTCGGTCTGCTCCTGACCGACCACGGTGCCCGGTTCCACGGGTGCTTCACGATCCACCTCGGAGACCGTCATCTGCAGGCCCAACTCCAGGAGGACCGCCCGGGCCTCCTCCTGGGTCATTCCGACGAGGTCCGGCACTCCGACGTTGCCGGAGGACATCTGCAGCTCCACGGAGGCGCCGGACTTCACGGTGGCACCGAGTTCGGGGGAGGTGCCGACCAGCCGGTCCCGCGGGACGTCGGCCGAGGGGACATAGCGCACCGAGGAGATGGACAGGCCCAGCCCCTCCAGGGTGTCCCGCGCCGTGGCCTCGGACTGACCGGCCAGGTCCGCGGGGATCTCCACCTGTTCGGGGCCGATGGAGATGAAGAGGGTGATCTCCTGGTTCTTCTGGACGAGGGTGCCGCTGGCAGGTTCGGTGCCGACGGCCAGATCCCGCTGGATCTCGTCATCATGCACCTCCTCCAGGATGGGCCGCAGTTCCGCGGAGGTCAGCGCGTTCTGGGCCTCGATCTGGGTCATCTCGGCCACGGACGGGACCGTCACCTGATTGGCCTCCACCGTTCGCCGGTTCAGTTCCTCCATCAGGAACCATCCGCCCGCCACGGCCGCTAGGGCCAGGATGACCACGAGAATGGGCACCCAGACGCGGTGCGCCTTGCGCTTCTTCCTCGGGGCACCCGGGCGCGGTTCCTCGCCGAGGTCCAGCGGGTGGCCGGTGTCCTCTGGCGGCGCGGGCGGCGTGGCCGCGGTCGGGGCCGAGACGGCATCGGCCTGCTGACCGTTGTAGCGACCAACCGATGAGGCCGTATACCTCTCGGTGCCGGGCTCGCTCCCGGGCTCCTTCCCGACGGCGGCCATCGCCCTGGTCTGTCCTTCCGGCCGGGGAGACACGGCCGTCATGGCCTCGGTGGCACCGTCCGGAGACATCCCGACGGCGGCCGCACCGGCGGCGGCGCCCGCAGCGGCGCCGGCCGTGGCGCCGGCGATACCACCGGAGTGGTCCGCAGCGGCAGCCGAGCCGGACGAGCGCTGAAGGTGGCCGGCGTCGGGCTGCTCCGCCGCCCGGTTCAGGCTGGCACGGAATTCCAGTCCGGACTGGAACCGGTCCTCGCGGTCCTTCGAGAGCGCCCGGGAGACCACGGCGTCCAGGGCGGGCGAGACGGTCGGGTTGAGTGTGGAGGGCACCGGGGGTTCCTCCCGGACATGCTGGTAGGCCACGGCCACCGCGGAATCCCCCACGAACGGCGGGCGCCCGGTCAACAACTCGAACAGCAGGCAGCCGGCCGAGTACAGGTCCGACCGCGAATCCACCGATTCGCCCCGGGCCTGCTCAGGGGACAGGTACTGGGCGGTTCCGACCACGGCCTGGGTCTGGGTCATCGTGGCAGCCGAATCGGACAGGGCGCGGGCGATGCCGAAGTCCATGACTTTCACGGCCCCGGATTTGGTGACCATGATGTTGGCCGGTTTGATGTCCCGGTGGACGATGCCTTCCTCATGGCTGTAGTTCAGGGCTGCCAGCACCCCGGAGGTCCATTCGATGGCCTGGTCCACGGTGACCTCATCATGGCGCAGCAAATCGCGCAACGTGCGGCCGTCCACGAACTCCATGACCATGAAGGGGCAGGCGACGCCCTGGTAGGCGCCGTCCTCGAACCGTTCCTCACCCGTGTCGAACACCGAGACGATGTTCGGGTGATTCAATGCGGCGGAGGACTGAGCCTCCCGGCGGAACCGGGACTGGAACTGCGGATCACGGGCCAGATCCGGACGCATCAGCTTGATGGCGATCTTGCGACCGAGTTTCTGGTCCCGACCTTGGAACACATCGGCCATGCCACCCCGGCCGATGAGGTCACCGACCTCGTAACGGCCGTTGAGGATGCGTTGATGTGGCACTGTCGTTCGTCCTGTTCTGGGATTCGAAAACTGGAGAGGGTCGAGGAGATCGAGGCGATGGCTCCGGAGCCCGGTCCTTCGGTGTCGTCGTGGCTAGGGTGCCGGCTCGTCGGTCGTGGGAGTCGGAGTCGGTTGCCCGGTCGTGGGATCCTGGGTCGGCTCCTGCGTGGGAGTCTGCGTGGGCTCCTGTGTGGTGGCCTCGTCCGGCGGTGCCTGGGTGGCGGTCTCCTGCGG
>NZ_JALDXU010000034.1:0-30142 GCF_032154715.1 Citricoccus sp. | reverse complement strand
CCCCCCCCCCCCCCCCCCCCCCCCCCTCACCGAGCCGGGTACTGCGGGTGTTACTGGATGAACAGCTGGGAGGGATCCGGAGCCTCACCGATGAAGCCGTACTTCACGGCCAGCTCGGCCGTCTTGTTGAGCTGATCGGTGCGGATCTCGCCGCTGAGCTCCTCCATCTTGAGGTTCTGGGCGACCTCCTCCGGCAGGTCGATGAACTCCGGCAGCAGGGCGCGGGTGCCCTCCGGGTCCTCCTCCGAGGCGGCCAGGGCCTCGGTCATCGCGGCCGCAAAGTCCGCCACGATCTCCGGGTTCTCCTCGGCATAGGCCCCCGAGGTGAAGGTCACCATGGTGGGCATGCCGGGGATGGCGTCCTGGAAGGAGTAGCCGACGAGAGTGTTGGCCTCATCGGCGAGCACATTGGTCAGAAACGGCTCGGGCACCCAGATGGCGTCCACATTGCCCTGCTCCAGCTGGGCCGGCATGTCCGGGAACGGCATCTCGTTGAACTCCAGGGCCTCCGGGTCTGCTCCGGCTTCCTCGGCGTCGTTCATGATGGTCAGGTCCCCCAGGGTCCGCAGGGCGTTGACGGAGGTGACCTTGCCCGCGAGGTCCGCATAGCCCTCGATGCCGCTGTCAGCTCGCGTGACCACCCCGGCGATGTCATCACCTTCGGCCAGCGAGTTGGAATACCCGGCGGCGATGCGCATGTCCAGGCCTTGGTCCACAGCGGTCATCACGGACAGCGGGTTGCCCACGCCGAAGGTGATCTGCTGGTTGGAGACGGCGGGCAGCATGGCGGCGCCGGCATTCTGGGTGGAGAGCTCGACCTCGAAGCCGTGCTCCTCGAAGATGCCGTTCTCGATGCCGTACTGCACACCCACCGAGGGGGCAATCGGCAGCACACCGACTGTCACCGGTGTGAGCTCTCCGGAGGCGGCACCGCCCTCGGAAGCGCCGGCCGACGTCGAACCACCATCCTCACCGGTCGGCGAGCCCGAACCGCAGCCGGTGAGGGCCAGGCCCGCCACGGCGGCGGTGGCCATGAGGGATGCGAACTTCTTGTTCATGGATTTCTCCTGGGTTCGTGCCCGGCGGGGGTGCCGGGCTGCGAGAGCCTGAGCGCGGGTGCCTCAGGCGTAGAAGCGGGACAGGAACGTCGCGACGACCGCGGGGCGCTCCTGGCCTTCGATTTCGATGGTGCCGTCGGCCACCAGGTGCAGGCCGTTGCCTTTGACCTCGGAGACCTCCTTGACGGTGATCTGCATGCGGATGCGGGAGCCGACCGTCACCGGGGAGGTGAAGCGGACCTTGTCGAGGCCGTAGTTGACCTTGGTCTTGACGCCGGTGACGTCGAACAGCTCGGACCAGAACGGGATGATCAGGGACAGGGTGAGGAAGCCGTGGGCGATCGGGGCACCGAAGGGGCCGTCCTTGGCACGCTCGGGATCGGTGTGGATCCACTGGTGGTCATCGGTGGCATCGGCGAAGGTGTCGATCATCTGCTGGGTGACCTCGCGCCACTCAGTGACACCCAGGTCCGTCCCGGCGAGGTCCTTGACCTCGTCGAAGGGGACCACGGTCTTGGCGGTGGTGGTTTCGCTCATGGTGTATTTCTCCTTTTAACTGTGTTCTACATCACAATAGTTGGAAAGTGCAATGGTTTCGACCCATCGGTGATGAATTCGTGACCCCGGACGGCCCGTCCATCGCTGTGCGGGCAGAAACAACGCGTGCCTTCTGCCCGCAAAGTTCGTTCGGGTGTGGTGCGGTACCGCAGGTTGCTCAGACGAAGGCACCGACGCCGGTGACGGCGCGCCCGACGATCAGGGCATTGACCTCATGGGTGCCTTCGTAGGAGTAGACGGCCTCCGCATCCGCATGGAATCGGGCGACGTCGGTGTCCAGGGTGATGCCGTTGCCGCCGCAGACCTCGCGGGCCAGCGCCACGGTCTCCCGCAGCCGCAGGGCCGTGAACATCTTGGCCAGCGCCGAGTTCTCGTCCTTGTAGGTGCCGGCCGCCTGCTGCTCGGTCAGCTGCACCACCATGCCCAGCGAGGCCGTGAGGTTGGCGAGCATCGTCGCCAGCTTCTCCTGGATCAGCTGGAACCCGGCGATCGGCCGGCCGAACTGCTCCCGCGAGCGGACATAGCGCAGGGCGGCCTCGAAGGCGCCGGCTTGGGCACCGGTGGCCATCCAGGCGACATCCGAGCGCATGCTGCGCAGGCACCGGCTGACGTCCTTGAAGGAGTTGATCCCCTGGAGCCGGTCCGCCTCCGCCACCCGCACGTCCGTGTAGGTGATGTGCGCGTTCTGCATGATGCGCAGGCTGGCCTTGTTCCGGATCAGTTCCAGCGTCACGCCCACGGCCTCACGCGGAACGAGGAAGCACTTGACCTCACCGTCCGCCTCGTCCCGGGCGAAGGTCGCCAGCACGTCCGACTCGAAGGCCCCACCGATCCAGCGCTTGGCGCCGTTGATCAGCCAGGAGCCGTCCTGCTGGCGCCGTGCCGACGTGGCCAGCCCGCCGGCCACGTCCGAGCCGTGGTCCGGCTCGGTGAGTGCGAAGACCCCGGTCAGGGAGTAGTCCACGATCTTCGGGTCCAGCTGCGCCACCTGCTCCGCGGATCCGCCCAGGCGCACCGCGGTGCGGAACAGCCCGGCCTGCGCGTTGAAGTAGGTGCAGACGTTCAGGTCGGTCCGCGCGAGCTCGAAGTTCCGGAAGCCCGTGAGGATGTCCCGGACGGGCTCGCCGGCGGCCTTTAGCGCCGGCGGGTCCATCAGCTTCAGGTCCCGCAGGGGCTGGCGGATCTCATCCGGGAACGTCGCCGCATCCCAGTGCTCGTTCAGGTGCGGCTTGACCTGCTCCGCCAGGACGGTGACCAACTCTGACAGCACGGACCGCTCCGCCTCGGTGAGGCGCTCGGCGAAGCCGTACAGGTCAGAGGGGGTCACGGTCCCCGTCACGGGTTCACGCATCCCGGACCCCTGTGGTGGCCCCTGGGTTGGAGTCCAGCCCGAGCAGCCGAACGGCGTTGTCCTTGAGGATCAACGGCCGGACCTCGTCCTTCAGGGGCAGGTCCGCGAAGGCCCGCATCCACTTCTCCGCCGTGATGAGCGGGAAGTCGGTGCCGAACAGCACCTTGCGGGACAGGACGTTGTTGGACTGGCGCACGAGCGACTCCGGGAAGTACTTCGGCGACCACCCGGAAAGGTCGATGTACACGTTCGCCTTGTGGGTGGCGATCGAGTTGGCCTCGTCCTGCCACGGCACCGAGGGGTGGGCCATGATGATCGGCAGGTTCGGGTGGTCCGCCGCCACCTCGTCCAGCAGCAGCGGATTCGAGTACTTGAGCTTGATGCCGCGGCCTCCCGGCAGCCCGGCACCCATGCCGTTCTGCCCGGTGTGGAAGATGCACGGCAGCCCGATCTGCTCGAGCTCGGCCCACAGGGGGCGGAACGGCTCGTCCGAGGGATCGAAGCCCTGGACGGAGGGGTGGAACTTGAAGCCGCGCACCCCCAGCACGTCGGCCTGGCGGCGGGCCTCGACCAGCGCGGCCGGGCCCTTGCGGGGGTCCACGGAGCCGAACGGGATCAGCACGTCGTTGTTCCGGGCACAGCCGGCCACCAGGTCGTCGATGGAGTTCGGCGCGTGGTCCATCTGGGTGCTGGCGTCCACGGTGAAGACCACTGCGGCCATCTTCTGCTCGCGGTAGATCTCACCGATCCGGTCGATCGACGGGGTGCGCTCCTCAGCCTTGAAGTACTTCGAGGAGGCCTCCATGATGTCCTCCGGCATGGACACGTGGCCGTGGCCGTCCTTCTCCAGGTGCACGTGCATGTCAATGGCGGTCACCGCCTCGACGTCGACCCGGCACTCGTAGCGAGCGGCGGTCCCGGGGGTTCCAGCGCCGCCGGCGTTCTCGGCGTTGGTGCTCATACCGGCGCTCATTTCGCGGTCTCGGGTCGCAGCTCAGCGGGCAGCTCCGGCATCTTCTCACCCACGGTCTGCAGGTTGGCCTCGAGGAGCGCCTTGCCCTCGGCGAGCATGGTCGCGTAGTCCCAGCCGCCATCGTGGAACTCGGTGGCCACGGGCTCGGGGTGCGACCAGACCTGCAGACGGTCGCCGCCGACGCCGATGGCCTGGCCGGTGATGCCGGCGGCCTCCTCCGAGGTCAGGAAGGCGATGACGCCGGCGACGTCCTGGGCCGGACCGAAGCCGAGCTCCTTGCGGAAGAACTCCGGCATCGCCTCGCCGCGCTCGTCCGCCTCGACGGCCGCCTTGAAGAACGGGATGGTCTTGGTCATGGCGGTGGCGGCCACCGGGATGACGGCGTTGACACTGACGCCGGCCTTCTTCATCTCCATCGCCCAGGTGCGGACCATGCCCACGATCCCGGCCTTGGCAGCGGCGTAGTTGGTCTGGCCGAAGTTGCCGCGCTGGCCGGTCGGGGAGCCGATCGTCACGATGCGGCCGGCGACGCCGTTCTCCTTGAAGTAGGCATAGGCGGAGCGGACGCACGTGAAGGTGCCCTTGACGTGCACGTTGATGACCAGGTCAAAATCCTCGTCGGTCATCTTCAGCAGGGACTTGTCCCGCAGGATGCCCGCGTTGGTGACCAGGATGTCCAGGCCGCCAAAGGTGTCCACGGCGGTTTTGACCAGCAGGTCGGCAGTCTCGGAGGAACCGACGGGGGCCACCACAGCCGCAGCCTTGCCGCCGGCCTCGGTGATCGAGGCGACCGCGGAGTCGGCGATCTCCTGGTTCACGTCATTGATGATGACCGACGCACCCTGGCGAGCCAGCTCCTGCGCATAGGCGAGGCCGAGGCCTGCTCCGGATCCGGTGACGATGGCTACCTTGCCGTTCAGGGACATGGGTTCTCCTTGCATGGTGGGGATTCCAGATCGGTGGATCGGAACGATGCTCGACTACTGCGGTGCAAACGCCCGTTGGCGCTTCTGGAGTCCATGACAGCCCATACCGTTGAGAAAGTCAATGATGTACATTCACTAAGAACACTCCGGATCCGGCCGCCACCGGGATTGCGCCGCTACACTTGAACAAATCAACGATGTGACGAACGGTTGCGAGAAACTCATGTCTACTTCCACTGACAAGGCCCCCCACGGCTCTGCCGCCACGGTTCGCGCCGCCGCCGCATCCTCCGCCCCCACGGCATCGACGCCCGACGGCGCGAGTAGCGCTGGTGATACCGCCGTCGAAGTGACGGACGGGATCGAGCGCTTCCTGCACTCCGTGGTAGCCGAGCAGGTTCACTTCCTGACCTCGCGAGCCCGGGGCCGCGGGATCAGCCATGCCAACCAGCAGCTGGAGGGGCTGGACCTGAAGGTCCGCCAGTTCTCCGTACTGTCCCTCGCGGCGAGCGGGCAGAACCCGTCCCAGCGCGAGATGGGCGAGTTCCTGGCCCTGGACCCCAGTCAGATTGTCGCCCTCGTGGACAACCTGGAGCAGCGCGGCGCCGTCCTGCGGGAGACCGATCCGCGGGACCGGCGCTCCAAGATCATCGTCGCCACGGACGCCGGCCGCGACCTCCACGCCCAGGCCCTGCGGATCCTCGAGGACTCTGAGGACTACACGCTCTCCACCCTGTCCCCGCGCGAGCGCAAGCAGTTGCGCTCGCTCTTGCTCAAGATCGCCTTCTAGCACCGCACCCCGCCTCTCACGACGCCGGCCACGCACCCTGGGCTCACAGCCTGGGCGCGTGGCCGGCGTCGTTCTGGCGCGCCCTGACACGGATCGCTCAATAGGCGTGAACAACTCAATGGTTGACTTTCTCAATGGTAATGTGTTTCATATACGTATCGTGTTGCAGGTCACAGGCGTGTCGGGATGGTTCCGCCCGGCGCCCCGCCCACCCCACTTCCCCGTCCAGACTGGAGCACCCATGTCCACCGACACCACCACGGCCGCCGCGCCTGACCTGGCGTCGCTCGACCCGGCCACCAAACGCCGAGAGTCCCGCCGCGTCATCCTCTCGAGCTATCTCGGCTCGACGATCGAGTTCTACGACTTCCTGCTCTACGCCTCCGCCTCAGCGCTGGTGTTCCCCACGGTCTTCTTCACCGGCCTGGACCCATTGGCCGGCGCCATCGCCTCCTACGGCACCTTCGCCGCCGGTTACCTCGCCCGACCGCTCGGTGGGGCGATATTCGGCCACTTCGGGGACAAACTCGGCCGCAAGAAGATGCTCGTGCTGTCTATGCTCATCATGGGCGTGGCCTCCACCCTGATCGGCCTGGTCCCCGGCGCGGCGACGATCGGCGGCTGGGGCGCGGTCATGCTCGTCTTCCTGCGCGTCTGCCAGGGAATCGCCGACGGCGGTGAGTGGGGCGGCGCCGCCCTGATGGCCCTGGAGCACTCCGAGGGTGGCAAGCGCGGCTTCGCGGCCTCCTTCACCAACGCCGGCGCCCCCACCGGCGCCGCCCTGGGCACCTTCATCCTCGGCACGTTCTCCGCTGTGCTTCCCCAGGAGGAGTTCCTGTCCTGGGGTTGGCGCGTGCCGTTCCTGTTGTCCTTCGCCCTGCTGATCGTCGGCATGGTCGTCCGCGCCAAGATCAACGAGTCCCCCATCTTCAAGGCCGCCGCCGCCCAGGCCGAGGCCACCGGTGAGAAGCGGAAGCTCCCGATCTGGGAGGTCCTGCGCCGCCCCAAGGCCCTGCTGCTGACCATGTTCGCGGGCGCCAGCGGCTTCGGGCTGCAGGTGCTGCTGTCCACGTTCGCCGTCCAGTACTCCACGGACGCCGGCACCGAACGCTCCTCCGTGCTCTACGCCTTCGCGCTGGCCTCGATCTTCTCGATCTTCTTCGTGATCTGGTTCGGGCATCTCTCCGACCGCTTCGGCCGCCGCCCGGTCATGATCGCCGGACTGATCCTGTTCGTCGGATTCCTGTTCCCGTTCTTCGGAATGCTGGGCTCCACCAGCTGGCTCGTGCTGCTGTTGGCCTTCACGATCGCCCTGGGCCTGCACGGCATGATCTACGGCCCGCTGGCCGCCTTCATCGCCGAGCAGTTCGGCACCGGATCGCGCTACACCGGCGCCTCCCTGGGCTACCAGCTGGCCACCCTGCTCGGCGCCGGCTTCACGCCCACCATCCTGGCCACCCTGTACGCGGGCCCCGGAGGTGGCACCTCGATCGTCCCGGTGACCGTGTTCCTCGGCGCCATGGCCGTGGTCTCCATCATCGCCCTCGTGCTGACCCGCGAGTCCAAGGACCACGACCTCACCACCCACGAGCACTGACCGAACTTTCAGGGCAGAGATCAGTACTCATTTCTGCCCTCATAACGCGGGAGAGGCTCTCGGAAGGACAGCACGACGCCGGGGGGGGGTCGTGGTGTGGTTGGTCCCCAAGGAGGCCCCCGGCGCGTGACCGGAGCCGAACCGGGCGGGCAGGCCCCGGTCAGTCGGTCGGAGTTGACTCGCCACGGACGTTCCCGGACGCCGGGACATCGGGCGTGCCGACGCCGCGCACGGCCTTCTCCACGTCCGTCTCCTCCGGGGTCGAGAGGTAGCGCTCGAGGGAGTCATCCAGTTCCTGCAGCCACGTGGTGTGGTGTTCGGCGGCCAGGGAACCGGTCATCACGGAGCGGTATGGCTTGTCCCGGTAGGTCAAGATGTTCTTCTTCTTGTCGTCCTTCCAAGCCAGGAAGATCCGCACCACCTCCTCCAGGTCGAACATCGGGTAGTCGGTGGCCTCGATCAGGTCCCGGATGTACTCGGCCTGGAATCGCACGGCGTCGGCGTCACCTCCGACCTCCTGGAAACGCTGATGCCAGTCCTGCAGGTGCTCGGTGCGCTCCGCGGCGGTGGGCAGCTCGGCGCGGCCCATGATGAGGTCACGGACATACCAGGCCTGCGCGTCGAACATGTTGAAGGTGAACCACTGGTCCTGGGCACCCAGGTAGTAGACCTTCGAGTTCCCCTGCCACACCACGCCCCGGTACAGACCCGCCGGGTAGATATTGTTGCCGGACTGCAACGCGAGGTCCGAGGGAAGGAACGGGTACTTGTGCAGGTAGCCGGTGCACAGGATCACCGCGTCGAACTCGCGGCTCTCGCCGTTGCAGAAGTGCACGGTGTTCCCCTCGAAGCGCTCGAGGAGCGGCAGCTCCTCCATGCCCTCCGGCCAGTCGTAGCCCATGGGGCCGGACCGGTAGGACATGGTCACCGAGCGGGCACCCATCTTGAACGCCTGCACGCCGATGTCTTCGGCCGAGTAGGACGCACCGATCAGCAGCACGCGCTGGTCCGCCAGCCTCTCGGCACCGCGGAAATCATGGGCGTGGTGCAGGGTGCCGGGGAACGTCTCGATGCCCTGGAACTCGGGGACATGCGGGAAGGAGAAGTGCCCGGTGGCCACGATGACGCGGTCGAACTCGGAGGATACGGTCTGGTGGGTCTTCAGGTCCTCCACGGTGACGGTGAAGATGTCCCGGTCCTCATGGTGCTCGACCCAGCGGACGGCCGTGGAGAAGCGGACCTTGTCCTTGACGTTCGTTGTCCGGACCCGGCCGTCGATGTAGTCCCACAGGACCTCGCGCGGAGGGTAGGAGGAGATCGGGCGGCCGAAGTGCTCGTCGAAGGTGTACTCGGCGAACTCGAGGGCCTCCTTCGGGCCGTTCGACCACAGGTTGCGGTACATGGAGGAGTGCACGGGCTCGCCGTACTGGTCGATGCCTGAACGCCAGTCGTAGTTCCACTGACCGCCCCAGTCATCCTGCTTCTCGTAGGCGACGACCTCCGGGATCTCCTCCCCCGCCCGTTCGGCGGACTCGAAGGCCCGCAGTGCGGCGATGCCGCTCGGTCCAGCTCCAATGATCGCGATGCGCTGTCTAGCCACAGCTTCCCTTCCGGCCGGCGACGGCCTTGCTCATTCCTCGACGGGAGCCGGCGGAAGCACGTCGAACACGGGCGCCACGTCGGCGCGCCTCGGCCTCAACACCGGATCCTCACATCCACCCGGGCAGCGGCCGCACCGACGTTCCGCGCCGGCCTTCACTGACCCACCACCCAGGGTGCGGCGCCCAGGCTGGGCGCACTCAAGGTGCTTACTTTAGCAAACAGGAGTCGTGGATCTCGGGGAGCCACTAGATCGCTGGCCCCAGCCCGGTCACGACGGCCTCGAGACCACAGCACGACGCCGGAGTCGTCCAGCAGCAGCACGGCCTTGTCCGAGTAGATGCGGGACACGCAGCCCACCCCGGTCAGGGGGAAGGTGCACTCGGGCAGCAGCTTGACATCGCCCTTCTTGGTGAAGAGATCCATCATCACGTAGGTGTCCTTGGCGCCGATCGCCAGGTCCATGGCGCCGCCCACGGCGGGGATGGCGCCGGGCTTGCCGGTGGACCAGTTGGCCAGGTCGCCCCGGGCGGAGACCTGGTACGCGCCCAGCACGCAGACGTCCAGGTGGCCGCCGCGCATCATGGCGAAGGAGTCGGCGTGGTGGAAATAGCTCGCCCCCGGCAGCTCGGTCACGGGGATCTTGCCGGCATTGATCAGGTCACCGTCGACCTGGTCCCCGGTGGCCTGCGGGCCGAATCCGAGCATCCCGTTCTCGGTGTGCAGCGTGACCTTCTGCTCCGGGGAGAGGTAGTTGGACACGGTGGTCGGCTGGCCGATGCCCAGGTTCACGAAGGACCCCGGCTGGATGTCCTCGGCGATGACCTGGGCCAGTTCGTCCTGGGTCAACGGGGTCTCGGTGCTGCGGAACGCCTGTTCGCTCTGGTTGCTCATGGTCTCGCTCCTCACTTCTCGGCGGCCAGCTCGGCCGCGGTCTTGGTGGCCAGGCACGGCTTGGGCTGGCCGGCGGCGAGGGCTGCGCGCTCCTCGCGCTCCTTCACCCCGGACTCGGTCGGGATCCCGACGACGGTGTCCACGTAGATGCCCGGGGTCACCACGTGCTCCGGGTTCAGCGACTCCTCGAGGACCTCGTCCACCTGCACGATCGTGTGGGCGGCGGCGGTGGCCATCACCGGTCCGAAGTTGCGGGCGGTCTTGCGGTACACGAGGTTGCCGGCCGGGTCCGCCGCGTAGGCCTTGATCAGGGCGAAGTCGCCGCGGATCGGGGATTCCAGCACGTAGTGCTTGCCGTCGATCTCGCGGACCTCCTTGCCCTCGGCCAGCTGCGTGCCGTAGCCGGTGGGGCTGAAGAAGCCGCCGATGCCGGCACCGGCGGCCCGCATGCGCTCGGCCAGGTTGCCCTGCGGCACCAGCTCCAGCTCGATCTCACCGGCCCGGTAGGCCTCGTCGAAGTGCCAGGAGTCGGACTGGCGCGGGAACGAGCAGATGATCTTGGCGACCCGGCGTTCCTTGATCAGCAGGGCCAGGCCGGCATCGGCCTGACCGGCGTTGTTGTTCACCACGGTCAGTCCGGTGGCGCCGGAATCCATCAGGGCGTCGATCAGCTCCATCGGCTGGCCGGCATTGCCGAATCCACCGATCAGCACCGTGGCGCCGTCGGTGATCCGGGAGACGGCCTGGGCGGCCGAGTCCACGAACTCAAGCATCGTTCCTCCTTGTAGCGGGGATGAGAGGGGTTCTTCTGTCCGGTCTGGTCTGGGGTGACCGGGCCGGGCCGGGCTCACGGTGCCGGCGGGTGTGGTTTTCAGTCGACTTCGGGTCGGTGCTGGGCTCGCAGACCCACCCGAAGTCGATTGAAAACGCAGGGGGTCAGCGGGCGTTGACGTTCTCGAGGACCACGGCGAGGCCCTGGCCGACGCCGATGCACAGGGCGGCGACGCCCCAGCGGTCTCCGGAGGCCTCGAGGCGGCGGGCCAGGGTGCCGAGCACGCGGGCGCCGGAGGCTCCGAGCGGGTGACCGATGGCGATGGCCCCGCCCCACGTGTTCACGATGGAGGTGTCCACGCCCCAGGCGTCGGTGCAGGCCAGCGACTGGGCGGCGAAGGCCTCGTTGAGCTCCACCGCTGCGATGTCGCCCCACGTGATGCCGGCGCGCTCGATCGCCTGGTTGACCGCGTCCACCGGCGCGTAGCCGAAGTACTGCGGCTCGTTGGCGGCGGCGGCCCGTCCGGCGATGCGGGCCAGCGGCTGCAGGCCGAGGATGTCCGAGGCCTTCTCCGAGCCGAGCCAGGCCGCGGAGGCACCGTCATTCATCGGGGAGGCGTTGCCCGCGGTGACCATGCCGTTCTCCTTGCGGAACACGGTGCGCAGGCCGGACAGGGACTCGGCGGTGGACTCGGGCCGGATGGTCTCGTCCCGGGTCAGGTCCACGTCCGGGACCTGGACGGTCAGGTTGTCATACTTGCCCTCGTCCCAGGCCTTCGCGGCCAGCTGGTGGGAGTTGGCGGCGAACTCGTCCATGCGCTCACGGGTGATCCCGTACTTCTCCCGCAGCTGCTCGGTGGCCTCGCCCAGGGAGACGGTCCACTGGCTCGGCATGTTCTGGTTGATCAGGCGCCAGCCGAGGGTGGTGTTGGCCAGCTCAAGGTTGTGCATGGGGAAGGGGCGCTCGGTCTTGGGCAGCACCCAGGGAGCACGGGACATGGACTCGACGCCGCCGATGAGCATGACGTCGGCCTCGCCCACGTTGATCTGGCGGGAGGCGATGATCGCGGCGTCCAGCGAGGAGCCGCACAGCCGGTTCACGGTGGTGCCGGGGATCGAGGTGGGCAGCCCGGCCAGCAGGGTGGCCATGCGGGCGACGTTGCGGTTCTCCTCGCCGGCACCGTTGGCGTTGCCGAAGACGACCTCGTTGATCTGCTCGGCACCGGCGATGCCTGCGGCGGCCAGCTTCGGGGCACGCTTGACGGATTCGGACACCACGAGGGCGGCGAGGTCGTCCGGGCGGGTCTTGGCGAGGGCGCCGCCGACCTTGCCGAAGGGCGTGCGGACGGCGTCGTAGAGGTACGCGTCCTGAATGGCGTTCTGGGCGGTCATGTCCAGTCTCCTTGGGGGGGCTTGGTGAGTCAGTGGCCGAGTTGAGTGGCCGAGGTCAGTGGCCGCGGTGGGCCGGGATCGCTCCGTGGCTCGGGGCGTGCTGGTGGTCTGTGGAGGTCCTCAGAGGTCCTTGCCGGCCGCCAGGTCCTCGTCGACCTGGGCGAAGACCTCCTGGGCCAGCTTGAAGGCGATGTTGGCGGCCGGGACGGAGGAGTAGATGGCGGTCTGCAGCAGGATCTCTTTGATCTCCTCCCGCGTCAGGCCGTTGCGCAGAGCCGCACGGAGGTGCATGGCGGCCTCGTCCCAGTATCCACCCGTGACCATCGCGGAGATGGTGACGGCCGAACGCATCTTGCGGTCCAGGCCCGGGCGGGTCCAGATGGTCCCCCAGGCGTAACGCGTGATGAGGTTCTGGAAGTCCTCGGTGGTCTCGTCCTTGTTGGCCTCGGCCCGGTCCACATGGGCGGTGCCGAGGACCTCGCGGCGCACGGCCATGCCGGCGTCGTAGACCTCCTGGGAGGTGCGGCCCATCTGGTGTCCCACCGGCTGGCCGGTCTGGTTCTCGCTCATGCGGTGAAGGCCTCCTTCAGGATGGCGGCGGTCTCGGCGGGCTTCTCGATCGGTGCCTGATGTGCCACGTTCTCCAGCACGTGGGCCTGACCGGAGGCGACGCCGGCCGCGATCGCCTCGCCGTCGGCCGGCGGGCAGACCCCGTCCTCGGCGCCGTGGAGGGCCACGATCGGGACGGTGATGTCCCCCAGTCGCTCGCGTACGTCGAAGCCGCCGAGGGCCTCGCACAGCCGGGCGTAGGAGAAGCGGTCGGCCTCCTGCAGGGTGTGCAGCAGGCGGGTGGTGCGCTCGGCGTGCTGCTCGATGAATCCCGGGGCGAACCACTTCTCGGCGGAGCCGGCCACCATGGACGGGGTGCCGGCCGCCTCCACGAAGGTGGCGCGCTCCTGCCAGGCCTCGGTCTGGCCGATCTTCGCGGCGGAGCAAATCACGGCGATGCCGTCGAACAGGTCACCGTGATCCAGGCCGAGCTGCAGGGCGACGGCCCCGTTGATGGAGACGCCGGCGTAGTAGACCTTGGCTCCGGCCGGGATGGTCCCGGCCGCATGCTGGGCCTTCACCAGGTCGGCCACGGCGTTGGCCAGATCCGCCATGGTGATTGGCGCGTTGTGGGCCGGGGACTGGCCGTGGCCGGGCAGGTCCCAGCCGATGACCTGGAAGCGGTCCGCCAGTTCGTTGGCGGCCTCCGCCCAGAGGGCCTGCACTCCGGTGCCGAGGCCGGCCCCCACGAACAGGACGTCCTTGTCCGGGGCGGCCTCGCCCTCGCCGGCGAGGCGGATGGCGGTGATCTCGGGTGTGCTCACGTGGTGCTCCATTCTGCGGGTGTGATGCGGAGGTCAAGCGGTTGTCTGCGGCGGCGGCCGGTCAGCGGGCGGGCCCTCCGGCAGGGCTGCGCTGTTCGGCGAAGCCTCGGTGTGCGGCGACGAGGCGGTCCACCAGAGTGGTGGCCTCACCGGTGTAGTTGGCGGGGTCGAGCAGGCCGTCCAGCTCAGCGTCCGAGACGGTGTCCGGCAGGGCGGCGCGCAACAGGCTGCGGAAGTCGCTCCCCTGCTGCTGGCTGTGCTGTGATTCCAGGCTGCGGTCCACGATCTCCTGCAGCCGATCTTTGCCGGAGCGGGTCACGCCGGAACCGGCCTCCTCGAGGAGCGGGGCCAGTTCTGCCATGAGGCGCTCGGAGACCAGCAGGGGCCCCACCCGGTTCAGGTTCTCGGCCATGCGGTCCGTGTTGACGCGCAGGCCGGAGACGAGTTCCGCCGTCCGGGCGGCGGCTCCCCCGGCGGTGCGCATCAGCTGGCGCAGGGCGGGCCACTCGGCGTGCCAGCCCCCGTCCGGGCGCTCCTCGTTGGCCGCGCCGGCGGCGGTGAGGACCTGGGCGAGGGTGCCGGGGGCGCCGAGGGCGCCGGCGTGGATCATCACGGACAGCACGGGGTTCTGCTTGTGCGGCATTGCGGAGGATCCACCGCGGCCGACGACCAGCGGCTCACCGAGTTCGCCGTTCTCGATGCGGGCGGAGATCAGCACGTCGTTGGCGATCTTGCCGCAAGCCGCCACCACATCGGCCAGGGCGGCGGCCAGCCCGGTGATGGGCATGCGGTTGGTCTGCCACGGTCCGGGGGGAGCCGTCAGGCCCAATCGCTGTGCCAGGTCCTCGACGAGGGTGAAGGCATCGGTGGCGGCGCTCAGCGTTCCGTCAGCCCGCGCTGTGGCCACGCGGCCGGCCAGGGCGGCCATGGTGCCCGCGGCACCGCCCCACTGGATCGGCAGGTCAGCGGCGGCGTCCTCGAGCCGGCGGCCGGCCTGGGCCAGACCGGACATCCAGCCCGCGGCCCTCAGGCCGAAGGTGGAAGGCAGCGAATGCTGCGCGAGGGAGCGGGCCACCATGGGGGTGGCGCGGTGCTCGGCGGCCATCGCCGCCAGGGATCCGACGGCGGTACGCAGGTCTGCCAGGATCGTCCCGGCGACCTGGGCGGCCATCCGCAGCATGGCGGTGTCCATGATGTCCTGGCTGGTGGCACCCACATGGATGGCGGAGGAGACCCCGGGCTCGGCGGGGGCGGCCTGCGCGGCCCGGGCCCGCATGGCCTTGAGTGCTGGAATGAGGACGTTTCCGCCGTTCTGACCGGCGTGGGCGAGCCCGATCAGGTCGTAGTCCGCGAGGTGGCGCGGGTCGGCGGCCTCGGCGGCAGCCTCCGCCTGGGCGCCGGTGACCATGCCGTGCTCGGCGAGGACCGCCGTCCATGCGGCCTCGACCTGCAGGAGGTGGAGCAAGTAGTTCGCGTCCGAGGACTGGACCACCGCGGTGGTGCCGGAGGACAGCGGGTCCAGCAAGCCGGCGTCGGCCTCCACGGCCAGCGCCGTCAGTCCCGGCACTCCGGACAACTCAGCCACACCGAGCGAACCAGCTGAACCGGACGCGGTGGCCTGGTGGTCTGACGGCGACGCGGGCGTGGACATCGGTGGGCGCTCTCCTGGGGTGGTGGGGTTGTTTCTAGGCTATCCGCACCGATGGCCCGGCGGGCCTTTGCGTCCGTTCTCGTCACGGATGCGCAGGTCCCGCCGGGCCATCAGGCGGCGGTGTGCCGGGCGGTGCCGGTACTCATCCGGGCCACCGGATCAGTCGTGCACCGGGTACTCGATGCCGGGGAACTGCAGGAAGACGGTCTCCTGGTCCCCCTGCAGGTGGATATCGAACCGCAGGGTCCCATCGGCCTCGCGCTCGGCGATCAGCGTCTGGCGGCGGTCCGCCTCCACGGAGGAGAGCAGTGCGTCCTTCTCCAGGGCGGCCGTGTCCTCCGGCAGGTAGATCCGGGTGTGCAGCTTGTTCATCAGGCCGCGGGCGAAGACCACCACGTGGATGAACGGCGCCTTGCCCTCCTCCGTGGCACCGGGGTTCACGGTGGAGAAGGTGTAGGTGCCCACGTTGTCCGCGGTGGCCCGGCCCCAGCCGGTGAAGGTCCAGCCGTCACGGACCAGCGAGCCGGTCTCCTGCGGGATCTGACCGTTCTCGTCGGCCTGCCAGATCTCCACCATGGCGTCCGGGATCGGAGCCCCGGAGCCGTCATAGAGGGTGCCGGTCAGGCGCACGGCCTTCGGGCTGGCGGGGTTGACGAGGTTCTGTCCGTCCCGGATGGGGATGTGCACGTTCTCGTACGCCGAGGCGTAGCCGAAGAAGGGGCCGATGGTCTGGCCCGGCGTCGCCACCAGCTTCTCGCCGCCAGTGCGTGCCGATTCAAGCTGGTTCTTCTCAATGCGCATCGTGCTCGTCCTCCATCCAGGTACGGTTGCTGCCGGTCAGGACGATGTCCCAGTAGTAGCCGGTGTTCCACTCGTGCGTGGAGACGTTGTGATCGTACGTAGCGACCAGGCGGTCACGGGCCTTCTGGTCCGTGATCGACTGGTAGATCGGGTCCAGGCTGAACAGCGGATCGCCCGGGAAGTACATCTGGGTGATCATGCGCTGGGTGAAGTCCGTGCCGAACAGCGAGAAGTGGATGTGCGCCGGACGCCACGCGTTGTGGTGGTTCTTCCACGGGTACGGGGCCGGCTTGATGGTGGTGAACTCGTAGAAGCCCTTGTCATCGGTGATCGTGCGGCCCACACCGGTGAAGTTCGGATCCAGCGGCGCCGGGTGCTGATCGCGCTTGTGCACGTAGCGGCCGGACGCGTTCGCCTGCCAGATCTCCACCAGTTGGTTGCGCACCGGGCGTCCGTCGCCGTCCAGCACGCGGCCGCGGACCACCATGCGCTCACCCAGCGGCTCGCCGTTGCCCTGGACCGTCAGGTCCGATTCCAGGGTGTGGACGTCCCGGTGGCCGAAGGCCGGTGACCACAGCTCGATGGTCTCCGGGTCCGTGTGGTGCATGTCCTTGGTGGGGTGACGCAGCAGGGAGCTGCGGTACGGCGGGAAATTCACGCGCGGCTGGGTCTCCCCGGACGCCGAGTCGTGAATGCCCTTGATCTCGGCGCTGATGGTCTCCTGGGAGTCCTGCGTCGCGGCGGGGTCGAGCACGTGGCTGTTGTCAAAGGTCTCGTCGTCCTCGACGACGGGTCCGGTGTTCTCGGTGATGTCGTTGCTCACGGGCTGCTCCTTTCTACGGTTCTGATGCTGCAGTGGGCGGGATCATTGACAGTGATGCGGTGGTGCGGTGGTGCGGGGAGGAGACCGGGCCCGACGTCGGCCGGTCCCCTCCAGCGCCGGCCCGCGGGCCGGCGTCGGGCACCGGTCAGGCGTGCGGCCAGCCGGTGTACGACTCGGCCAGGTACTGCTGGCCGTAGCGCGAGGAGGTGACGGTCTCCAGCTCACCGAGCGCGCGCTTGGTCTCGAACGGGTGGGCGTCCTGGCGGGTGTGGAGCATGGACGTCATCCAATAGGAGAAGTTCTGGGCCTTCCAGACACGCTTCAGGGCGGTCTCCGAGTAGCCGTCCAGCAGCTCGCGGGATCCGGTGGCGTAGAACGAGTCCAGGGCCTCGAACAGCACCTTGATGTCCGCGAACGCCAGGTTCAGGCCCTTGGCCCCGGTCGGCGGGACGGTGTGTGCGGCGTCCCCGGCCAGGAACATGTTGCCGTGGCTCATGGGCTCGCGGACGAAGGAGCGGAATCCGAGCACCGTCTTGTCGAAAATCGGGCCCGTCTTGAGCTGGAAGCCGTCCGGGCCGTCCACGCGCTTCTGCAGCTCGGACCAGATCCGGTCGTCCGACCAGTCCTCCGTCTTCTCTGCCGGATCACACTGGAAGTACATCCGCTGGACGTTCGCGGAGCGCTGGGAGATCAGGGCGAAACCGTGCGGGGAGTTCGCGTAGATCAGCTCCGGCGAGGACTTCGGGGCCTCCGTAAGGATCCCGAACCAGGCGAAGGGGTACTCGGTCTTGAAGTCCTGGTGGCCCTGTTCCTGGCCCACCGCGCGGCGGCAGAAGGAGCGGGATCCGTCAGCGCCCACGAGGATGTCGCAGTGGACCTCGTGGACGGCGTCCGGGTCCGCGCCGGCGGAGACGTCCCGGTAGCGGATCTTCGGGGTGTCCGTCTTCAGGTCCGCCACCTCGATGACCTCGGACTCGTAGCGGAGGTCTCCGCCGTCCCGCTGCCGGGCCGCGGCCAGGTCGATGAACACCTCGTTCTGCGCGTACAGGGTGACCGTGGCGTCCACGAGGTCAGGGAAGTTCAGCGGGTGTGACTCGCCGTTGAAGCGCAGGTCGATGCCCTCGTGCTCGTCCCCGTGGGTCAGCACGCGGCCGTCCACACCGGACTCTGTCAACATCTTCACCGCCTGCTGTTCCAGGATGCCGGCGCGGTGGGTGTTCTTGATGGTCTCCTGGTCCCGCAGTTCGACGACCACGTTCTCGATGCCCTGTTTCGAGAGCAGGTGAGAGAGCAGGAGCCCGGCGGGGCCGCCACCGACGATGCCCACCTTCGTCCGGGTGACCTGTGGTGCATCTGCGCCGTCTGCGCTGGCTGCCATTCCAACTCCTTCGTTGTGCCGGGGCTCCGCGGGCGGGCTAGGCCTCACCGCGCGGGGATGTCGTCAAGACCGCACGCCGCAGGGCCGGGCCTTCTGCCACCAGTGTGATGGAGCGTACAGACGTTTGACGCATCAATTCTCATTGAGTGAGAAGGAGGATCGCGATGCAGGTCACTCCCCGGTGTTCGGCAGCGCCACCGGCGGATGCTGCGGGAACACCGTGTCCGAGGCCGGCATGGCCGCCTGGGGGCCCAGCGCGCGGCTGATGCCGCGCGCCGCGGCCAGCAGCATCGGTGCCAGTCCGGGCCGGAATTCCGAGGAGCGGGGCACCACCACACCGAGGGCCGCCACGGCATGGCCCTCCGGCGAGAGGACCGGCACGGCGACGCCGGTGGCCTCCGAGTCGATCTGTCCATCCGCCGAGGCCCACCCCTGCTGGCGCACCTCGGCGAGGAGCTGCCGGAGTTCCGGCTCGGTCGGGTTGAACACGTTCTGCGCGTTGCCGCGCAGCGCGACCCCACCCAGGGTGCCGGACGCCCCGGAGGTGGCGGGGCCGGCGTCGTGCCAGGGGCCCTTCAGCGGCGCGCCGAGCTCGGTCGCGCGCTCGGCGAGGAAGGACTCGGTGATGTGGCGTCGGGAGAAGGCGAGCAGCACGAGGCCGAGGGAGGTGGTGAAGGTCGGCATCCGGCCGGCGATGGTGGCCTGATTGGGAACGGCACCCCGGGCGGAGAGCCGCTCGAGCACCAGCACACCGTTGGCGTCCAGCACCGCGATCTGCGTGTGCTGGCGCAGCACCGCCTGGACGTCGTCCATGTACGGCATGGCCGCCTGCCGCAGGGAGGTACCGGGGGCGGAGCGGGAGGCCAGCTCCCAGAGCTTCATGCCGGGCCCGACGGCGCCGTCCGGCGCCCGCTCGAGCAGGCCCGCCACAACGAGCCGATCCACCCACCGGTAGGCACTGGGCAGGGGGATGGCGGCGCGACGGGCGAGGGCGGAGATGGACAGGGTGGGCCGGTCCGTGTCGAAGGCGCCGAGGATCCGGATCAACCGGTCCAGGGTGGTGTCATTGGGGTGCTCCTCCGCCATACCCCGAGCCTACCGACTGCCCCGCCCCCCGCTTTCCGGGCAGAAATTCGGAATCCGCCATAACTCCAGGCTTTTGCGGGCGGAAATTAGTACTAGTCTCTGGCCGCAAAACGCCATCAGCTGACACGGCGGGCCGGGTGGTCCAGTGGAGGCAAGCGGGCCGGTTGGGACAGGCGGGCACGGACCTGCCGGATGACATCACGGAGATCGTCGTGCAGGTCCTCCACAGTGATCCGGATGACGATCCAACCATGGCGTTCGAACCAGGCATCGCGGCGGGCGTCGATCAGCTGCTGCTCCGGGGTGCGATGGTGCTCGCCGTCGTACTGGAGGGCGACCTTGGCCTCCCGAAATCCGAGGTCAGCCGGGTACGCGTCGCCATCCAGGGCGGTGGCATGGACCTGCAGCTCCGGTTCGGGCAGGCCCGCGTCCACCAGCATCAACCGGACGAGCGTCTCTGTCGGAGAATCCGCGCCCACCCGAATCCGGGGCAGCGCGGCCCGCGCCAGACGGACCCCTTTGAATCGACCCACGCGGTGAAGCGCCCTCTCCACGTCCCCCGGGGTGCTGACTGGTTCCATCCGTCCGCCCCTGACCCACGGATGCTTGACGAGATGGTCGCCGGCGGCCACCAGGTGAGCCTCCTGCCCCGGCCGGAACAGGGACGCCAGGTCCAGCCACGTGCGCTCCGGACTGGTGCACGGCAAGCCGAGGTGGAGTACGAGGTCGGCTGGGTCCAGCGGGCGGCGATGTCCCGTGATCCCGGGGCGGCGGCTGCGCAACTCCGGCCCGGGTCCCGTGATCTGCAGATCCGGCTCGTCTGCGAGCCAGGGCGGCAGCGGGATCCCGTAGAGATGCGCCGCCGACTGGTGGGAGAGGGCTCCCCCCGTCACCTCCAGTAGCGCAGTCAGGAACTGTGGGTCCAGGCCATGCTCGGGATCGGGAAGACCGAGCTCGGCCCACCGCGGAAACTCGAGAGCACGATGTCGGTACAAGCCATGGGCCAATCGCTCGACATCGGACGCCAACAGCCTGTCGATGGGCACCCCTTGAGCCCGCGCCTGGCCATGGGAAAAAGGGGCGGCGCACAAGTCCTGGGGAAGCGGCCGGCGTCGAGACATAAGGCCAGCCTGGCGGGCGGGGACACCTTCCGAACTACAGCGATCAGCGAACTGTGGACAACACGCCCGGCCGTCCACAGACCACTCGCCATTAACGCGCTTTGCGGGCAGAGATGAGTACTCATCTCTGCCCGCAAAGCGGAGGGGTGGGCGGGGTGGGGCGGGGAGGTTACTTGGCCAGCGCGTCCTCGGGGCGGAAGCCCTTCTTGGCGAGCTGGATCTGTTCGTAGACGTGGTGGCGGAGTTCGGAGAAGCGCTGCGAGGAGCGGGTCTCGAGCTGATCGCGCTCGTCCGGCAGGTCGATCAGGACGTCTTCCTGGATCACGGTGGGCGAGGAGGACAGGATGATGACGCGTTCGCCGAGGTAGACGGACTCGTCGATGTCGTGGGTGACGAACAGGATGGAGACACCGAGCTTCTTCCAGACGCTGCGGACGAGGTCCTCCAGATCGGCGCGGGTCTGGGCGTCCACGGCAGCGAAGGGCTCGTCCATGAGCAGCACCTGGGGCTGGTAGGCCACGGCGCGGGCGATGGCCACGCGCTGCTGCATGCCGCCGGAGAGCTGCCAGGGGTAGGACTTGGGCACGTGGGCCAGACCGACGGCCTCGAGGGCGTTGTCCACGAGCTCGTCCCGCTTGGCCTTGTCCATCCCGGCGTTCTTCAGGGGAAGTTCCACGTTGTCCCGCACCCGCATCCAGGGGAACAGGGAGCGGCCGTACTCCTGGAAGACCACGGCCATGGACTTCGGCGGACCGGTGACCTTCTTGCCGTGCAGGGTGACCTCCCCGGCACTGGGGGCCAGCAGGCCGGCGATGCACTTAAGGAGGGTGGTCTTGCCCGAGCCCGAAGGCCCGACCAGGCAGGCCAGCTGGCCCTGGGGCAGGTCGAAGGTGAGGTTCCGGACGGCCTCGATGTCGCCGCCGTCGGTGTGGTACACCTTCTTCATGTTCCGCACGGAGAGCATGGCCTCGCCGTCCGGCATGGTCTTGCCGACGGTGATCAGCCCGTCCGGGGTCTCGGCCACGCCGCCCTGGGAGATGACGGCGCCTGCGGTGGAAGTCTGGTCAGAAGTCATGGTGGCTTCCTTTTCGGTGTGAGACGTGGGGTATGAATCAGCGTGAACTGGGTCGGGGCTGACGGGTTCGGTGGGCTCAGGCCGCATTCTCGATCTCCCTCAGGCCGTGGTACCAGCGCAGCACGTTGCGCTCGATGAGCTGGAAGATGAAGGACATGATCACGCCGATGATGCCCAGCAGCACGATGCCGGACCACATCTCCGGGATCGCGAAGGACCGCTGGAACTGCACGATGGTGAAGCCCAGACCGGAGGAGGCGGCGAACATCTCGGAGATGACCATCAGGATCAGCGCGATCGACAGGGACTGGCGGATGCCGGCCATGATCTGCGGCATGGCCGAGGGCAGGATCAGGTAGCGGACCCGGTTGAAGCCCTTGATCCCGTAGGTGTGCGTGGTGTCCGCCAGGACCTCGTCCATCGAGCGCACGCCCTCGATCGTGTTGAGCAGGATCGGCCAGAGCGCGCCGGAGATGATCACCGCGATCTTCATGTCGTCCCCGATGCCGATCAGCAGCATCAGGACCGGGATCAACACGGTCGGCGGGATCGCGCGGAAGAACTCGAGTGTGGGCTCGGTCAGGGCGCGCAGCCAGCGGACCGAGCCGATCAGCAGGCCGCCGACGATGCCGATGATGATCGAGCCGGCGATGCCGAACAGCAGGCGGGTCAGCGAGGGAATCACGTCCGTGGTGATCCGGTCCCCGGTCCAGGTCTCGAAGAAGGTCTCCACCAGCAGTGCCGGGGTGGGCACGAAGAAGTTCTTCTCCCCCACCGCGGTGGAGATGTACCAGATCAGTACCAGGATCACGGGCAGGGCCGCGATGAAGAACAGGCCCTTGGCCATACTCCAGATCCGCTTGGCGGCCGGGCTCTTCTTGGCGGGGGACGACGGCGGCGCCGACCGGGAGGTGCCCGGTCCGCCTGCCGCTGGGGTCAGGTTGACGGTAGTGGCGAGGGGGGCATCGGCGCTCATTTGGCGACCTCCGTTCGGACCGAGGAGTGCCAGGACAGCACCTTGCGCTCGATCATGCGCATGACCAGGTTGATGAGGACGCCGAGCAGGCCGGTCGCCAGGATGAGGGCGTACATCGCCACGTAGGAGCCACCGGACTGGGCCTTGGCGATCTCGGCGCCCAGGCCCGGGGTGCCGATGATCAGCTGGGCGGTGATCGCCAAAATCAAGGCCACGGCCGAGGCCAGGCGGATACCGGTCATCAGGTACGGCAACGCCGTGGGGAAGATGACGTAGCGCAGCCGCGCCAGTGGACCGAGCCCGTAGGACCGGGCGGTGTTCATGGCCACGTTGTCCACGTCGGCCACCCCGTACAGGACCTGGATCAGGACCTGCCAGAAGGACGCGTACACGATCAGCAGCAGGGCCGACCGGATGTCCACGCCGAACAGCAGCACGGCCAGCGGGATCAACGCCACGGACGGCACCGGGCGCATGAACTCGATGGTCGAGTTGGTGAACCGGCGCAGGAACGTGGACGAGCCGATCACAAAGCCCAGCACGGTCGCCGCGGTGCACGCGATCAGCATGCCCAGCAGCCACTGCCACATGGTGTCACCGACGGCCTGCCAGAACGCGGTCAGACCGAAGTTCCGGAACAGGTCCGCGATGGCCGCCGAGGCCGGGGGCAGGAACGTCGGGTTCACGATCCCGGTGCGCGGCAGCACCTCCCAGATCACCAGGAAGCCCAGCAGACCCACCAGCCCCAGGGACTTGGTGCCCCAGTTGCGGCGGGCCTTGCGCGTGGCCCGGGACGGACCGGACGACGTCGGCCGACCGGTCACCCCGGACTGCGCCACTGAGGTCCGCGGTGCCGCCGGATCCGGCCGCGTGGGGATGTCGAGACCGGCCACGGTGGCCGCATCGGTGTGCCGCCGGAGGTCTCCGCGGCGGCGGTCGGAACCACTGGAGGCCTCGAGACGGTGCAGCCGCTCGATCTCCGATTCACGGTGGGTGTCTCCGGGCCCGCCCGGGCCATGATGGCCCGGCGCGCCGGTGGACGAGGTTGATTCAGTCATCGATCGAGGTGCTCCGCTCGCGACAGGGGGTGGTCGTTGGGGACGGCTATGCTGACATTTTCGTCAACAATATTGTGACCCGTCCCACAGGCTGTGACCAGACTAGACACGAGTGTGACTTAGTTCAACAGTTCAACAATATTGACTTTCAAGTGAATTTCCGTCCGAGGGAAGCCGGCCCCCGCGGCGGACTGCTGGCACCAGGAGGCACCATGCTCGATCTGAACCTGATCCGGGTCTTCGTCGCGGTCATGGAGGAAGGCACCCTGACTGCCGCCGCAGCGCGCCTGAATCTCACTCAGCCCTCCATCACGCACTCCGTCAACCGCCTCCGCCGCGCCACGGGCGATGAGCTGTTCGCCCGCTCCGGCCGCGGGGTGGTGCCGACCCGGGCGGCCCGCCAGCTCTACGCGGAGGTGGCGACCATGCCCGCCGCCGCCGACGCGGCGGTGGCCAGCCTCGCAGACTTCGACCCCGCCCACGCCGCCGCCACCTTCCGGATCGCCGTCACCGACCTCGGCCAGCTGGTGTTCCTGCCCCGGCTGGTCCCCGCCCTCGCCACCACCGCACCCGGCTGCAGCCTGGACGTGGTTCAGCTGGACACCACCACCGCCGCGGACCTGCTGGCGGCCGGGGACCTCGACCTGGCGATCGCCTCCGCCCGCCCGCGCGGTGAGGTCCACGCCCTGCCCCTGCGCCGTGACCGCTATGTCTGCATCGCCCGCCGCGGCCGCCTCGGGCCGGCCCGCCCGACGGCCGAGGACATCTCCCGCGCCGCCCGGGTGGTCATCCGCGGCTCCACCGGCCACACACTCATCGAGGACCGCATGCCGGCACCCGCCGGCGGGTCCGTGGCCGTCTCCAGCTTCTCCGCCATCCCCGCTCTGGTGGCCGGCACGGACCTTCTCGCCTTCGTGCCGGAGATCCTCCTCGCGGAGTGGTTCCACGCCTGGGACATCGAGCAATGGCCCCTGCCCTACGAGGACACCGATGTGACGGTGCACGCCTACGCCGCGCCCCGGCCGCCGACCTCGGCCACGGCCTGGTTCGTTCCGTGGGCCGTCGACCAGCTTCAGGACCTGGGCACGACGAGACGCCATCCAGGGGCGGGCGACCTATAGATCAGGCCTATTTCTGACACGCAGAACGATCATTGGACCGCGTGTGATTCACGCCATACGGTGCCTCTATGACCCCTCCCTCACTGACACCGTCACAGACCACGCCCCTCACCCGGCATCGCGGCCGGCCCCTCGCGCGCCGCGGCCGCCTCCGGTCGCTCACGGCCGGCGTCGGGATCCTCACCCTCAGCGTCACCGTCACCCTGGGGTTGGCCGCCTGCGGTTCCGGTTCCCCCTCCGGCGGACAGGAGGCGACGTCGGCGGACACCGAGGCCGGCAGCGACTCGGGGGACCTGACCCCCATCCGCGTCGGGGCCATTCCCATCGGTGACGTCGCCCCGATCCACGTGGGCGTGAAGGAGGGCTTCTTCGAGGACGAGGGCCTGGACGTCGAGGTGGTGAACACCTCCGGCGGCGCCATCGCCGTACCCGGTGTGGTGGCCGGTGACTATGACTTCGCCTTCGGCAACACCGTCTCCCTCATGGTGGCCCGGGACCAGGGCCTGCCGCTGCAGTACGTGGCCAACGGCACCACCACCACGGGCGAGGAGGGCAAGGACTTCGCCGCCGTCATCGCCCTGGAGGACTCCGAGCTGGAGACGACCGCGGACCTGCAGGGCCAGACCGCCTCCTCGAACAACCTGATGAACATCGGGGACACCTCGATCCGCCTCGCCGTGGTCAACGCGGGCGGTGACGGCGCGGATATGGACTTCATCGAGCTGGCCTTCGGTGATGCCGCGGCCGCCGTGCAGAACGGCCAGGTGGAGGCGGCCCTGGTCCTGGAGCCCTACCTGACCCAGTCCCTCGACGCCGGCCTGAAGGCCGTGTCCTGGCCCTACGCCGAGGCCCATCCGGACCTGGACATCGGGGGCTACTTCACCACAGAGGAGGTCATCGAGCAGCGGCCGGAGGACGTCGAGGCGTTCACCCGCGCCATGCGCAAGTCCATGGAGTACAGCCAGGAGAACCCGGACGTGGTCCGCGAGGTGATCGGCGAGTACACCGAGACGGACCCGGAGATCCTCGAGCGCATCACCCTGCCGCGCTTCAAGGCCGATTTCTCCCGCGAGGCCATGACCGCCCTCGGCGAGGCCGCCGTGAAGTACGGCGTCATCGATGAGGCTCCGGACCTGGACGCCCTGCTGCCGGAGGGAACCGCATGACCACCACAACGCTCCAGCACGAGACCACCACGAAAGGACCCCAGACAGCCATGAAGGTCAGTGAGGCCGTCGGCCGCATCATCTCCCGCATGGGTGCCGCCCACGTCTTCGGCGTGGTCGGCTCCGGCAACTTCCGGGCCACCAACGCGCTCCTCGCCCCGAGCGAGCAGCGTCCGGACGGCGTGCCGTTCACGGCGGCCCGGCATGAGATGGGCGCCGCCTGCATGGCCGACGCCTTCTCCCGCTCCACCGGTCAGCTCTCCGTGGTCACCGTCCACCAGGGCTGCGGGCTGTCCAACGCGCTGACCGGCATCGGCGAGGCCGCCAAGTCCCGCACCCCCGTGCTGGTCATCTCCGGGGACACCCCCGGCGGTCAGTACGGTTCGAACTTCTACATCGACCAGGACAAGGTGGTCGAGGGCATGGGCGCGGTGCCCGAGCGGCTGTACTCCCCCGCCTCCGCCGTGGCGGACACCATCCGCGCCGTGACCCGGGCCGTCAACGACCGGCGCACCGTGGTGCTGTCCATGCCCCTGGACGTCCAGGAGGGCACCATCCCGGAGGGCCAGCGCGCCCTGGTGGATTCGGTGACCCCGCCCGTGCCGCCCACGCCGGCCGGCGCCTCGCCGGAGGCGGTCGAGCGGATCGCCGAGCTGCTGGCCGGCGCCGAGCGCCCGGTGATCGTGGGCGGTCGGGGTGCCGCGGCCGGCGTCGGGCCCATCCGGGACCTGGCCGAGCGTGCGGGTGCACTGCTGACCACCTCGGCGGTGGGGCGCGGGCTGTTCCACGAGGATCCGTGGCACCTGGACGTGATGGGCGGCTTCTCCACGGACGGGGCCGCCGAGCTGGTGCGCCAGGCTGACGTGATGCTGGTGTTCGGCGCCGCCCTGAATCGGTGGACCACCCGGGACGGCACGCACCTGCGGGGCAAGACCGTCATCCAGGTGGATGACACCCCGGCGGCGTTCGGACTCCACTACCCGGTGGACGTGACCATCCTGGGCGACGCCGGCCTCACCGCCTCCGCCGCCGCCGTCGTCCTGGGCGAACGGCTGGCTTCCACCGGGGGCACGCAGACGGGATACCGGACCGAGGAGACCCGTGCCCGGGTGGCCGCGTCGCTGCACTGGCGGGACCAGCCCTTCGAGGATGTCTCCGAACCCGTGGTCCCCGGTGATCCGGACAGCGGGCGGATCGATCCGCGGCTGCTGACCAACCGGCTGGATGAGATGGTGCCGATGGAGCGGGTGGTGGTGCCGGACGGCGGCAACTTCAACGCCTATCCGGCCATGCACTTCCGGGTCCCGGACAACACGGGGTACTGCGTGCCGCTGGCGTTCCAGTCGATCGGCCTGGCCCTGTCCAGCGCCATGGGATCCCAGTTGGCCTCCCCGGACCGGATCGCCATTGCCGGCGTGGGCGACGGCGGGCTGCTGATGTCCCTCGTGGAGCTGGAGACCGCCGTGCGACTGCACATGCCGCTGATGGTGGTGGTCTACAACGACGCCGCCTACGGGGCCGAGGTGCACCACTTCGTCCATGAGACCGACCGCCTGGACACGGTGCAGTTCCCGCCGACGGACATCGCGGCCATCGCCGCCGGATTCGGCTGCGCGGCGGTGACCGTGCGGCAGGAATCCGACCTCGGTGCCGTGCAGGACTGGCTGGATGGTCCGCGGGACCGGCCGATCCTCATCGACGCGAAGATCGCCGACTTCCCCTCCTGGGTGCTGGCCCACAGCTTCGCGGCCGGCGAGTAGCCCTACCCACCATCGTTTTGAGGGCAGAGATGAGTACTCATCTCTGCCCTCAAAACGATGTAGTGCCGTCCACCGAACACGCCAGAGGAGAACCCATGAGTACCCGAAGCCCGCAGCCCTCCCTCCTGACCCGCCGACGGCTGCTGGCCGTCGGCACCGCCGCCGTCGTGGCCGGCACGGCCGCCGCCTGCGGGCAGGGCGACCCCTCCGGGGGCGGCGACACCGCTGGCGGCCCTGATGCGGCCGGCGGTTCCGGAGACCTGCGCGCGGTGACGGTCGGAGCCATACCGATCGTCGACGTCGCACCCCTGCACCTGGCGAAGGAGCAGGGTTTCTTCGAGGAGGCCGGCCTGGACGTCACGATCGAGTCGACCTCCGGCGGTGCCATCTCCTTCCCGGGAGTCTCCTCGGGCCAGTTCGACGTCGCCTTCGGCAACGTGGTGTCCATGATGGTGGCCCGTTCGCAGGGTATCGGCCTGAAGTTCTTCTGCTCCGGCAGCACCACCACGGGCGAACCCGGCAACGACAACGTCGCGCTCATCGCCGCCCCGGATTCCGGATTCGAGAGCATCCGCGACCTGGCGGGCAGGACGCTGTCCTCGAACCAGCTCGCGAACATCGGGGACACCGCGTGCCGGCAGGTCATGGACAAGGCCGGCGGAGACGGCGGGTCCTTGGAGTTCATGGAGATGGCCTTCCCGGACGTCCAGGCGGCCCTGGAGAACGGGCAGCTCGACGCCGGAGTGGTGGTGGAGCCTTTTGTCACCCCGGCCCTGGAAGCCGGCATGGTGGCCGTCTCCTGGCCGTACGCGGAGGCCAACCCCGAGCTCGACACCGGCGGGTACTTCGCGAGCGAGGAGACCCTCGAGAACGATCCGGGCCTGGTGCGGTCCTTCCGGGAGGCCCTGGTCCGCGGTCTGGAGTATGCCCAGCAGAATCCGGACGAGGTCCGCCGGATCACCGGCACCTATACCCAGACCCCGCCGGAGGTGCTGGAGAAGATGAAGCTTCCGCGGTTCCGGTCCGAGTTCAATCTGGAGGCCCAGGAGGAACTGGCGGAGACCGCCCGGATGTACGGCACGGTCACCGGGGAGCTGTCCGTTCCGGACATGTTCGCCGAGCTCTGAGGCGGCCGGTCTTCACCGGTTCACCCTCGCGGTGGGTATCTTACGAGGAGAACTCCAGGCGAAGGGACGTGGTGCGGGTGCAGGTCGACGGATCATGACGCTGGTCACCTCGCTGCTGGCGGCTACGGGCTACGGGCTCGTGGTCGCGTTCACCACGATGCCGGTCATCGCCATCATCGCCGTGCTGCTGGGGACGAAGAAGATGTCGAACGGCGTGTGGCTGACGATCGGATACGCGGGCGGTCTCGCCGTGGTGTTCGTCCTGGCCGTCGCCGGAGTCTCCGAATTGCCGTGGCCGCATCTGCGGCGGCCGAGCGGGGTGTTCGACGTGCTGGCCGGGATCCTGCTGGTGATCGTGGCTGGGGGATGGTGGCTGTGGTCCCGCCGGCGGCCGCGCGCCCAGGCTCGGGAATCCGATCACAGGTTCCTGCGCTGGCTCGCCTCGCTGGGACCGGCGAGCTGCGCCATGGTCGGGTTCCAATTCGGCTTCCACCCCGAGAACCTCGTCCTCACGATCGCCACGGCCCGGACGACGGTCGACCTCGGCTGGGCCATGACCTTGGTCGTCCTCGCCTGGTTCTGCCTCGTGGGCGTCTCCACGGTCGTCGGGCCCACACTGCTGTACGCGTCGTCCGGAGACCGGGCGACGGTGCGCCTGGCGGCGCTGCGCGACTGGATCAGCGCCCACGGCCCCACACTCACCGTGATCGTCCTCCTGGTGGCCGGGTCCGTGCTGATCGGGCTCGGCACCTGGCGGATCGCCGCCTGAGGAGCTGGAAGTCCCCGTTGCCCTTCCCAGGCCCGCGGCGCTACTCCAGCAGGAGGGCCGGCTCCTCCATGATGGCGGCGACATCGGCCATGAACCGGGCGGACAGGTCCCCGTCCACCACGCGGTGGTCGAAGGAACCGCCGAGGGTGGTGATCCACCGCGGGATGACCTCGCCGGAGACCACCCAGGGCTTCTGCCGGATGGTCCCGAAGGCCACGATGGCCACTTCGCCACGGTTGATGATCGGCGTGCCCGTGTCGATGCCCAGGGCTCCGATGTTCGTGATCGAGATCGTCCCGTCCGCCATCTCCGCCGGTTGCGTCTTGCCGTCCCGTGCCCGCTTGGCCAAGGTCCCGAGGGCCTCGGCCAGGTCGCGGAGGGACAGCTCGTTGGCGTTCTTGACGTTCGGCACGAGCAGCCCGCGCGGGGTCGCGGCGGCGATCCCGAGGTTCATGTAGTGCTTGACGAGGATCTCATCCTCCGTCCACGTCGCGTTGACGTGCGGGTTGCGCGCCGCGGCCCAGATGACGGCCTTCGCGAGGATCAGCAACGGGGTCACCTTGACGCCCTCGAACTCACGGGAGGTCTTGAGGCGTTTGACGAACTCCATGGTCCTCGAGGCGTCCACGTCCACGAAGATCGAGACGTGCGGGGCATCCCGGTACGACTCGGAGACCGCGGCCGCCGTCGCCTTGCGCACCCCCTTGACCCGGATCCGCTCGGTGCGCCGTGCGTTGTCACCGCTGTCCGGCATCCAGAACGAGCCGGAGGTGTCGATGTTCGTCTCCCGCTCGGCCAGGTAGTCCTCCACGTCCGTCCGCGTGACCTCGCCGAACTGACCCGTGGCCCGCACCTTGGTCAGGTCCACGCCCAGTTCCTTGGCGATGCGCCGCACCGGCGGCTTGGCCAGCACGCGTTCGAACAGCCCTGCCACGTCCGTCTGGCGTT
>NZ_JALDXU010000033.1:0-30378 GCF_032154715.1 Citricoccus sp. | reverse complement strand
GCTGCCCACTGGAGGCGCCGGGCCCGCCGGGTGTGCCGGAGGAGCCGGATCCCACGGCGGCCTCGGACGTCTCCGGTGGCAGCCGCGTCGAGAAGGCATAGACATGGGGCGAGGACTCGGCCAGCCTGAGGTACACGGAGACCATCGCGTACAGCCCGTCCAGGGCGTTGTCCGAGGTCTCCGCGGCGGCCAGCAACTCACGTTCCATGAAATTGATGGCGCGTTCGCCCACGGCGGCCTGCAGGCCGTTCTTGTCCCCGAAGTACCGGTAGAAGACGCTCTTGGAGGTGCCGGCATGTGAGGCGATGTCACCCATGGATGCCTGTGGTCCGAGATCGTGAACGGCGCGGCGCGCGGCCCGGATCAGCTCTGCTCGTCGTTGCAGGCGGTGATCATCCCATCGGGTGGCGCGTCCATCCGGCGTCCCGGCATCCTTGACTGCGATATTCACGATACCGAGCGTATCAGGTACTCTGGGTACCAGTAAGCCCCGTCACGCTGCATCCACGGCCCGCCGTGAAACCCCGAAGGGATCACCATGACCGAGAAGACCTCCCCGAACGCCCCGCAGACCCCGGCTGCCCCCCGGGATTCCGCGCGGAACGCCGCGGGCCGGCCCGCCATCGCCGGTGGCGAGGTGCGGCAGGCCGTCATCATCGGCGGAAACCGCACCCCGTTCGCGCGGTCCCATGGCGCCTATGCCCAGGCCACCAACAAGGACCTGCTGACGTCCGCCCTGAACGGGCTCATCGCCCGGTTCGGGTTGCAGGGGGAGCGGATCGGGGAGGTCGCGGCCGGCGCGGTCATCAAGCACAGCAAGGACTTCAACCTGACCCGGGAGTCGGTCCTCGGCACCTCGCTGGACCCGGCCACTCCCGCCCACGAGGTCCAGATCGCCTGCGCCACGGGCATGGAGGCCATCGGGGGGCTCGCCAACAAGATCCGCTTGGGGCAACTCGACTCCGCCATCGGCGGTGGTGTGGACAGCATCTCCGACGCCCCCCTCGTCTTCAACGACGCCGCCCGCGCCGTGCTGATGGAACTCAACCGCGCCCGCACCACGCAGGACAAGATCAAGGCCGTCCTGAAGTTCCGACCCGGCCACCTGGCACCAGAGGCGCCGGGCACCGAGGAACCCCGCACGGGGCTGTCCATGGGCGAACATCAGGCCCGGACCACTCATCAGTGGGGGATCACCCGGCAGGCTCAGGACGAGCTGGCCCTGGCCAGCCACCACCACCTCGCGGCCGCCTATGACCGCGGCTTCTTCGACGACCTCGTGACGCCCTTCGGCACGCTGACCAGGGACAACAACCTGCGAGCGGACACCACGCTCGAGAAGCTCGGCAAGCTCAAGCCCGCCTTCGGCCGCGACCTCGGGGACGAGGCCACCATGACCGCCGGGAACTCCACCCCGCTGACGGACGGTGCCTCCACCGTCCTGCTCGGCTCCGAGCAGTGGGCCGCCGAGAGGGGCTTGCCCGTGCTGGCCGACTTTGTGGACTTCGAGACCGGCGCTGTGGACTTCGTGGAGGGCAAGGAGGGCCTGCTCATGGCACCGGCCTACGCCCTGTCCCGCCTCTTGCGGCGCCAGGGACTGTCCCTGCAGGACTTCGACTACTACGAGATCCATGAGGCCTTCGCCGGAACGGTCCTGTCCACCCTGAAGGCCTGGGAGGATGAGGACTTCTGCCGCGACCAGCTGGGTCTGGACGCGCCCCTGGGTGCCATCGACCGGTCCAAACTCAACGTCAACGGCTCCTCGCTCGCCGCCGGTCACCCCTTCGCCGCGACCGGCGGCCGGATCACCGCCACCCTGGCCACGATGCTCCACGAGAAGGGGCCGGGCTCGCTCGGCCTGATCTCCGTCTGCGCGGCCGGCGGCCAGGGCATCGTCGCGATCGTCCGGGGGCGCTGAGCACATGGCCACGGCACCGCAGACCGACACCTACACCGCCCTCGTCAACCAGCCGCTCGGCCGGAAGCTCGCCGGGGCCCTGGGGCTGCCCCGGCCGGCCGCCCTGCGGCGATACGAGCCCGGCCAGCCCCTCGTGGAGGGCTCCGTTCTCGTCCTCGGCGGGGGCCATGCGGCCGACGAGGCCGCGGCCGTCCTGCTGGACTGGGGACTGGATGTCCGCCGCCAGTCGGCTCCGGCCGACCGCTATGGCGCCGTCGTGGCCTGTTATGACGACGCGGGCACGCCGGCCGACCTGTCCGCCACCACCCTGCAGCTCGGCGCCGTCCAGCGGAAACTGGGCCCGTCCGCCCGCGTGGTCACCGTCTACCGTGATCCGCTCGGCTCGGACCAGCCCGCCGTGCGGGCCGCCCGCCGGGGCGTCGAAGGCCTGACCCGTTCGCTCGCGCACGAGATGCGCCGCGGGGCCACCGCCAACGGGATCGTGCTGGGTGAGGACACGGCGCTGTCCGCCCCGGGGGCCACCGGTGCCTTGCGCTTCCTGCTCTCGGCCAAGAGCGCCTTCGTCTCCGGCCAGTTCATCCCCGTCTCCTCCGATGCCGGCATCCTGCCCCGGGACTGGGAGAAGCCCCTGGCCGGCAAGGTGGCCGTGGTGACCGGTGCCGCCCGCGGCATCGGTGCCGCCATTGCCGCGACCCTGCACCGCGATGGGGCGACCATCGTGGGGGTGGACGTGCCGGCCGCCGGGGAGGCGCTGGCCGGCGTCGTGAACTCGCTCGCCGGAACCGCACTGCAACTGGACATCACCGCGGCGGATGCCGGGGAACGGATCCTCGCGCACTGCGCCGATCGCCATGGGCGGCTGGACATCGTGGTGCACAATGCCGGGATCACCCGGGACAAGAAGCTCGCCAACATGGATGCCGCCCGGTGGGACTCCGTGCTCGCGGTGAACATCGAGTCCCAGCTGGCGATGAACCGCGTCTTCCTGGCCGCAATTGGTCAGTGTGTCGTGGCGGACGGACTGCGGATCGCCTCGCTCGCCTCAACGTCCGGGATCGCCGGCAACGCGGGTCAGACGAACTACGCCGCGTCCAAGGCGGGCGTCATGGGGATGGTCTCGGCCACGGCAGAGCTGATGGGCGCTGCCGGGACCGCCGCCGGCGGTGGAACCATCAACGCGGTGGCCCCCGGCTTCATCGAGACGGAGATGACCGCCCGGATGCCGATGGCCACCCGTGAGGTCGCGCGCCGGTTGAACTCCCTCCAGCAGGGAGGCCGGCCCATTGACGTGGCGGAGGCCATCGCCTATCTGGTCTCCGATGCGGCTGGGGGGACGTCCGGCGCCACGCTGCGCGTCTGCGGCCAGGGCATGATGGGGGCCTGAGGTGGAGCGTGAGACCATGACCCCCTTGAGCTCGAGCTACCGGGCGGCCCTGTCCACAGCAGCCAAGGACGCGCTGGTCAGGCGGCGCCGCCCGCAACAGCTGCCGGGACGGACCGTGGTGATCCACGACCACGCGATCAGTGCTGGACTCGCCGCCCGGTACGCCCGGATGTTCCACCGGAACGGTCCGGTGCTGGACCCCACCGACCTGCCCTCGGTGCTCGTGCACGTCGCCGCCTTCCCGGCGGCCATGGAACTCATGGCTGATCCGGATTTCCCGCTGCCGCTGCTGGGCATGGTCCACCTCCGCAACCGCGTCATCCACCATGCCCCGGTACCGGCCGGCACCCCCGTGGAGGTGGCCGCCTCGGCCACCCGGCTGAGCCCTCATCCGTCCGGGACCACCGTGGACCTGGTCGTCACCGTCCACGGGCCGGCACGCGTTGACCGCCCCGCCGACGGCACCGTCAGCAACCCGAGCGACGGGGCCGGGGGGCTGCGGCTGTTGTGGGAGGGCACGTCCACCTACCTGGCCGCCGGAGTCCACCTGCCGGTCCACGACCGCCCGGCCAGGTCCAGCCACCCGCCGTTCACGGCTCCGCAGCTGACCGCACAGTGGCGCCTTCCCGCGTCCACCGGCCGGGAGTATGCCGCCGTGTCCGGAGACTTCAATCCGATCCACCTCAATCCGGTGACCGCCAAGCTCCTGGGGCAGAAGGGCATGATCGCCCACGGGATGTACCTGGCCGGGCGGATGCTTGCGGGCCGGGAACCGGCGGGTGCCGGCCACGAGTGGGAGATCTCCTTCGCCACTCCGGTGCTGTTGCCCGGGACGGTGTCGGTGGGCGTCCTCCACGCGGATCGCCGCAACGCTGAGGAGACGACCGGGGAGACGACCGAGGTCACGGCATGGAACGGCCGTACCGGAAGGCCGCACTTCACCGGCTCGATCACCGTCCCGGGTGCCGTCCCAGGATAGGCCCCGGGTAGGGGGCGGTGTCGTGGTCTGCGGAGGTTCCGGTCCCTACCGCTCGGCGGAGAGCACCTCGTACGCCTCTGACATGTGGGCCGCCATCGCCTCCCAGCCGAAGGTCCGGGCCCGGCGTGCCGCCGCCGGGCCCATCCGCCGCCACGCGGGCAGGTCTGCCACGATCCGTTCCAGCTCCTGTGCCCAGGTCTCCGGGTCCAGGCCGTCCACCAGCCGGCCGGTCTCACCGTCCGCCACGGCGTAGGCGAGCCCGCCCACCCGGTGTGCCAGCACCGGGGTCCCGCAGGCCTGGGCCTCGAGGGCGACCAGGCCGAAGGACTCCGAGTAGCTCGGCACGATCACCACGTCCGCAGCCCGGTAGACCTCGGCCAGCTCCCGCGCGGACACGGGGCCGGAATCGGTGCAGTGGCCCTCCAGCCCGGCGGCCGAGACCAGGGCGCGGAGGTCGAGTTCGTCCGCGCCCGAGTGGGCACCGGTCAGGTGCAGCTGCACCGGGGGGACACCGGAGGCCCGCCGGTTCACGAGTCCTGCGGCCCTGATGGCCACCTGTGGGCCCTTGTGCCCCTGGATCCGCCCGGCGAACAGGACCTTGAGCCCGTCCGGCCGACCGGGCCAGTGGGCACCGCCGTCGGGATGGAAGACGGAAGTGTCCACGCCCGGCGGGACCACCCGGATCCGGGCTGGATCGGCTCCGTAGTGACCCCTCAGCTCCTCGCGCTCGGCCGGGGTGTTGGCCACCAGGAGGTCTGCCGCCGCGGCGATCTGCTGCTCGGCGGTCTCCCGTTCCTCCGATTCGCTGGACCGCGCGTCCCGGGCGTTCTTGACGGCCGCCATGGTGTGCATCGTGTGCACGATCGGAGCGTTCAGGTCTGCGGCCACCGCCAGCCCGGCCAGCCCGGAGAGCCAGTAGTGGGAATGCACCACCCAGCGGCAGTCGTCTCCGTGGCATCCGCCCGCGGCGGTCAGGGCACCGGGGGCCGCGGCGGCGAAGTCATCCACCCACCGCGGCAGCTCCTCCTTGGGCACGTCTGCGGCCGGGCCGGCGGGGACCGGAACCACCCGGGCGCGGGCCGCCCCCGGGGCGGCGGGGACGGCCAGGTCCTGGACGCGCTGCCCGGTCCGGTCGCGACGCGTGAGGACCCAGACCGGGTGCCCCGCCTCGGCCAGGGTGATGGCCAGCTGGCGGACGTAGACGTTCATGCCACCAGCATCACCCTGGCCCGGCTGTGCCAACGGTGAGGTGTGCAGGGACACCATCACCACGCCGAAGGGCCGGGTCACCGTGCGGGGATCCCGCGGCCGGGCTGCCGGTCCGGTGGTGAGCCGGGATTCAGCTCATGGTGTACCGCGTCCAGCAGGCGGGCGAATCCGGGAACGGCATCCAGGTCGTCGATGAGCACGGCCCGCCCGGTGGCGTCCGCGAGCGGGATCTCCCAGTTCGGGTATTCGTGCTGCTGGGTGCCCGGCTGGTTCTGGATGCGGCGTTCGCCCACGGCGTCCACCAGCGCGATGCCGTGCAGCATGGACGGCGCCTGCGCCAGGAACCGGTGCAAGGCCACCACGACGTCGGCCACCACGGCCGGATCGAGGGAACCGCCGGACCCGAGGGCCAGGGCCGACGCGGCCTCGGCGGACAGGAATCCCGCCTCCACGACGGCTTGGAGGAACGCCCGACGCTCGGCGCCGGCCCGGTCCCGCTCGGCGTGGGGATCGCCGGTCACCAGCTCGAGTCGTTCGCGCAGGTCCAGGTGCGTGCCGGCCAGGTAGCCGGCGGTCGGGGGCAGGTCATGCGTGTTGACGGAGGACAGGCACTGGACCCGGTAGTCCTGGGGCGGACGGGGCCGGCCGGCCTCCTGCTCGAACCACAGGATCGAGGTGCCCAACAGCCCGCGGTGCGCCAGATAGTCCTGGACCCACGGTTCGAAGGTGCCCAGGTCCTCGCCCACGACGACGGCGCCCGCACGCTCCGCCTCGAGGGCCAGGATGCCGATCATCGCCTCATGGTCGTACGTGACGTACGCACCCTCGGTGGGGGACTGGCCCACCGGGATCCACCACAACCGGAACAGTCCGAGGATGTGGTCAACGCGGATTCCGCCCGCATGGCGCAACACCGAGCGGAGCATGTCGCGGTACGCGCGGTAGCCGGTCTCAACCAGCCGTTCGGGGTGCCACGGTGACTGCGACCAGTCCTGGCCGCGTTGGTTGTACATGTCCGGTGGGGCGCCGACGGACATGGACGCGACGAGCTGGTCCTGCAGCATCCAGGCGTCCGCGTTGTTGCGGTCCGCCCCGACGGCCAGGTCCTGCATCAGCCCCAGTCGCATGCCCGCCTCCCGGGCCGTCTGCTGCGCCGTTGCCAACTGGGTGTCACACAACCACTGCATCCAGCGGTGGAAGTCGACATCCTCGGCCAGGTCGTGGCGATACCGTTCGGCCAGGCGGCCCCCCGGTGTGAGCTCGGGGTCCCGCCAGGCCGGATCGGTGGCGCCACAGGCGCTGCGCAGAGCACACCACAGCGCGAAGTCCTCCAGACCCTGGCCCTCCTGCTCCCGGTAGGTGCGGTAGGCGCGCGCCCGTTCCGGCGTCGGCGTGACCTGATGGAGCCGGCGCAGGGCCGTCAGCTTGGCCGCGGTGGTGGCGTTGCGGTCCAGGGACTCGGCGGTCGCGTTGTCGGCCTGGCGGGCGGCGGCCAGGGCGTCCACCCCTCGGCGAGCACGCGGGTCAAGGGCGGCGTACTCGGCGAGGTCCTCGATGCGCAGATACATCGGGTTGATGAACCGGCGGGTGGAGGGCGAGTAAGGCGAGGAGACCACCGGCGGTTCCGGTGCGGTGGCATGCAAGGGGTTGGACAGGACGTAGTCGCCGCCGTGCTCGGCCGTCTGGACCGCCAGTTCAGCCAGGTCCCTCAAGTCGCCCAGTCCCCAGGAGGCCGAGGACCGTGCCGAGTACAGCTGGACGGACAGCCCCCAGCCACGCCGATGGCGGTAGGGGTCTGCGGTCGTGAGACGTTCCGGCGTCACGACGAGGGCGGCCTCGACCTCATTGCCGTCCTCCACCCTGGCGCCCAAGCGATGCCATCCCACGGGCAGGTCCCGGGGTAGCCGGAAGGTGGCCTGCCCGATGAGTTCGCCGTCGATGTCCTGGGGATCCGTGAAATCCTCGAGTTGCTCGAGGGGACGGGCCTCTCCTGACTCCAGCAGCGCCACGACCGTGACGGAGCTCCCGTGGGGGACGTGGACCTGGACCGAGGATCCAGATCCCTCGTGGGTGACCGTGGTGTGCGGCAGCACGCGGCGCCACGGGGCCAGCCGTCGTCGCTCCAGTGCCGCCTCGAGCCCGGCCGTGCCGTCCGGTTCGACGGTGCAGCCCAGGGCCGCGAGCACCGTGGGGAGCGTGTGGTCGGAGACCGGGTGTTCGTGACCGTCGTGACCCCGGTAGGAGGGCTGGACGCCATAGGCGTGGGCCAGCCGCTGGAGCAGGTCGCGAGCTTCGGTCATGGCTGGTGCGCCTCTTTCACGTGCGGATGCGGCCGGGCCACCGGTTCCGGTGCCCCGGTCCGATTATGGCAGGCCACCGCCAGGGCCGGCTCAGCCGCAGGCCAGGGCCGGAGGCAGACAGGCCAGTTGGCGTGCGGACAGGCCCGTCCGGATGCGACGGACCTGGTCCGGGGTGTAGTCCGGGGCCGCCTCCGTCTTCATCGGTGTACGCGAGGACCAGGTGAAGGTCACCGAGAAACGGTCCCGGGCGATCGGTGGCGTGGCCCGGTGCAGCAAACGGCAGTTGTCTGCCACCACGGCTGTCCACTTCGGCCCGGTCGCGGCAGTCACGGCGCCCGCGGGGACCATGTCAGCCACCCGGGCGTCATCCACGAATCCAGCCACGTAGTGCAGCTTCTCCACGGCGTACAGCGTCTCGGCCAGCGGAATGTAGGCGTACGGCCCGCCTTGGTCGTCGACATCGTTGAGCCAGACCAGGATCTTGACGGTGCGCCGGTCCTCGGCGTCACGGTGCCATCGGCGCACGCCCACGGTCTGGTTGTTGCCGACCTCGCGGCGCACGTCCGCCCCGTAGTAGCGGGCCGGCACACCCAGGTAGTTCTCCACGATGTCCAGCATGCGGTCCTGCAGGCCCCAGTGCCAGAGGGGCAGATCCGCCAACAGGTCGTGCGTGGAGGGACGCAGCGTACTGGCCCCGCCCGTAGGCAGGGCCGCCAACGGGGCCACCACGCGGTCCAGGGCGGTCTTGAGCACGTCGGTGGTGGGGATCGCGAGATCGTCCAAGGGTCCGATGCGGACACCCTGCCGCTGCAGGGTGGAGACCAGCCCCGCCTGGGCCAGGTCGAGGGGAGGCAGATGCGGCGCCCACTTGCGGCGGCGTTCCTCATGCATGCCGTCGGCGGCCCAGCGGACCGGCGTGACATTGGTCAGAATCTCCCGCTTGAGCCGATTCGCGAACCGCCCCAAAGGGCCCGCTACTGTCTCGGATGTGATCATGAGACTGAGGTTACAAGCGCGCATCGGCGGTGACGACGGCCATCGTCGCCGACGAGTAGTGGTGGGGTACAAGGTCGTCCTGTGACTTCCCTATCACGTAGGGACAGCAGGTGCCCAGGCCCATGGAGCTCGAAATCCCTCAGAGAGTCGTTGCATCCGTCAGAGGAGTCGCCCGGACGGCGACGACGAAAACGGGGCTGGTCATCACCAGCCCCGTTCCGGGTCGCCCTGAGGTGGGCGTTTGTTGTGCGCGGAGGGGGACTTGAACCCCCACGCCCTTGCGGGCACAGCGACCTCAACGCTGCGCGTCTGCCAATTCCGCCACCCGCGCGCACAACCCGGTTCGCACCGGATTTCCACTGCCTCGAAAGGCAGCGCTGACAATCCTAACACCCTTTTCGCGGGCTTTCGCACACGCGCCGGACAGGGACCGTTCCACCTCGCTAGGGTGGCACCATGACCGTCACCTCCAGCCACGACTTCACGGACGACGTCGTCCGCATCTGCCGAGACCTGATCCGGATCGACACCTCGAATTACGGGGGGAACGATTCCCGGGGAGAACGCGAGGCCGCCGAATACTGTGCGGCCCTGATGAGGGACGCGGGCATGGAACCGACGGTCTACGAGTCGTCCCCCGGCCGGGCCAGCGTGGTGGGTCGCGTCCCGGGGTGGGACACCCAGGCTCCCGCGCTGATCCTGCACGGCCACCTGGATGTGGTCCCCGCGGACGCCAGCGAGTGGACGGTGGACCCGTTCTCGGCCGAACTGAGGGACGGGATGATCTGGGGCCGGGGCGCCGTGGACATGAAGGGGATGGACGCCATGATCCTCGCGGTCCTGGGCCATCTGCACCGCACCGGACGGCAGCCCCGCCGGGACCTCATCGTCGCCTTCTTCGCGGATGAGGAGGCCGGCGGCGTCTACGGGGCCCGCTGGATGGTCGACCACCATCCCGAGGTCTTCGCCGGGGCGACGGAGGCCATCAGTGAGGTCGGCGGTTTCTCCACGGACCTCCGCGGGCAACGCGCCTACCTGTTGCAGACCGCCGAGAAAGGCCTGGCCTGGCTCAACCTGACCGCCGCGGGAGCGCCGGGTCATGGATCGTCCGTGCATCCCGACAATGCCGTGACCCGGCTGGCCGGGGCCATCGAACGGATCGGCAACCATGCCTGGCCCGTGGACTACACGAAGACCACGCGCGCCCTGCTGGAACAGGTGGCCGAGATCTGCGGTGTGGAGTTCGACGAGGCGGACCCCACCCCCCAGCTTGAGGCGCTCGGCACGGCGTCCCGGTTCGTCGGCTCCACCCTGCGCAACAGCACCAATCCCACGGGCCTGACCGCCGGCTACAAACACAACGTGATCCCGGGCAAGGCGCAGGCCACCGTGGACGTCCGCTTCCTGCCGGGGCAGGAGGAGGAGGTCATGACCACCCTGCGTGAACTCGCCGGCGAGGGGGTGGTCTTCAGTCACGAGCACCGCGACATCTCCCTGGAGGTCCCCTTCTCCGGCGACCTCGTGGATCTCATGGTCGACTCCATCCAGGCTGAGGACCCCGGCGCCCCGGTGCTGCCGTTCATGATGTCCGGCGGCACGGACAACAAGTCCCTGTCCCAGCTCGGCATCGCCGGCTACGGATTCGCCCCGCTGCAGCTCCCGGCCGACCTCGACTTCACCGGCCTGTTCCACGGCATCGACGAGCGCGTCCCCGTCGAGGCCCTCGACTTCGGGTGCCGCGTGCTGCACCGGATGATCGAGCCCCGCTGATTCAGCCGACACGCCGTAGAGACCACGCCGAGGCCGCCCTGTGGCGGAACCGCCACCGCCGAGCCGACCTCGCCACCCGAATTTCCAGGAGGACCCCCTATGCCCACTCCGCAGAATCCCCAGCTGGCCGCCGTCGGGACCATCCTGACGGATGACCTCCTCTCCGGGATCCGTGACCGCGCCCGCGGACTCGACGAGGCGAACGCCTTCCCGCAGCAGGACCTGGAGGTCCTGCGGGAGGCCGGCTACCTCGGGGCCCTGGCCCCCACGGCGGCGGGCGGACTGGGCTGGGACATCTCAACCGTCGTCGCCGCCCAGAGGGTACTGGCCATGCATGCACCGGCGACCGCGCTGGCCGTGAACATGCACCAGATCTGGAACGCCGTGGCCTCGATCCTGGCGCACCAGGGAGATGACTCGCTCGACTTCATCCACCGCGAGTCGGCAGCGGGGGAGGTCTTCGCCTTCGGTATCTCCGAGGCGGGCAACGACGCGGTGCTGTTCGACTCGGACACGGTGGCCCAGCCCCTGGGCGACGGCTCCTACCGGTTCACCGGGACCAAGATCTTCACCACCCTGTCCCCGGCGTGGACACGGCTCGGAATCTTCGGCAAGACGCCCGACGGCGGCCAGCTGGTCTTCGGCTTCCTCGACCGGTCCGCGGACGGCTGGGAGGCCGACGCCTCCTCCTGGGACATGTTGGGCATGCGGGCCACCCACTCTCACACCACCCGACTGCAAGACGCCCTCGTCCCCGCCGAGAGGATCGTGCGGCACATCCCCACCGGACCGAACGCCGATCCGCTCACGTTCGGGATCTTCGCGTCCTTCCTGACCCTGGTCGCTGCCGTCTACACGGGGGTCGGGGACCGCGCCGTGGAACTGGCCGCGCAGAACCTGGCCCTCAGGACGTCCAAGGTCACCGGGCAGGCACTGTCCCAGGATCCGGTGCTGCGGTACAAGACCGGCGAGGCCGCCCTGCGACAGCTGGCCGTGGACACCCAACTGCGGGCGGTGGCCGCGGACATCGACACCGGTGCGGACCTGGGTGCCGAGTGGTTCCCGCGACTCGTGGCGAACAAGACCATGGCCGTCCGCACGGCCAAGGCCCAGGCGGACTTCGCGCTCGAGGCATCCGGGGGTGCCTCCTACCACCGCGGCAATGAGTTGTCCCGCCTCTACCGTGATGTCATGGCCGGGGTGTTCCACCCCTCGGATGACGAGTCGGCGCACCAGACCCTGGCGAACCATCTGCTGGGGCCGGTCCACGATCCGGAGACGTAGGCTCAGGCGCGCACGTCCAGGGTCGACCGGACGCGGATGATCCGGCGGCGCAGCCAGTATCGCCGGGCACCGCCGCGGTAGAGGACCGTGCGCTGCAATTCCCACTTGCCGTACTCCGCGTGCTCCACCACCCGACGCCGGGCCTCGGTCACCGAGTCGTGTGGGGCGACGGTCATCACCAGGTACTCCCAGTGGTTCCGCTGCTCCAGCGACTCCAGACCGCTCGTGATCTCCTGTTCGCGCATCCGTCTCCTTGGGAACTGGCGGGACAACGGACCCGGTCTCCGTGGATCATGGCCGTCTTCGACCAGTATCCGACACGAGCGGCCCTGCTTCCGTGAAACCCTATGCCAGGCCGGGAAAAAACGGCTACCGTGGTGCCATGAGCATCGACCCGCGCGTGGCCCTGGAGGCCCTGGTTTCCGCATTCGAAGAACATCTGGCGGCCGCCACCGGCAAGCGTGACGATGACGATCCTGCAGTCGAGTCGGCCTTCTTCAACGTGGCCGATTCCTTCGAGGCCTACGAGGACGCCCTGTATGCCGCCACCGGTGAGTTCACCCCGCTGGACGTCTACGACGACGAGGATGATGACGACGAGGACGGTCAAGGCTCCGGCGCCTGACCCTTTGCCAGCCGGACCACGAGCAGACCGACGAGTGAGTCGATGGCCCATCAACGGCGGCTCGACGGAGGTTCTACGACCACGGGATGATCTTCGTCCCGATCTTCCGGCGCGGGTGCGTCGCAGGGACGGGGTCCACGGGCCTGTGACGTAGGGTTCTCTGATGTGAACTGGTTAGAAGCGATCATCCTGGGCCTCGTCCAGGGCCTGACGGAATTCCTTCCCATCTCGTCCTCGGCGCACCTGCGCATCGTCGGCGAGTTCCTCCCCGGAGCCGCCGATCCAGGGGCGGCGTTCACCGCCATCACCCAGATCGGCACGGAACTCGCGGTGCTGATCTTTTTCTGGAAGGACATCGTCCGGATCATCTCGCGCTGGTTCGGGTCGCTCTTCGGCAAGGTCGAACGCAACGACCCGGACGCCCGCATGGGCTGGCTGATCATCATCGGCTCGATACCCATCGCCGTGGCCGGCCTGCTCTTCGAGGACTACATCGACACCTCGTTCCGGTCCCTGTGGATCGTCGCCACGATGCTGATCGTCTTCGGCCTGCTGCTGGCGGTCGCCGACTCACTCGGGCGGCAGACCAAACCCCTGGAGAAGCTCACCCTCAAGGACGGCATCCTGTTCGGACTGGCCCAGATGATGGCCTTGATCCCCGGTGTCTCCCGCTCCGGTGGCACCATCACGATGGGCCTCGCCCTGGGCTTCACCCGCGAGGCCGCTGCCCGGTATGCCTTCCTGCTGGCCGTTCCGGCCGTCTTCGCGTCCGGCTTCTACAAGCTGTTCCAGGCCCTGGGGGAGCCCGGGGCCCCCGCCGCCTATGGCATGGGGGAGACCCTGGTCGCCACCCTCGTTGCCTTCGCGGTCGGTTATGTGGTCATCGGCTGGCTCATGAAGTTCATCTCAACCCACTCGTTCAGGCCCTTCGTCTGGTACCGCATCGGACTCGGCCTGCTGCTCTACATCCTGCTCGGCTTCGGAGTGATCAACGCCTGATGGAATCCTGGAACACCCCCCTCCCGGCTCGTCTGCCCGTCCAGCCGGACCGGCTCAAGATCCATGACACCTCCTCTCAGGCAGAACGCCATCCGGGCAACCTGGCCGAGGCGTCCCTCTATGTCTGCGGGATCACGCCCTACGACGCGACCCACCTCGGCCACGCGAACACGTACGTGACCTTCGATCTGCTCAACCGCTACTGGCGCGCCTGTGGCCTGCCGGTCACCTACGTGCAGAACGTCACCGATGTGGACGATCCGCTGCTGGAACGGGCCACCGCCACCGGCGTGGACTGGCGGGACCTGGCGGCGGACCAGACCGAGCTGTTCCGCTCGGACATGGAGGCCCTTAACGTCCTGGCACCGGACCACTACGTCGGCGCCACCGAGACCGTGGACTGGGTGGTCCACTCCGTCGAGAGCCTCGTGGACAACGGCACCGCCTATCCCGTGCCGGGCGTGGACGGCGGGCCCGACGGCGACGTCTACTTCTCCATCGACGCGGCCGAAGAGAACACGGACTGGACCCTCGGCAGCATCGGCCGTCTCGGATCCGAGGAGATGTCCGCGGTCTTCCCGGACCGCGGCGGTGACCCGGAGCGCCCGGGCAAACGCCACCCGTTGGATCCCTTGTTGTGGAGGGTGGCCCGCCCCGGCGAACCGACCTGGGACGGCCGATCCCTGGGCACCGGCCGGCCGGGTTGGCATATCGAATGCTCCGCCATTGCCCGGCGGCTGCTGCCGGCTCCCTTCACCGTCCAGGGCGGAGGCTCGGACCTGCGCTTCCCGCACCACGAGTTCAGTGCCGCCCACGCCACCGCCGGCGACGGGAAACCCCTGGCCGGTACCTTCGTCCATGCCGGGATGGTCGGGTACGAGGGCGAGAAGATGTCCAAGTCCCTGGGCAACCTCGTCCTGGTCTCCCGATTGCGCCAGCAGGGCGTGGAAGCGGTGGCCATCCGCGCGGCGCTGCTCTCCCAGCACTACCGTTCCGACTGGGAGTGGACCGCCGAGCTGTTGCGGCAGTCGATGGACCGAGTGGCCCGGTGGCGCCAGGCACTCGGCCTCGAGACGACCGAGGACGGGTCCGCCGTGCTGGCCGCCGCCCACCGCGCCCTGTCCCATGACCTGGATGCCCCGGCCGCCCTGGCCGAGCTGGACCGCTGGGCGGACCAGGCCCTGGCCCGGGATGCTGTGGATCCCGACGACGCGGCGCATTCCTCGGACCTCTCGGCCCCGGATGTCCGGACGGTGGCCAACGGCCTGCTCGGCCTGCTGCTCTGAACCGGCCCGAGGTCCGGGACCGTCCTCGTCCCGTACCGGGATCCACCGCCGGGGACGGGACCAGGTCCGGCTAGTCCCGGCCGCGCCGGCGCAGGTACCGCTCGAATTCCTGGGCGATGGCCTCGCCCGAGGCCTCGGGCAGTTCCTCGGTGTCCCGCGCGCGCTCCAGTTGTTCCACGTAGGCGGCGACGTCGGGGTCCTCACCGGCGAGTTCGTTCACGCCGCGTTCCCAGGCTTCGGCGTCCTCGACCAGCGGCGCGAGGTCCAGGCTGACCTGGACGAGGTCCTCGATCCGGCGCAGCAGGGCCAGCTCCGCTTTGGGGGAGGGCGCCTGCGAGACGTAGTGGGGGACCGTAGCCCACACGGACACCGTCGGCAGTCCGGCCCGCGCGGCCGTGTCCGTCAGCACGCCCACGATCCCGGTCGGCCCCTCATACGTCGGCCGTTGGGCGCCCAGGGCCTCCCGGATCTCGGGATCTGCACTGGAGGGCATGGCTGGCAGTGGCCGGGTGTGCGGGACGTCGGCCAGCAGCGCCCCCAGCATGATCACGGCGTCCACATTCTGCTCAGCGGCATGGGTCAGCAACTCGGCCGTGAAGGCCTGCCATCGGTAGCTGGGCTCGGCCCCGGACACCAGGATGACGTCGAGGCCCTCCACGTCGGTCGCCCGGAACATGCGCGTCTGCGGCCAGGACAAGGTGCCGAGCCCATCGGCGTCGCGCACCACCGTGGGCCGGGTGAACTGGTAGTCGTAGTAGTCGCCATCCGTCAGGGAGCCGGCCGCGGCCGCACCCCATTGGCGGCGCAGCAGGTCGATCGCGCTGGTGGCCGCCTCGCCGGCGTCGTTCCAGCCCTCGAAGGCTGCGACCATGACCACTGGCCGGCGTCCGGAGACCACTCCGCCCAGATGGTCGCGCAGTCCCGACTGCCCGGCTGGTGTTCCGTCCATCTCTGCCATGATGGCCACCCTAGACCCGGGTGAACGTGGGGTGCCAGACACGTGCCGGATGTGAGCCGGACCTGAGCCGGACCCGGACGGTCCGGTCCGGCCGTCGTCAGGAACCCGTCCGTCCGCCACTAGACTGGTAGGCATGCCCATCCGATCCTCCGCAGGCGCCCCGCGCCCACAGGACCGCTCGACGACCCCGCTGTCCGCGGACGGTCCGGCCGCGGATGCGGTGCCCGCAGCGGTCCTCTGGGACATGGACGGCACCCTCGTGGACACCGAACCCCTGTGGAACGAGAGCCAGCGTGCCCTCGTGGAGGCCGCCGGTGGGCGGTGGACCGCCGAGTTGGCGCACGGGCTGGTGGGCCAGGCACTGGACCACGGCGCCCGCCTGCTCCAGGAAGCCGGGGTCACACTCAGCGTGGGGGAGATCATCGAGCACACCATGACGGACGTGGTCAACGGCGTGCGGCGATCGTTGCCGTGGCGCCCCGGCGCCAGGGAACTGCTCACCTCGTTGCGCGATGCCGCCGTGCCTGGTGCCCTCGTCACCATGTCCCACGCCCCGCTGGCCGCCGTGGTCGCCGAGTCCGTCCCCGCCGGTTCACTCGAGTTCCTCGTCACGGGGGACATGGTCCTGCGGGGCAAGCCGGACCCGGAGCCCTATGTGACAGCACTGGACGTCATGGCGCGCCGCCACGAGAACCTGGACCGAAGCGCCTGCGTCGCGGTCGAGGACTCGATGCCGGGATTGCTCTCCGCGGCCGGCGCAGGCCTGGCCGTCGTGGCGGTCCCACACGTCCTCCCCCTGCCCGATGACCCACGGTGGGAGAAGTGGACCACCCTCGCCGGCCGCACCCCCCGCGACCTCGCCACGGTGGCCGCGCGGAGGTCGGCTGCCTCGTGAGCAGCGACGCACTCGAGTCCGCTTCCGACCGCCGCGGGAAGCTCCGCCTCGGCTCTCTGATCGGCGTTCCGGTCTACTTGTCCTGGAGCTGGTCGCTGATCGCCCTGTTCGTGGTGGTGCTGTTCGGGCCTCAGGTCCAACGGCTGTTCCCCGAACTGGGGATCGGTGCCTATGGGATCGCCTTCCTCTATGCCGTGCTCCTGTTGCTCTCCGTCCTGGTCCACGAGCTGGCCCATGCCGCCAGTGCGAGGGCATTCGGCTGGCCCACCACGGAGATCGTCCTGAACCTGTGGGGGGGCCACACCCAGTTCGGCAGTTTCCAGGCCACTCCGGGCCGCTCCCTCGTCACGGCGCTGGCGGGACCCGCCGCCAACGTGCTGCTGGCCCTCGGCGGACAACTGCTCATGGTCACGTGGGCCCCGGACGGCGTCGGCAGCCTGCTGCTCGGCATCTTCACCTACGCGAACTGGCTGGTGGCGGTCTTCAACGCCCTCCCGGGCCTTCCCCTGGACGGTGGCCGGATCGTCGAATCAGCCGTGTGGGCGGCCACGGGGGACCAGGACAAGGGCACCGTCGCCGCGGGCTGGGCCGGACGCGTCATCGTGCTGGCCCTGGTGGTCGGGGTCGTGCTGGTGCCCCTGGTGCAGGGGCGGCCGGCTGATATCCCGCTGATCGTCATCCTGGTCATGGTCGGCTACTTCCTCTGGACCGGTGCCACCGAGTCCATCCGCGGCGCCCAGCTCCGGCTGCGGGTCCCGGGCCTGACCGCCGCGCAGCTCATGCACCCGGCCATCGGCCTCCTCAACACAGCCACCGTGGCGGAGGTACGGAGCCGGCCCTCCGGCACGCTCGCAGTGCTCGTGGGCCCCACCGGACAGCCGGAGGCCATCGTGGACGAGGCCGCTCTGGCCCGTGTCCAGGACCGGGACGCCTCGTCCGTCCTGGCCGCGGCCACCGCCCGGGCACTGTCCCACGGCGCCGTGGTCCGTGCCTCCGATGCCGGCCGCCCCCTCGTGGACCGGCTCGCCGCGGTGGACGGCGCGGAATACGCTGTACTGGCTCCCGACGGCACCGTCTGCGGTGTGCTCCGCCAACCCGAGGTGGTCCAGTGGCTCACCACGGGCCGCCGTCGCCGACCCTGACCTCCCACCAGAAGGACCACCGCCGCATGACCGACATCCCCAACCCCACCGGCGTCAACGAACGCCGTGGCCCCCTGCGCCCCGGCCAGCGGGTCCAGCTCAAGGACGCCAAAGGACGCCTGAACACCATCACCCTCACAGAGGGCGGGCAGTTCCACAGCTACCAGGGCGTCCTGCACCACGACGACCTGATCGGCGGCCCGGACGGCGTGGTGGCGCGTAACTCTGCCGGTCACGACTATCAGGTCCTGCGACCGCTGATCAGCGACTTTGTCCTGTCCATGCCGCGCGGGGCCACCGTCGTCTACCCCAAGGACTCCGGTCAGATCGTGCAGATGGCGGACATCTTCCCCGGCGCGCGGGTGGTGGAGGCCGGCGTCGGCTCCGGCGGTCTGTCCATCTCGCTGCTGCGCGCGGTGGGGGACGCGGGGGAACTGCACTCCTACGAACGCCGCGAGGAGTTCGCGGACGTGGCCCGCGCCAACGTCCAGACCTTCTTCGGCGGGGAGCACCCGGCCTGGCGGATCCACCTCGGTGACGCGCAGACGGAGATGACCGCGGTCCATGAACCCGGTTCCGTCGACCGCGTGGTGCTGGACATGCTGGCCCCGTGGGAGTGCCTGGACGCGGTCGCGGCCGTGCTGGCGCCGGGCGGCGTGTGGATCAACTATGTCGCCACCGCCACTCAGCTCTCCCGCGTGGCCGAGGCGATCCGCGAGGACGGACGGTTCACTCAGACCGAGGCCTCGGAGACCATGGTCCGCGGCTGGCACCTCGACGGCCTGGCCGTACGACCCGATCACCGCATGGTCGCCCACACCGGTTTCCTGCTGGTCTGCCGTCGTCTGGCCACCGGCCAGGAGGCCCTGGCGCTGAAGAAGCGATCCAAGGTCTCCGAGTTCAAGGCCGTGGACGTGGAGGCCTGGCAACCGGAGGACGAATCACGCTGGACCCCGCAGGCCCTGGGCGAACGTCCCGTCACGGACAAGAAGGCCCGCAAGGCGGCCCGCGAGGCGGCGTCCATGGAGCAGAGGGGCGCACGACGCCACCTCGCCGACCCGGATCCGGGTGAGGGCGCGGCCACGGCCGCAGACACCGTGGAGCCGGTCGATCCGGCAGACCTCTGACCGGCGGACCCTCCACCGGCCGGAGCCGGGTTACGCCACCAGCCAAGCGCACCACAGTGTTCGTGGACAGGCTTAGGATGAAGAGGTAAGGCTGACCTCAGGCATCCCCGATCCGGTTGGCCGGAAAGGTATCCGTGAGTGATCCCACCACCGCCGGAACCACCCCGATGGAGTCCGGCCTGACACACCAGCTGGAGTCGGCGAAGCGTCGCGCCTCCACTCTCGTGGAGAAGAACCGGACGCTCGAGTACCAGTTGCAGGCCGCTGCCCGGAACAACCGACGCATGGTCGACCTGCTGGAGGAGACCCGGGACGAGATCACCACGCTCAAGGCGGCGCTGGAGCTGGACGGGGAGGCACCTTTCGCCTTCGCCACCGTCCTGGAGGTCCACCCCGCCCGCGAGCCCGTCGAGGGCGTCGAGATCGCCGCGACGGTGCAGGGTGGAGTGGACGTCATCCACAACGGCCGCCGGATGCGGGTGACGGCGTCCCCGCTGCTGGAGCCCGCCCGGATCACCCCGGGCTCCGATGTGCTGTTGAACGAGTCCCTGACCATCGTGTCCGTGCTCGAGGCCGAACGGGCCGGGGAGCTGGTCCGCGTGAAGGAGACCTTGGACGACGGCCTGCTGGTCGTCGTCGGGCGCGGGGACGAGGAACGCGTGGTGCGCCGGTCGCATCGCCTCTCGGGTCAGCGCATCCGCGTGGGGGACGCCGTCACCTATGACTCACGCACCGGCCAGGCGCTCGACGTGGTCCCGCTGAACGAGGTCCAGGATGTGGTCCTCGAGGAACTCCCGGACGTCAGCTACGAGGACATCGGTGGTCTGGGGGACCAGATCGAACAGATCCGCGACTCCATCGAGATGCCGTTCCTGCATCCGGGTCTGTACCGCGAGCACGGGCTCAAGGCCCCCAAGGGCATCCTGCTCTACGGGCCCCCCGGCACCGGCAAGACCCTGATCGCCAAGGCTGTGGCCTCCTCCCTGGCCGCCCGCTCCACCGAGGAGCGCCGCTCGTACTTCCTCAACATCAAAGGCCCCGAGCTGCTGAACAAGTACGTGGGGGAGACGGAGCGGCACATCCGCACCATCTTCGCCCGCGCCCGCGAGAAGGCCTCGGACGGCTACCCCGTGGTGGTGTTCTTCGATGAGATGGAGTCGTTGTTCCGCACCCGCGGCTCCGGCGTCTCCTCGGACGTGGAGACCACGATCGTTCCCCAGCTGTTGGCCGAGATCGACGGTGTGGAACGACTCGACAACGTCATCGTCATCGGTGCCTCGAACCGCGAAGACATGATCGACCCGGCGATCCTCCGCCCTGGCCGCCTGGACGTGAAGATCCGGGTCTCCCGGCCGGACGCCGAGGGCGCCGCGGACATCTTCAGCAAGTACCTCACCACCGCCCTGCCGCTGCACGCCGCCGAGCTGGAGCGGCACGGCAGCCGGGCGGACACCGTCGCGGCCATGATCGCCGCCGTCACCGACCATCTGTTCGCCCGCGGCCCGGAGACGGAGTACCTGGAGCTCACCTACCTGGACGGCTCCACCCGGACGCTGTACTTCGCCGATTTCACCTCCGGCGCCGTCATCGCGAACATCGTGGACCGGGCCAAGAAGCAGGCCATCAAGGACTACCTGTCCGCAAGCTCCGCCGAGGAGGCCAAAGGGCTGCGCACCGAGCACCTGGTGCAGGCCGTCCGGGAGGAGTTCACCGAGCAGGAGGACCTGCCCAACAACACCTCACCCGAGGAGTGGGCCCGGGTCTCCGGCCACCGCGGCGGACGCGTCGCGGGGATCCGCATGCTGGTCCGTCACGGCTCTACGGACCCTCTTCCCGCCCTGGCCCCCACCGGCCACTCGGGCTCCTCCGGAACCGCAGCGACCGCAGGCGCCCCTGGCCTCTCAGGGAACACCGGCACGACGACGGCGAGCGCCTCCCAGCAGGAGTCCCGGTGACGCACGTGCCCACACCCCCGGACAGGGTGGCCGGCGTCGGGCCCGTGGTGATGGACCGGCACGGGTTGGTTCCGGTCGATGCCGCGCTTCCGGCCGGACGCGACACCGCCGGGTGGGGCGTCCATCGGGTGATGGGGCTGGAGACCGAGTACGGCGTCCACGCCCCCGCCAACCCCGGTGCGGGGCATTCGGTGCTCTCCGTGGAGGTGGTCAACGCCTATGCGGACCTCGTGACGTCCCGGGGCGGGACCGTGGCGGGCACGGAGTGGGACTACGGGGAGGAGTCCCCGCTCGTGGACGCCCGTGGCTGGCAGTTGCCCCGTTCGGCGGCCCATCCTACGCAGTTGACGGATCAGCCCCTGATGGGCGAGGACGGCAGTCCCGTGCACCTGCTGACGAACCTGGTGTTGCCCAACGGGGCCCGCCTCTACGTGGACCATGCCCACCCCGAATACTCCTCACCCGAGACCACGAACCCCGTGGACGCCATGGTGTGGGACCAGGCAGGCGACCTGGTGGCGTTGGCCGCCTCGGAACGCATCGCCGCGGCGCCGGGGGAGCCCCAGGTGCTGCTGTACAAGAACAACACGGACAACAAGTCGGTGTCCTACGGCGCTCACGAGAATTACCTGGTGACCCGCAGCCTGGACTTCGAGGAGCTGGCACGGCACCTGGTGCCGTTCTTCACGGTCCGGCAGGTGATCTGCGGCGCCGGTCGCGTCGGGCTCGGTGTCACGGGGTCGAGCCCCGGATTCCAGATCAGTCAGCGGGCGGATTTCTTCGAGGAGGAGGTCGGCCTGGAGACCACGGTGCGGCGCCCCCTCGTGAACACGAGGGACGAGCCGCATGCCGACGCCGACCGGTACCGCCGGCTGCACGTGATCATCGGGGACGCCAACCTCTCGCAGTACGCGACCTGGCTGCGTTGCGGCATGACCGCCCTCGTGCTCTCCATGATCGAGCTGGGAACCGCCCCGGAGGTGGAACTCATGGATCCCGTGGCGGCCCTGCAGCGCATCAGCCACGACCCCACCCTGCAGGCCGCCGTGCCCCTGGTGCGTCCCGTGGAGGGGACCGGGCCGGACGGGGCCCGTGAGGCCACCGGGCTGGAGCTCCTGCGGGTCTATCTCGAGGCCGCCGAGCGGCATGTCTCCCGCTTCGGCATGGGGGACGAGGCCACCCTGGACGTGCTGCGGGCCTGGCGGGACTCCGTCGAGACCCTCGGCACCGATCCGGCCGCCATGGCGGACCGGCTGGACTGGGTGGCCAAGCACCAGCTGTTGTCCGGGTACCGGCAGCGCCACGGCCTGGACTGGGACGATCCCCGCCTCGGGATGATGGACCTGCAGTATGCGGACCTGCGCCCGGACAAGGGGCTCTACCAGGCCCTGTTGCGCCGTGGCTCGATCCGCCGGCTGGTGCCGGACGAGAGGATCCGGGACGCCGTCGACACTCCTCCGCGGGACACCCGGGCCTGGGCTCGCGGACGGACGGTGGACGTGTTCGGGCGTCACGTGGTCGGGGCCAGCTGGGACACCCTCCTGGTGCGCGAGGACGGCGAGGGCCCCCTCTACCGGTTCCATCAGAGAGAGCCGCTGGCCGGCTCGGCCGAACAACTGCCCGCGGTGTTCGACGAGCCCGCGGCGGAGGGATCCTACGGGCGGCTGCTCGAGGCCCTGGCCCGGGTCCAGGCCGGCCCGCCACGGCACCACCGGCACCCCTGACCCCCTGACCCCCTCACCGACCGACATCACCATCACCAGCACGACCATCACCAGCATCAGGAGCGACCATGTCACAGCAGTACGGATCATCCTTCGACCGCGAGGAAGACTCCGCCAACGGTCCTGACGCGGATCCCACGCCGGCGCCCACGGGCGCCGCAGGGAAGTCCAGCACCGCCGACCTGGACAGCCTGCTCGACGAGATCGACTCGGTGCTGGAGACGAACGCCGAGGAGTTCGTCAAGGGCTTCGTCCAGAAGGGCGGCCAGTAGCCCGCATGGACCGCAGGATCATGGGCGTCGAGACGGAGTTCGGCGTGCACTACTCCCATCCGGGTTCACGGCCACTGACTCCCGAGGAGGTCGCCCGGTACCTGTTCCGCCCCGTGGTCGAGTGGGGGCGCTCCTCCAACGTGTTCGTCACCAACGGCTCCCGGCTGTACCTGGACGTGGGCTCCCACCCGGAATACGCCACGGCGGAGTGCTCCACCCTGGACGAGCTCGTGGCGGTGGACAAGGCCGGCGAGCGGGTCATGCAGGAGCTGATCGACGAGGCCACCGGACACATGAGGGCCGACGGATTCTCCGGGACCATCTACCTGTACAAGAACAACGCCGACTCCGCGGGCAACTCCTACGGTTCCCACGAGAATTACCTGCTCAACCGGCGGACCGAGTTCCGCCGGCTGTCCGAGGCACTGATCCCGTTCCTGATCACCCGGCAACTGGTCTCCGGGGCGGGCAAAGCCATCGGCGGCCGTTCCGGGGCCGGCGACGGCGGGCTGCACCCGGCCGACGGGACGGAGTCGAGAACGCCCGAAACCGCGGAACCCCACTTCGCCTTCTCCCAACGGGCCGACCACGTGATGGAGGGCATCTCCTCCGCCACCACCCGCTCCCGTCCCATCATCAACACGCGGGACGAACCCCACGCGGACGCCGCCGAATACCGCCGCCTGCACGTCATCGTGGGGGACTCGAACATGTCCGAGACCACCCAGCTGGTCCGGTTCGGGGCCACCGACCTGCTCCTGCGCATGATCGAGGCAGGAACGCCCCTGGGCGACCACCAGCTCGCCAACCCCATCCGGGCCATCCGGCAGGTGTCCCACGACCTCACCGGAACCGCCCAGCTCGACCTGCGCAACGGCGGGCACCGTTCTGCCCTGCAGCTGCAGCGCCACTACCTGTCTCAGGCGACCGCCTTCGTGCGGGACCACGGCCCCCACCATGAGCAGGTGCCAGCCGTGCTCGATCTCTGGGAGCGCACCCTGGACGCCGTGGAGAGCGGAGACTACTCCCGGATCGACACCGAGATCGACTGGGCCATCAAGCATCGGTTCCTGTCCCGGTACGCCACGAAGAACTCCCTGGACTGGGATGCGCCACGGATCGCCCAACTCGACCTCTCGTACCACGACATCACCCCCCAGCGAGGCCTGTTCTCGCTGCTCCAGTCGCGCGGGGCCGCCGCGCGGTTCCTGGACGATGCCGCCATCGAGGACGCGGTGGAGCACCCGCCGCCGTCCACCCGGGCCACACTGCGGGGCCGGTTCATCCGGGCTGCGCGGGAGGCTCGCCAGGCCTACTCCGTCGACTGGACGCACCTGAAGCTCAATGACCGGCCGCTCCAGGCCATCAGCATCAAGGACCCGTTCCAGACCGAGTCGGATCGGCTGGATGCGCTCATCGCGCACCTGCACCACACGGCTGGCGAGGAGTCCGACCCATCCAGCGTCCATCCAGTCTGACGTGACAGACTGGAGGGGCCGGGTGACGGCCCGGCCTGGGTGCCGCCCCGCCGCCCTCCTCGCCCCGGGGCCCGGCCCCGTCCCGTACCAACCGAAGGATCCCATGTCCCGCACCGAGTCCCGATCGCGCCGGTCCCGCGCCGCCGCGCCCCTGTCCCTGTCCATCGTCGGCGCCCTGCTGCTGGCCGGCTGTGCCGCCCCGGAGCCACGTGGCGCCGGTGACATCGAGGCCCTGGAGCCCGTGTCCATGGAGGTCAACGAGGAGGGCGCCCCCGTAGTCACGGTGGACGGTGATATCCAGGCCGAGGAGGTCTCCTCCCGCGTGCTGAAGGACGGCGACGGCGAGGACGTCAATGATGGCGACATCGCCCTGGTGCAGACCGCCATCGTGGACCCGGCCTCCGGCGAGGTCACCGCCGAGAACTTCACCCAGGGCTCCGAGGCCGTGTTCCTCAACGACACGCTGAAGGAAGGCAACGACGTCCTCTACAACATGCTCGACCAGAACAAGGTCGGCGCGCAGATCTCCTTCTTCATGCCCGGGGCCCAGATGGGCCAGGGCGCCCCGGACCAGCTGATGGTCTTCCAGATCGCCGACGTCCGGCCGGCGCGCGCCGAGGGCGAATCCGTGGAGGTCACGGACGAGGCGCTCCCCGAGGTGACCCTGAACGAGGACTCGGGCGAGCCCACCATCGCCGCGCCCGAGGGCGATGCCCCGACCGAACTCGTGGTGCAGCCCCTCATCGAAGGCGACGGCGAGGAGGTCGGGGAGGGTGACTACGTCACTGTCCAGTACAAGGGCGTGAAGTGGTCCGACGGCGAGGAGTTCGACTCCTCGTGGACCGGCGAACCTACCGGTTTCCAGCTCGACCAGGTCGTGGCCGGTTGGACCGAGGGCCTGCAGGGCCAGAAGGTGGGCTCCCAGGTGCTCCTGGTGGTGCCGCCGGAGAAGGGCTACGGCGACTCCGACGGCCACGAACTCCAGGAGGAGACCCTCGTCTTCGTGGTGGACATCCTGCACACCATGGCACCAGCCGAGGCACCGGAGTCGACCGAGCCGGCCCCCTCAGAATCGGCCCCCGCGGAGTCAGCATCCCCCGAGTCTGAGTAGGCTGGGACGGACCGCAGAACTGAGCAGAACTGTTCTCTGCCCCACCTTCTGGAAGGAAGAAACCCATGTCCTTCGGACAGCGCAATTATGACCGCACCCGCCCGGAGATCGAGTTCCCCGGTGAGAACCCGCCGGAAGAGCTGGTCATCGAGGACATCGCCGAGGGCTCCGGCCAGGCCGTCGAGTCCGGCGACCGGGTCTCCTGCCACTACCTCGGGGTGGCCTGGTCCACCGGCGCCGAGTTCGACGCCTCGTGGAACCGCGGCCAGCCGCTGGACTTCCAGGTCGGCGTCGGCCAAGTCATCAAGGGCTGGGACGACGGCCTGCTGGGCATGAAGCTCGGCGGCCGCCGCCGTCTCGAGATCCCGCCGCACCTGGCCTACGGGGACAGCGGCGCCGGCGGCGAGATCGGCCCGGGCGAGACCCTGATCTTCGTGGTGGACCTCGTCGGAATCAACTGAACCCACCGTGTCCGCCGCATCGCCAGCGCGCTCCACGGAGCGCATCGTCTCCCTGCTGTGGGTGCTCTTGGCGAGCGGCCGCCGCGGAGTCACCCGCGAGTACCTGGTCAGCTCCGTGGACGCCTACGCACTGTCACCGTCAGCGGCGGCGTTCGAGAAGATGTTCACGCGTGACAAGGAGGTCCTGAAGGGCATCGGCGTGCCGCTCGAGTCCTTCACGGTCCAGGACGAGTCCGGCTTCGAGTCCTCGGAGCCGGGCGGGGACGTCCGCTACCGCATCGACGAGGACCGGATGTACCTGCCCGCCGTTCCCTTCACCAACGGGGAGCGCCTGGCCCTGATGCGGGCGGAATCCGCCTGGGCCGGTTCGGAGATCGGTCAGGCCGTGGTCCGGGCCCTGGGCCGGGTGGATGCGGGGGAGGACTGGCTCGAGGCCACGTCGGGCTCTGACCACGAGGCCTTCGGGGTGCGCCTGGCCGGGGCGGACCGCTACCTGACGGAACTCGGGGACCTGGTCCGCGACCAGTCGGTGGTGCGCTTCCGCTACCGGACTGTGAATGCCGAGCGCGCCGAGGACCGGACGGTGCGGGCCTGGGCGCTGACCAACCCGATGGGAGTCTGGTACCTCGTCGGCTGGGACCTCGACCGGCAGCAGCAGCGCACCTTCCGGCTGACCCGGTTCGAGTCCGAGCCCCGGGTGGCCGCGGCCGGTCCTGCCCACGCGCGCGCCCCGCTCCGACCCGCCGACCTCGACATCCAGGCGGTCCACGACGTGGTCTCCGGCCAGCGGCAACCGGCTTCCACCGTGCTGCATCTGGCCACCGGCCGGGCCGTCCATCTGCGGATCGGTGCCGGACCCACCGGCAACACCACCTCAGTGCCGGAGGGCTGGGACGAGGTCCAGATGATCTACACCCGCCCGGCGGAACTGGCCGGGAGCATCGCCGCGGCGGGACCTGTGGCCCGGGTTCCGGACGTCGAGGACCCGCTGCGGGCCGCCGTCGTGACATTGCTCGAGGGGGCCCTGGCCGCCCACAGGGCGGCACGGCCGGACTACACGCTCAGCACACCGAAGCGGCGCCGCAACCGCAGGACCGACCGGGACAAGGTCGCCGCGGTGGTGGACGCCATCGGGCTCGCGAACCAGCGGGACGGGATCAGCCGCGCCGAACTCGCCGAGCGGCTCAACGTCGGCGACCGTGAGCTCACCGCCATTCTGGACGAGCTCTGGTTCTGCGGCATGCCCGAACGGCAGTTCGCCGGACAGCAGTTCGAAGTCCTGGAACAGGACGGCCGGATCCGGATCACCCAGGCCGAACGACTCTCCGGCCCTCTTCGCCTCAGTGTTCCGGAGGCCGCCGCCCTGGCCATCGGCCTCCGCGCGGCAGCGGGCATCCCGGGCCTCACGGACACCGAGCGGCAGGACACCACGTCGGCGCTGGACAAGATCCTGGCGGTGTCCGGCCCCGAAGTGGAGCAGGCGGGTGACGGGATCGTGGCCGGGTTCGACTTCGGTCCCTTCACCGAACTGGCCGGACGGCTGCACGCCGCTGTCCGCGAACAGACCCTGCTCTCGATCGACTACCACTCCGCCACCAGGGACGAGACGTCGACGCGCACCGTGGAGCCGCTGCGCATCACCAGCGAGGGTGGCCACGGCTACCTGCAGGCCTGGTGCCGCTCGAGCGACGGCCGGAGGAACTTCCGCCTCGACCGGATCGCCGCCGTCCGCGAGACAGGGGAGACCTTCGAACCCCGTCAGCTGCCCGTCGACGACCGCCTGTTCACCCAGCACGGCGACGAGACCGCCGTGACGATCCACTTCGCCCACCGGATCCGTGACCTCGCCGCCGGATTCGATCCGGAGAGAACCGCTGTCCTGGACGACGGCTCGGTGATCGCGGAGATCAGGCTCGCCCACGCTGACTATGCCCACGCCCAGGCGGCCCGCTTCGGCGGGGAGTTCCGGGTGCTGGCCCCCCAGGAGCTCGTCGACTCGACCGTCGACTGGCTCCAGCGCGCCCGGACCGGATACGTCACCGGGAATTCACCGTCACCGGGTGTCTCCCTGGGCACCGGACCCTCGGTGTGACGTAAACTCGACAACGTTCAATCGAAAGGACGCTCCCCATGGCTGGACTTCAGGGATGGCAACTCGTCATCATCATCGCCATCGTGCTGTTGCTGTTCGCGGCCCCCAAGCTGCCGGCGATGGCCCGCAACCTCGGCCAGTCGATGCGGATCTTCAAGTCTGAGGTCAAGCAGATGAAGGACGACGGCACCGGCACGAAGGACGCCCAGGACACCGCGGACTCCGCGGACGGTCAGAACGCCGAGGGCTCGGATGCCGTCGAGGGCCGCATCGTCAACGGTGACGCGGACGGCACGCGGAACGGTCGGAAGACCGGCACCAACGACCAGCAGTAGCAGCAGGTCTCCGCCTCCATGACCTCTGCTCCCAAGGCGGCCCGCCCGAAGCGCACCAAGGTCACCCGGGCCTCCCGCAAGAACAACCCCGCGGGGGAGATGGCCCTCAAGGACCACCTCAAGGAACTGCGCAACCGCCTCATCATCGCCGGCGTCGGCCTGACCCTGGGCGCGATCGTCGGGTTCATCATCTACCAGCCCTTCTTCTCGGCCCTGATCGACCCGGTCCACCGGCTCTCCGACGAGGGCCGCATCGTGACGGTGTCCTTCAGTGCGGTGGGGCAGCCCTTCGACATCATGCTGCAGGTCGCCCTGTTCGTGGGGCTGGTCATCTCGAGCCCCATCTGGCTGTACCAGGTCTGGGCCTTCGTGGTGCCCGGGCTGAAGAAGAAGGAGAAGCGCTACGCCCTGGGGTTCATCGGGGCCGCCGTCCCGCTGTTCGTCCTGGGTGTCGCGCTGGGCTGGCTGGTCCTCCCGGAGGCGGTGCAATTCTTCGTGGGGCTGTCCCCGGAGGGCACCGCCAACGTGATCTCAGCGGATGTCTACATCCCCTTCGTGCTCCGGCTGTTCCTGGCCTTCGGCTTCGCCCTCGTGCTGCCCGTCGCACTGGTGGGCCTGAACATGATCGGGGTCCTTCCCGGTCGGCAGATCATCAAGCACTGGCGGATCACCGTCTTCCTGATCGCGCTCATCGCCGCCCTGGCCGCCCCGGGCTCGGACGCCATCACGATGTTCTACCTCGCGATGCCGCTCATCCTGCTGTTCGGCGTCGCCATCATCATCTGCCTGTTCAACGACAAGCGGCGGGCCAAGCGCACGGCGAAGGCGGAGCAGGACAACGAGGAGTACCTCACCACGGGTCCGGCGTCCCTCGACGAACTGTAGGCGCCAGCCGCCCGTCGGGCACCGCCGGTCAACCACCGGCCGGGCTCTGCCGGTCCCGTCGGCGGCAGGACCCGGCCATGTCCTAGGCTGGCCCCATGGCACCTTCCGCGGACAATACCACCGGCCAGCCGAGCCCCGCGGAGCGCTACGCGGCCGCCAAACGCCGGGCCGCGGACGCCCGGACCGAACTGGGCCGGTTCACCACCACGCTGGGCTTCGAACTGGACCCGTTCCAGGCCGAGGCCTGCCGTGAACTCGAGGCCGGCAACGGCGTCCTGGTGGCCGCCCCGACCGGGGCCGGCAAGACGGTGGTCGGCGAGTTCGCCATCCACCTCGCCCTGACCCACGGCCAGAAGGCCTTCTACACCACGCCGATCAAGGCGTTGAGCAACCAGAAGTTCCAGGAACTCGTCGCCACCTACGGAGCCGACCGGGTGGGTCTGCTGACGGGCGACACCGCCATCAACTCCGAGGCCGAGGTGGTGGTGATGACCACCGAGGTGCTACGGAACATGCTCTACGCGGATTCCGACACGCTGACGAACCTGGCCTATGTGGTCATGGACGAGGTCCACTACCTGGCCGACCGGTTCCGCGGGGCCGTGTGGGAAGAGGTCATCATCCACCTCCCGGAGCACGTGCAGCTCGTCTCCCTGTCCGCCACCGTCTCCAATGCGGAGGAGTTCGGTGCCTGGCTGGACACGGTGCGCGGTTCCACCTCGGTGGTGGTCTCCGAGCACCGTCCCGTGCCCCTGTGGCAGTACGTCATGGCCGGAAATCAGCTCTACGACCTCTTCGCCACGGAGGTGGCCTTCGACGAGGTCGCCCCCGTCAGCGACAACCCGGCCTCGGAGGCCCAGCCCGCGCCGGAGCCCCAGGACACCTCGGGCGGCCGACTGGTCCTCAACCCCGAGCTGGCACGCCTGGCCGAGGACCAGCGACGCCGCGAGGAGCGCAGTGACTGGGGACGTCCCGGCCGCAGCACCTACCGTGGCGGCCGCGGTGGCCCCCGGGGCCGCGGCGGCGGCAAAACCGGCGGAGGCAAGACCGGCGGGGGCCGGAGCGGCGGCCGGGACGGCGCAGGCCGCCAGCCCCGGGATCGCCGGCGGTCCGGCTCCGCCCCCTACGGCCGGGAGGAGCGCACCGCCACCACTCGGTACGACGGCGGCGCCGCCGGTTCCGGGCAGGCCTCC
>NZ_JALDXU010000032.1:0-30460 GCF_032154715.1 Citricoccus sp. | reverse complement strand
GTCCGGGACGAGGTGTGAGGCCATGGCGAGCGAGTCCACCACGGCGACCTGGTGTTCCCCGGCCGCGCCCCACGGTTCAGCGGACGGCTCCCCCACGGCGGCGGGGATGCCCTTGTTCTCGAGGTGGCGCGCCAGCACCATGGCCAACAGCTGTTCCTCCGGACGGGAGCCCGTGATGATGGAGACGGGCGTCTGGGTCGGGGATGCCGTGGCCGCGGGGGTGCCCTCGGCCGTCGGGTCGTCATGGCCCGGGGTGGGCGTGCAGCCGGCCAGGACGCCGGCCGCCAGTGCGGTGGCCGCGATCAGGCCGCCGGCCTTTGTGGCCCTCAACGGCTGACCCCGGCGAGCTCGAGGGCTCGGTGGACCGTCGGCGAGGTGCGGTGACGGTGCAGTTCCTCGAGCGGGATCCAGGCGGCGTCGATGGAGGATCCGTCCGCCTCCGGGCGGAGTTCGCCGGAGACGACAGCGGCGCGGTACAGGACCTGGACCGTCAACAGGGGCCGTCCGGGACGGGAGATGCGGCGGCCGCCCTCGATGGTGCGGCTGGTGACGCCCAGCAAGCCGCCCAGCTCGGCCCGGTAGCCGGTCTCCTCCAGGATCTCTCGCACGCAGGCCTCGTCGGGCTGCTCCCCCAACTCCACCTGGCCCCCGGGCAGCGTCCAGATGTTCTCGGTGGGCCCTTCCCAGAGGCTCAGGAGCAGTGCACTGTCACGGATGACGACGCCGTAAGCGCCGACCCGGCTGTCGAAATCCATGCTCACCAGTCTAGATGTTGAGGACGGGCGGGTCTGGAATACTGGATGGGTTGCAGAGCACACGGGAACGACATGGGATCACGAAGGGCTGGGATGACCGAGCACGACGGCGCTGAGCCGACGCCGGAGCTGCCGGAGGACCTCACGGCCCGCCTGAACGCGGTCCTGGCCCGCCGTTCGCTGACGGGAGGGCCCCAGGGCGAGCCGGACACGGCCCGCGGCTGGCTGGACGTCTCCTACGAGGCTGCCTACGCCGAGGACCTGGCCCGTGCCTCCCGTGCCGCCGAGACCGGCCTGACGGCTCCCGGCGGCCACGACCCGGTCAACCGCGCCAGCCTGTACCGGGCCTTGGCCTCGGTGGCCGCGCTGACCGGCGACCACGCTGCCGCCACCCGCCACATCGCTGATCGCGCCCGGGTCCTGGCGGAGGCCGGCTATCCACACCAGGCGAGGATGGAGACGGAGCTCGGCACCATGTTGCTCCGCGAGCCCGAATCGTTCGAGGCCACCGTGCTGGAGGGCGTGCTCGAGGACGAGCGGACCCGGTCGGCCCAGTCCGTGGACACCGTGCTGCCGGACGTGCTGGTGGCGCTCGCGGTCCGGCACGTCGAGGACGGCCGGTTCGATCCCGCCGTCGACCTGCTGGAGGAGTGCCTCGAGATCCTCGACGCCCGGGTGGCCGCCGCCGTACCGGTGCCCCCTGAGTCCTTGGCGTCCACGCGGATGTTCCTGGCCCACGTCCACCTGATGGGCCACGAGCCGGAGAGCTCTGCCGAGATCGCTAACGAGGTCCTCGCGGGTCAGGCCAACCGCGCCGTGCGGGCCGCCATGTGGATGCTCAAAGCAGTCGTCGCCCATGAGCGGGGAGACTCCGCCACAGCCATCCTCGATGCGCTGCGTTCGGTGGAACTGCACGCCGCCGCAGGAGTGCGCAAGGGTGCCGCCTCAGCCGCAGCCCTGCTGGCCGGCATGGCGGACGACGCCGGTGATCAGCAGGCCTCCATCCTCGCCTGGAAGGTGGCCGTGGCCCAGGCCGAGCAGGGGGAGGTCCCGGAGGCCTCGGATCTGACGCTCGCCTTGGGGCACCAGTTGCTGGAGGCCGAGGAGCATGCCCTCGCCGAACGCGTGCTGGCCGGCCTGGTGCGCCGCGAGGAGGCCGCCCGGCGGCTGCCCGGCCTGGCCCGTGCGTTGGTGGACCTGGGCCATGCTGCCCGTCACCAGAACCGGCCCGCAGAGGCCCTGGAACACTGGGGCCGGGCCTCCACCCTGTTCGAGGAGGCTGGGGCCACCGATGAGGCGGCCCGCATGTACCTCGCCTCCGGCGCCCTGCTGAACCGGCAGGAGAAACCGGAGAAGGCCGCCGAGCGGTTCTCCCGTGCCGTCGAACTGGCGCGCCAGGACGAGGGCACCGAGGACAACGATCCTGCGGTGCTTCCCCAGGCCCTGCATGCCCTCGGGCACGTCCTGTGCGAGCTGGGCGAGGAACGAGGGGTGGCCTTGCTGGACGAGGCCATCGCCCTGGCCCAGGACTCCTCCGCCTCCTGGTATGAGGCCGATTTCACGGACACCCGGGCCCGCGGTCTGTGGGCCCTGCGCAAGGGCGCGGCCGCCGTGTCCTCCGCCCTCACGGCAGCCGACCTGTTCGCCGCCTCAGAGGATGCCATGGCCTCCTCCAACGCCGAGCTGTTCGCCGCCTACGTGCTGCTGGAGCAGGAACGTGCCGAGGAGGCGGCCTCCCTCTTCCGGATGATCACCGAGCAGGAGGACACCGCCCGGTACCTGAGGATGGCCGCCTGGCTCGGGCTGGCCCAGTCCCTGGACCTGTCCGGGGACGAGGACGGCGCCACCCAGGCCCGCCTCGAGGCCGATGCCGCCGCCAGCACGGAGGATCCGGACGACGACTAGTCCGGCCAGACGGGCACGGCCGGCTGAGGCCTGGACACCGAGGTGGGCACCGAAGTGGACACTGCGTCACCTCAGCCGCAGTTCCGTCCTCCCGCACTTTCCGGGGTTTCTTCTGCGGTCGGGTCGGTTTCTCATCTGGACCTCATGTTCGCGCGCGATCATAGGGAGCATGAAGAACGCCGGGAAGGGACTCAAGGCCACCGTCATCATGATGGTGGTCGCCGTCATGGCAGCCCTGGGCATCGCCGTGGTCTCCGCTCAACCGAGGCCAGTCGACCTCGGCGCGATGATCGCCGTGAGTGATGCCCCGTCCGCGAGTGAACGCAACGCTCCGTCCTCGGCCGGCGTCGCCTCCACGCCGCCCAGCACGGCCTCCCCCTCCACTTCTGCCTCCTCGTCGCCGGCTTCGCCGTCGTCCGGCAGTTCGTCCGCACCCGCGACCGGAGCTGCCGCCGAGCCCCCGTCCTCTCGGGTCCAGATCTCCTCCAAGCCCGGTCCGTCGACCACCGCACCGGCCCAGGGCGGTACTGGGTCCAGCGGATCCGGATCCGGTGGCTCTGGTTCGGGTGACGCCGGTTCCGGCTCGCGTCCCGCCGTGCCGGCCCCCCAGCCGGTGCCGAACCCCGCACCTCAGCAGCCCACGTCTGACGATGACGACGACTGGGATGATGATGACGACGATGACGACTGGGAGGATGACGATGATGACGACTGATCGACACCGCATTCCTCGGGCGTGGGGATGACCATTCCCCCGGGAACGCACCCAACGTCGCCGGCCCGGGAGCAATCCCCGCCCCCCCGCGGCCGTTGGCGGACCCTCCGGGCCCTGGTCACCAATTGGAGTGCCCTGCCCGTGCGCACCCGGGTGGTCGCCCTCCTCGTCTTCCTCACCGCTGTGGCCCTGCTGCTCTCCGGGGCGACGGCGTACGCCTTGCAGCGCAGTGGCATGGCCCGCCAGGTCGACGACTCCCTGACGCGGTCGGTCCAGGAGTTCCGCATCCTCGCGCAGGAGGGCATCGATCCCGCGAGCGGCGACCCGTTCTCCGCCTCCGACCAGCTGGTGTTCACAGCCATGCAGCGCACCCTGCCGGCCGAGCACGAGGGCATGCTGGGATTCCAGAACGGGGAGATCAGCTGGACGGCGTCCTCCGCCGTGGAGCTCCGCCTCGAGTCGGACCCGGAACTCGTGCAGTGGGCCGCGGACCAATCCGGTGCGGAGGGCGTGGCCATCCAGACGATCACCACCGCCCAGACCACGTACCGGGCCGTGGCCGTGCCGATCCACTTCGACAATGACTCGGCACCGTCCCTGATGCTCCTCGCCTACGATTTCTCGGCGGAGCTCGGCGATGTGGACAGCACCTTCCTGACCTACGGCCTCGTCGGCTTCGGCGTCATGATCGTGGTCGGCGTAGCCGGGTGGCTCCTCGTGGGCCGGCTGCTCCACCCCCTGCGTATCCTGCAGTCCACGGCGGCGGAGATCTCGGGCACGGATCTGCGACGCCGCGTCCCGGTGTCCGGTCAGGACGACGTGGCCGAGCTGGCCGAGACCTTCAACGAGATGCTGGACCGCCTCCAGGGCGCGTTCTCCTCCCAGCGGCAATTGCTGGACGACGTCGGGCACGAGTTGCGCACCCCCATCACCATCGTCCAGGGACATCTGGAGTTGCAGGATGCCGAGGACGCGGCCGATGTCCGCGAGGTCCGGGAGATCGCCCTCGACGAGCTGGACCGGATGCGGCTGCTCGTGGACGATCTCGTCACCCTGGCGAAGTCGGGCCGGCCGGACTTCGTCAGTACCGCACCGACCGACGTCGGGACCCTCACTCGCGATGTGCTGGGCAAGGCCTCCCCGCTGGGACCCCGGATCTGGACCCTGGACCATGCGGCCGATGTGACCGTGTCCCTGGATGCCCAGCGCATCACCCAGGCCTGGCTGCAGCTGGCGTCCAATGCCGTGAAGTACTCGGAGGAGGGCTCGAAGGTCTCCCTCGGCTCGCAGGCGCTGTCCGGCTCCCTGCGTCTGTGGGTGCGGGACCAGGGCATCGGCATCCGTCCCGAGGACCGGGAGGGCATCTTCGAACGATTCGGACGGGGCTCCAACAGCACCCGTGCCGAGGGATCCGGGCTGGGCCTCAATATCGTGACGGCCATCGTCCAGGCCCACGGCGGCAGCGTGGACGTCCAGTCGGCGCCCGGCATCGGATCCACCTTCTACATCGACCTGCCGCTGGACGGCCCGGCGGACGGCCTTCCGGACGTCACCGAGCGTGGTGGAGCGGACGGCGGCCACGCCGGGCAGGTAGGTTCTCCAGTGAGCACAGCTACCCACCCCGAGGACGGTGCGGCATGAGCCAAATCCTGATGATCGAAGACGAGCCGCGCATCAGTTCGTTCGTGGCCAAGGGCCTCAGGGCCGAGGGGCTGGCCACCACCGTGGCCGCCACCGGGCGCGAAGGGCTCGTCCTGGCCCTGACCGGCGGCTTCGAGCTCGTCATCCTCGACCTCGGCCTGCCGGACATCGACGGCTTCACGGTGCTGGAGAAGATCCGGGCCCAGGACCCGGGCCTGCCGGTCATCATCCTGACGGCGCGCGCCTCCGGCGAGGACACCGTCACGGGGCTGACCTCCGGGGCGGACGACTACATGCCCAAGCCGTTCCGCTTCGCCGAGCTGGTGGCCCGCGTGCGGCTGAGACTGCGCCGCGAGGGCACCTCGTCGTCCGCCCCGGCGGACCCGGTGCTGCGCCATGCCGACCTGGAGCTGGATCCGATCCGGCATGTGGCGGCCATCGGCGGCGTGGAGGTGGATCTGTCCGCCCGCGAGTTCTCCCTGGCCGAGACCTTCCTGCGCCATCCAGGCCAGGCCCTGAGCCGCGAGCAGCTGCTGTCCCGGGTGTGGGGCTACGACTTCGATCCGGGCTCCAACGTGGTCGACGTCTACGTGCGCTACCTGCGCAACAAGCTCGGCGTCACCCGGTTCACCACCGTGCGCGGGGTCGGCTACCGCCTGGTGGACGAGAAGGACTACCAGCCCGCCGGTGACTGAGGCAGATCCCGGGATCGGAGGACCTCGGGGCCCTGGAGTCCTGGCGCCCTGATGTCGTGGATTTTCGGAATCCTGTGACGTCCGCCGGGCTAGAGGTCCAGGAGCGATTCGGCGATGTCCAGCCGTTGCCGGGCCGATCCCTGCCAGTCCCGCCGGCCAGAGTCCCGAGCGCCGGCCACCAGGGACAGCGCCACCGCGGCGGACCGGCACGCCAGCGCCGCCGGGTCGACTCCGGTCGCGAAGTGGCCGTGGAAGCGCCGCAGGGCCTCGTCCACGTGGACGTACCGGCGGTCGACGGCCGGCAGCACGGCGAGGTGCCCGAGGAAGCAGGCCAGGTCGTCCACCCGGTGGCCCGGACCTGCCCCGTCGACGTCCAGCACGCAGCTGATGCGGTTCTGCCTCACCAACAGGTTGGCCTCGTAGAAGTCCCCGTGGGTGGGCACCACCGGTCCCCGGTCCGTGACGGTCAGCTGCCGCTGCAGGTGGTCCACGAGAGACCGGATCCGCCGGGCCTGGTCCGGCAGGGCGGTGGCGGCGGCGTGCCCGTAGTCGGGCGTGCGGTCAGACCAGGCTTCGCGCCGCGTCAACTCCACGAGTTCGGCCGGCATCCGGTCCAGGATCCCCACGACGTCGGCCGGTTCCACCTGCCGTGCCCCGTTCGCCATGATCGCGTTGGCCAGGACCTCGCCCTCGCCCTGCTCGAAGGCCAGCACGTCGGCGACCGGGGGGCCGAGGACCACGGGTACCGGCACCCCGGCCGCCGCCAGCAGTGTGTGGCGGTGGTGGAGCCGGGTGGCGAGGCCGGCGCGCATGACCTTGAGAAAGAGGGTGCGGCTCCCGGACGCCCCTGGGGTCTCGACGGTGGCGGAGGGGTCAGGGGCGCCGGCGGCCCCGGGGACGCCCGTCACCACCGCGCGCAGGACGGCTCGCCGCAGCGGGCGGTAGCTGACGGTCTGCAGGTCCACCAGGGTCCCGCCGCGGCCCCAGAGCGCGGCCACCGACGTCGGGTCGGACGCCAGCGCCAGGCCGGTGAGCAACGGGTCGTGCGGATGGAACCAGGCCGACCAGGTGGCGTCGGAATCCTCGCCTGCCGCCAGGACGGCGTCATCCGGCACGGCTTCCGCGGTCAGGGCGACGAAGAGCTCTTCGGGCTGGTTCCCGGCAACGCGGACGCGGAAGACGCCGGTGGCCCCGGCACCGGGACGGTGCTGGAGATCGACGAGTTCAGCGCTTTCGAGGTGATAGCCCTGTCCGTCAAGGACCTCGCCGAGGCGGCCTCGGACAGCTGCCGAGGACAGGTACTGCACCTGCCGATGCTCCGCCTCGTCCCGGTGCGCGCCCTTGCGCATCGGTACCGGTCCGGGTCTCAGACGGCCCGGCGGCGTTCCAGGACCTTGTCCAGGTCCAGGGTGCGGTTGGCGGTGGCCTCGACCTGGGCGCGGTACTCCGCGGAGACGCCGGACTTCAGCTTGACGCCGGGGCTGGCCTGCGGGGACTCGGGCTTGGCCATCGGAGCCGGCACCAGCCGGTGGGCTTCCTCGGCGTCCAGGTAGGTGGGGCGGGGGACGGACGGCAGGGACGAGGCACCCTCGTCTGCCGCTGCCTCACGGGACACCTGCTCGGTGGCGTCCCGCCCGGTGGTCGGCGCGGTGGCCGGCTTCTCCGCGGGCGCCGTCCCCACACCACGCCCGGAGGTGGAACCGGCGGCCGCATCGAACACGCGGGTCGGTCCGGTGGTGGGCGCGGCCGGCGCGGTGTTCGGCAGGACGGGGTTCATGGCGTCATCGAAGGCGCTCTCGATCCGACGGTCCTTGCGCCGCTTGCGGTCCTGGAGGGCCAGGGCACGCAGGGTGGCCAGGCCGGCCACGGCGACGGCCGCGGCGATGCCGGACACCAGCAGGGTCCCCGCGCCGAACGCGGCCGCGATGCCGGTCCCGAGGAAGGTGAGGGTCGCCAGCACGGCCACGGCGGCGATGATGGTCCGGTCCCACTTGACCCGGAAGCCGGCGGCGGAGTCCTTCGCGGCGTCCACGGGACGGGCATTCTTCCGAGGCATGGACGGGGCGGTGCGCTTCATGGTCTTCCTCCGGTGGCTCCTGGGCTGGGGCTCCTTGTTCGCCCTCCGGTAGATGGCTATCAACCACGCCACCACCAGTGCACACAGCACCAGTGATCCGTGCAGGTGAATGTCCGGAAGGAAGCCCAGTGCAAGGCTGAGCGACTCCTCAAGACTACCTGTGCCTGCATCCACCCCTCAAACGGTACCGGCCGCGAACTACACCGGTGTGATTCGCCACGATATGACTGCCGTGTCGCCGCAGATTCGAGCTCCTCAGCGCCCTTCCCATCGGCCGAGCAGCCCTTCCGGGACCTCGGGAGCGGTCAGGGCATAGGCGTCATGGTCCCGCCACGCCCCGTCGATGTGCAGGAAGTCCCGGCGCATCCCCTCGTGCCGGAAGCCGAGCTTCTCCACCACGCGCCGGCTGGGGACGTTCTCCGGCCGGATGTTGATCTCCATCCGGTGCAGCCCGAGCGTGGTGAAGCAGTAGTCCGTGGCCAGTGCCACGGCGGTCGGTACGAGCCCCTGCCCGGCCCGGGCCTGGTCGATCCAATAGCCCAGCGAGGCCGAGAGCGCCGAACCGCGCACGATCGAGGACACGCTCAACTGTCCGGCGACCACCGGCGGTCCGGCGGCGGACGTCCGCACGCAGATCAGCCACGGCAGCGCCGTCCCGGCCTTGCCGGAGCGGTTGAGGACCTTGACCATCTCGGCATAGCTCTTCAGAGCGGTGGCCGGCTCGGGATTGGTGGCGTCCCAGCGGCGGAGCCAGTCCCGGTTGCGGGCCCGCAGTGACGTCCACTCCTCCTGGTCCCAGCGGCGGAACGGGCGCAGCACGAGGTCCCCGTGTTCCAGGGACACAGGCCAGCGATGGGTCGTCCCGAGGGTGGTGGCAGGCGGCATGTGCCTGATCCTAGGTCGGAGAGGCGATGCCCGTCCTCCAGCAGACTTTGCGGGCAGAAAAAAGTACTGATCTTCGCCCTCAAAGTCGAGTGGTTGCGGGAGGGAGGCAGAATGGGAGCGTGTCGTTCAACGAGTCGTTCAACCCGTCAGCCTCCTCCCCCTCACCGGAGGGAGCAGAGGCCCAGTATTCCGCGTCCCTGACCGGGAACCGAGGCGAGAGCCCGGAGGAGGTGCTGAAGCACCGCAAGCAGGATTTCCGCACCCTCTGGCGGGCCCGCCGGCGTGAGCTGGACCCGGCCGATCGGGGCCGCCAGTCTGCCGACCTGACCTCCACCATCCTCGACTGGTATCTGCCGCGGGCGCAGCACCGCCGCGTCGCCGCGGTGCTGTCCTATGGTGCCGAGCCGGACACCGGGCCGCTGCTCGCGGCACTGCACGGGGCCGGCGTCGAGGTCCTGGTCCCCATCACGGAACCCGGACGGCAGCTGTCCTGGACCGCCTGGCATCCCGGCGTGGACGTGGCCCGCAGCTCAATGGCGCCGATCGACGAACCAGTGGGCGCACGCCTCGGCGTGGAGACGATGGAGACGGTGGACCTCGTGCTGGTACCCGCTCAGGCGGTGGACACCCGCGGCTTCCGCCTGGGCCAGGGCGGCGGCTACTACGACCGTTTCCTGGCCGCCCTGTACCGTCAGCGTTCCGCGTCCAGCACCTCCAGTGTTTCCGGCACCGATGCCGCCCCCGCGCCCGACGCCGGCCCGGCACCGTCGGCGGTCCCCGTCACGGTGGCGATGGTGTTCCGGCAGGAACTGATGACGCGGGGCCAGGTGCCCACCTCGGAGTTCGATGAACCGGTCGACGGAGCCGTCACCGCGGACGGCTTCACGTGGTTCCGTCAGGTGTAGACTTGGCACTCGAAACGTGAGAGTGCCAAGTTGAGAGGACCGTTCGGTGCCCACCTATGCCTACGCCTGCAAGGACTGCGGCCATGAGTTCGACATCGTCCAGTCGTTCACGGATGATTCGCTGACCGCCTGCCCCGAGTGCGAGGGCACCCTGCGCAAGAAGTTCAACTCCGTGGGCGTGGTGTTCAAGGGATCCGGTTTCTACCGCAACGATTCCCGTTCCGAGGGCTCCGGCTCCAAGGCCTCCTCCACGCTGGCCGCGGACAGCTCCTCGAGCGGTTCCACAGAGAGCTCCTCCAGCTCGAGTTCTGACAGCGGCTCCTCGTCCAGTTCCTCGTCCGGCTCCTCCGGGGAGTCGTCTGGTGCAAGCTCGGCGGGTTCCGGGTCCGCCTCGTCCGCTTCGTCGACGTCGTCCACGTCGTCGAGTTCTGCCGCGTAGCTGGCGAACCCTCCAGCCGACGCCGGGCCGGGGCCCGTGCTGGCCCTAGACCCGCGTCTCCTCGAACTCCGGGGTCCTCTCGATGGCCGGCGCACGCCTGTGGTCGAACACGGTCGCGCCGACCTCCTGTTCGGCTTGGTTGTTGATGGACAGGTTGATCCCCGGACGGTCGCGGAGCATGAGAACGGCGGTCACGGACAGCGCGGTCATGCCGAGCAGATACAGCGACACGCTGGCGCTGCTTCCGGTGGAGTTGATCAGGGCCTGTGCGATCGTCGGCGCGAACGCCCCTCCCAGGATGGCCCCGAGTGCATAGGAGATGGACACGCCGGAGAAGCGGACAGACGCCGGGAAGATCTCGCTGTACCAGGCCGCCTGCGGGCCGTAGCTGAGCCCCAGCCCCACGGTGAACAGTCCCAGCGCCAGGTACAGCAACGGCAGGGATCCGGTGTCGATGAGCCAGAACAAGGGGAAGACCATCAGCGCCTGCGCGATGAAACCTATCAAGTAGGTCCGCTTCCGGCCGATCCAGTCTGCCAGGACACCGGACAGCAAGGTGAAGAGGAACCAGGTGGCAGCGGCGAATGTGACCGCCAGCAGGACGTCGGTGCGGTCCAGACCGACAGACTCTCCGGTGGCGTAGCTGGGGATGAAGCCCCCGGTGGCCATGTAGCCCGCAGCATTGTTGCCCGCGAAGACCAGCGCCGCCAGCAGGACGAGCAGCCAGTGCTTGCGGAACAATTCCGCGATGGGCACCTTCGTCTGCTGCTTCTTCGCGGCGATCTCCTCGAACACCGGTGACTCGTCGACGGCTCGGCGGACCAGGTAGCCCACACCGATCAGCACGACACTCAGCAGGAACGGCACACGCCAGCCCCACTCGATGAAGGCCTCGCCGGGCGCGATCCATCCGGTCATGACGGCGGTGACCCCCGAGGCGAGCAACATGCCCAGCGGGACACCCAGCTGCGGAAACGCCCCGGCACGACCGCGACCGCCGGCGGGAGCGTGTTCGACGGCCATCAGCACGGCCCCACCCCATTCCCCACCGGCCGAAATCCCCTGCAGGATCCGCAGCAGGAGCAACATCACGGGTGCCAGGATGCCCGCCGTCGCGTACGTCGGCAGAACGCCGATGAGCGTGGTCGAGGCCCCCATCAGGACGAGCGTCACGACCAGCATGGGGCGTCGGCCGATCTTGTCCCCGAAGTGTCCGGCGAGGAACGCGCCGAGCGGACGGAAGAGAAAACTGATGCCCACGGACGCGAAGGCCAGCAGCAGCCCGATGGACTCCCCGGCCGGCGCGAAGAACACGTGGGCGAACACCAGGCCGGCAGCTGTGGCGTAGATGAAGAAGTCGTACCACTCGATGGTGGTGCCGACGATGGTGGCGAAGGCGACGCGTCGCTGCGTCGACCGTGACCCCTTCTCGGACAGTGTTGCGTTCACGGCTCTCCTGGTTGTCGTCTGGACGGCCTACGGGGCGCTCAGCCCCAGAGGACGGGCATTCTGGTCAGTCCCCGGAAGACCCAGCCGGCATCGACGGCCTCGTGGTCTGGATCCAGGCGCAGACCGGGCAGTCGATCGAAGAGCGCGGGCATGGCGATCTGGGCCACCTGCGCACGGGCGACCCACGTGCCGGCACAGAAATGTGCTCCACCGCCGAAGCCCAGGTGGGGTTTCTTGGGCCGGTGGATGTTGAACGTCTCGGGATCCGCGAAGACGGCGGGATCACGGTTGGCGGCGCCGAGGACGACGCCGACGCGTGAGCCTTCGGCCAGGTGCACGCCCTCCAGTTCGGTGTCCCGGGTGGTCTGCCGCGGGTACATGCCGATAGGGGCCACCCAGCGGACGGATTCTTCGAAGGCCGTGGCGTAGAGCTTGAGCTCGCCCTGGATCGAGGCCAATTGGTCCGGGTGGTTCAGCAGGGCCCAGACGGTGGTCGCCAGCACATCGCGCGGCTCGTTCAGGCCGCCGCCGATGGTCATCTTGAGGTTGGCCCGGATGGCTTCGAGCGGGATCGGCAGGGAGGCCAGCCCGGACAGCAACGAGGCGTCCGGGTGCTCGCGGAGATAGGGCAGCATCTCGTCGATGGCGGCGTCCACCTCGGCGGAGGACGCTGCGCTCTTCGCCCAGACCTCGGGGTCGTCCGCGTAGTTGCCGGTGCCGTCGATCATGGTCTGGCTCCAGCGCTGCATGTCCTGCTGCGTGGCATTGTGGAAGCCGCAGATCAGCCGCAGATTCTCCGCGGCATAGGGCGCAGCGTAGTCCCACACGAAATCCGCACCGGGACCCTTGGCCACCAATTCGTCCAGATACGTGGCGTTGTTGGACTCGAAGATCTCGTTCCAGTGCTTCTTGATGGCTCCCGGGCGCAGCGTCGTGCCGTAGGAGTCGCGGTCCACCTTGTGCTCCGGGTCGTCCTTGCGCAGCATGGAGTGCCCCATCGCACGTTTCATGAGCGAATCGGTCTCGTTGGCGGAGTACGTCTCAGCGTCCTGCTCGATCGTGTGGCAGGCGGCATAGCTGGTGACCATGTACCGGTTGACGGCCGGGACCCAGTGGACGGGGGCTTCCTCGCGCATGCGCCGGTAGATCGGGAACGGATCACGGTACAGGTCCGGAATGGTGACCCAGTCGGCCACGGGAGCCTCGCGTATCGAGGTCCCCTCCGTGGTGCTGCTATCGCTGACGCCCGCGGCGCTGGGAGCGTGCACCGCAGGTGTGGTGGAGAAAGTGGCTGACGGCGCGGAGCGGTCGGCTTGCCCGTCCGGCTGCTCGCCGGTGAAGGGACAGGCCGCGGTGTCCTGGGTTCCCGGAATGCTCATCGTGATCTCCTCGTCGCCGTCGGCGTGGTGCTGGAACTCCCTCTAATGTGGTCCAGCTCATATCCTCGGGTAAAGTGCAAAAATCTGACCAATATCCACGCTCCACGTGAGGTGCCCATGGCGCGATATACCCTGCGACAGCTGGAGACGTTCGTTGCCGTCGCCGAGAAGGGCAGTATTGCGGGCGCCGCTGAAGCACTCCATGTCTCTCAGTCCGCGGTCTCCGGCGGGCTGAACAGCCTGGAGAAGGTGTTCGATGCTCAGCTCACCATCCGACGCAAGGCGCACGGCGTGACACTGACGGCCACGGGCCGCTATGTCTTTGATCGCGCCAAGAGTCTCCTGAACGAGGCGACGGACTTGGAGCTACACGCGCGCGACACCGGTGTGGAACTTCGCGGCTCCTTGACCATCGGGTGCTACTTGACGCTGGCACCCACGGTCCTCGCCAGGCTGATAGACCACTACGGCACGCTTCACCCGCTGGTCGAGCTGGACTTCTTCGACGGTCCTCAAACGGAGGTGCAACAACGTCTGGCAGCGGGGCAGCTGGACATCGCCATCGCCTACGATCTCTCCCTCCCCGCCGGACTGCGACGGCAGCGGCTCTACAACGCCGAACCCATGATGGTGTTGGCCGAAGACCATCCGCTCGCCAGCCGGACGGAGCTCGCACTGGCCGACGTCGCCGACGAACCGATGATCCTGTTGGATGTGAACCCCAGCCGTGAGAACACCATGATGATGTTCGACTCGGCAGGACTCCAACCCAACATCCGGTTCCGCACCACCGACTACGAGGTCACCCGATCATTGGTGGGGCGAGGCATGGGTTACGCGATCCTCGTGCAGCAACCCGTCGGGGACAGATCCTACGAGGGGCGCCCGCTGGTGGTCCGCCCTATCAGGCCGGCCGTGCGGCCCGTCCCGGTGTCCATCATCCTGCCCGACCTCGTCCGTCCCTCTCAGGCGGTCACTGCCATGCTCGAGCTGGCCACGGACCTCTACGCCTGAAGCCGGCCTGCAGAACTGCCCTCCACAGTCGACGGACCGCTCTGCGCCGTCCACAATTTCCCCTCCGGCGGTAGCCGGCAGCTGGACTCCTTGATGGGATCAAGGCATGTCATCACCCACCGCCCCGTCCCGGACGTCCCGGGCCTCTCCACCATCGGCGACCCGATCCCGAAGGCGGCCTTCTCCTCGCCGCGAGCTGCGGCGGTATCGCCGCGCCGTGCGCCGGCGGATGGCCACTCCCCCACCTCCACACCTCGTGGAGCACGACGCCGGCCGGTCCCGTCCTCCAGTCGCCTCCTCCCGACGGCGCAACCGGCTGAAACTGGCCCTGGCCTCCCTACCGCTTGTCCTCGCGGTCGTCCTGCTCCTGGGCAAGGCCTTCGGCGGTCCGGCCGACTCGGGTGGCCAGGGCGCCCCGGGCGGTCCGCGCGGTTCAGGCGGTCAAGGCGGTTCGGTCGGGTCAGAATCCCAGCATGCCGGGGCGGAGGCAGTAGCGGCCGGTGACGTCGCCATGGCGGCGGTCCAGGAAGGGCACCGCCGAGCCTCTCCAGATGGGGGTACCGCATCTTCTGGCGGGGCTGGGGAGTCCCACCGCAGGCCGGTGGTCCCGACCGGGCATCGGGCCGTGACCGTGAGGTTCGCGAGCCCCGACGCCGTGGACCTGGTGGCAGCCGGAGACCGCATCGACGTCGTGGGAACGGACGGAAGCGTGCTGGAGGCCAACATCGAGGTGCTGCAGGACCGCTCCACGGAACTGGCCACCGTGCTGGTCCTGGCCGCGACCGAGGAACGAGCCCCGGAACTGGCGGCGGCCGCGGTGAATCAGGGCCTCACGCTCCTGGTGGCACCGGAACCGTAGCCTGCGTCAGTCCCCGTGCGTCAGTCCCAGTGCGGCGGGCGCTGTTCGAGCAGCCAGCGTTCACGTTCCGACAGGTTGCGCTGATCGGACAACCGTTCGTCGTGTTGGCCGGAGACCGATGGCACCGATGTCGCCGAGGCCGCTGAGGATGCGGCGCCACCCGGTTCGCCCAGGGTCGGTTCGGGCCCGTCGGCGGACGCCGGACCGGTGCCGGGCGCGTCCGCCCGGCGCTGACCGCGACGGTGAGCAACCGGACGCTCGGGGTCAGCGGGTGCCATCGTCCTGGTGCGCATCAGCGTGCGCATCGTCACGGTGATGCTCGGCGGCAGCACCGTCGAACACCGCACCGTCGAACACCGCGTCGGACGACCCAGCGCCATCCGAGACTTCCACGGCTTCCGAGTCCTCCGGTGAATCCTCCGACGAGGGGACCGGCATCGCGGCCTCGGGCAGGGCCAGGGATTCCACGGCTCCGGGGCCGCTCGGTTCCACGGGCCCGTCCTCGGCCGCGGGCAGACCCAGGTAATCGGCGATGGTCCGGGCGCATCCGGCCGGGTCGGAGAAGACGTCGATGGTCCACAGGGCGTGGTAGCGCCAGCCGCTGCGCTCGAGCTGCTGAGGTACCTGACGAGACCGCTCGCGCACGGTCATCCGGCGGTACGCCTCGGAACCATCGGAGAACATGGCGACGGGAATGGCCTGCTCCGGGGAGGACTGTGCCTCCCAGGCGGGCAGGCCCAGGGGGTTCCAGACGGCCAGGTCGATGCTCCCGGCGAAGTCCGGCAGCACGGTGGCATGACGATGAGCCAGGCGGTCGGAGAGGTCCGCCACCAGGGGGTCCCGCGGACGCGGAGAGGTGGTGTGCCCGGTGTCCTTGAGATAGGCCTCGAGGAGCCCGTAGAAGTCCGAGGCACCGTTGCCCAGCCGCTGCGGATCCAGGTCGTCCGGGTGCACACAGGTCAGCACGTGCAGGCGCTGCCGGGCACGGGTCAGGGCGGTGGCGTAGAGCTCGCGGCCACCGGCCTCGGAGAACGGCCCGAAGTGGTGCACCACGCGTCCATGCGGCGTCCGGCCGTAGCCGAGGCTGAAGATGATGTGGTCCCGGACCACGCCGTGGGCCCGGGCCATGGGGGCCACCACGAACGGCTCCCGGTCCCGGTTGAAGAAGGCGGCGGCCCACGGGTTGTTCGGCAGGTTCAACCGGATCGCCTCAGCCACGCGGCGGGCATGCAACTGGCTCGCCGTGATGACGGCCAGCGAGGCGTCCGGACGGTGGCGGATGTGCTCGAACACGAGGTCCATGGTCCGGTTGACCTCGGCCACGGTGGATTCCACGCCCTCGTCGCCGGCCCCGGGCATGCCGGTCCCGCCGGGCAGGAACTCCACGCGCACCGGATGGTCCGCCCCGGTCAGTTCGGAGGCGCCGGGCAGCATGTCCAGCGCCGAGTCGTAGAGCTGCTCGCCCAGCAGACGGGTGAGTTTGCGCTCCAGCCCGCGGTGCATGGTGGTCAGCCGGACGCTCGGCAGCACCCGCACCAGGGCGGTGAACGCCGAGTCCACCTCGCGCGGCAGCAGCACGGAAGCCGTCGGGTCCACGGAGACGTTGAAGGTCTTCGGCGAACCGGAGGTGCCGTCGCCGAACGCCACCACCTGCCGGCCGCGGCTGATCGCGCCCAGCGCGGTGCTGAGGGCGAGGGATTCAGCGTCCAGCAGCAGGACGGCGTCGAAGCCCATGTCCGCCGGGAACTCGGCCAGGGCGAGCGGGGAGGTGGTCCAGGCCGGCACCAGGGACTGGAGCAGCTCCGGTTCGAGGCCGGACAGCGACTCCGGGTCAGGGTTGCCGTCTTTGAGCAGGGACCTCAGCACGCGGGCCGAGGCCCGGTGGATGCCGGCGGTCCTGGTCCACTGCTGGGTCATCTTCCAGTTCAGGCGCTGACTGCCGCCTTCCAGGTGGGCGGTGTCCGCCAAGCGGTACTCTGCCTCGATCTTCCGCAGCGACTCGGCGTCCATCATGGCCAGGTAGTCGTCGCCGGAGATCATCGCCTCCAGCGCGGACTGCCACCAGGCCAGCTCGAGCTCGGCCCGCAGCTGGTCCGTCGGTACTTCCCGCTGCTGCAGGTCCGCCATGAGTTCCTGCAGGCCCTGCTCCCGCAGCTGGTCGCCGACGAGCGTGCGTTCAGGCAACGTCTTGAGGGTGTCCTGATCCGCCACCAGCCGGTCCAGGATCTGGCTGAGCTCGTCCACCGGCAGATTCTCCAACCGGCCCGACTCCCGCCGCGGCTCGGCGAGGACCCGCTGCAACCGCGCCATCTGGCCGGCCACCTCGGCGCCCTTGGCCGAGAGCGCCTCCAGGCCGGCCGGCACGGAGGGGTGGCGCTTGGTGGTGGCCCAGCGGGTCCACTCGGCGCGCTGGTCCTGCACGTCCACGAGGGCCTCATGCAGGTCGGAGACGTGCACGCCCGGGCGGATGTACTCCTTGGCCACCCGGCGGAGCCGGGAACGGGTCATGGAGGACATCTCGACGCCGTGCTGCTTCCGCCACTGCCCGGAGGCCGTGGCGGAGATCAGATCCGTGACCGGGCGGTCGAAGATGTCCGGGGTGAACTGGTCCAGCGAACCGCGGACAGCGGAGAGCAAATGGATCTGGCGGACCCACTCAGCGAAGGTCCCGCCGGTGGCCAGCTGGGCCTGCTCGGTGGCCTGGTCCAGCTGTTCTCGCAGCACGGGCAGGGCGGCGGCCAGGTCTTCGGCCAGTCCGTAGGCGTCTTCGGTCTCCTGCACGTTGCGCAACCGCGCCCCGTACCAGGGGCTCTCCGTGGAGGAGCGGGAGAAGGCCCCGAGTTCCCCGGCGCGGATGAACGTCGCGGCGGTCTCCTCACGGTTGACGGTGGCGTCCAGCACGGAGCGCTTGAGGCGAACGGTGGTGGAGGGGGCCGGATCCATCGCGGTGAGCGAGGCCAGTGACTGCATGGCCTGGAAGGGCGAGCAGCCCCAGCGCTCCCGCACGTTGTGCAGGCTGCGCAGGTGGTCCCGCAACTGGTGGCGGCGCTCCACGAGGGTGGCGTTGAGCCGGTTGGTTCCCGGTTCCTGGGCCCGCTCCACCCGCAGCAGGGCCTGGATGAGCTGACGGCGCATCAGCTCGGGGGTGGCCGCCGCCGGGATGTCCAGCGCCAACGAGTCCAGGTCCACGGAGCCCAGGCGGCGCCGGAAGTCCTCCAGGGTGGCGGTGCGCTCGGCCACCACGAGCACGCGCTTGCCGTCCCCGGCGAGCTGCGCCACGGCGTTGGCCGCGGTCTGCGTCTGGCCCGTTCCGGGAGGGGTGACGACCACCAGGTCGTGGCCGGCCGCGATGTGGTCGAGGGCCCGCTGCTGCGACGGGTCCGCGTCGAGGATCAGGCTTTCGGCGCTCGGGTCCCGCTCGTCGACCGGCGGCAGTCCCGTCTCCGGCAGTGCCGCGCGGCGCGGGACCATGCCCGAACCGGCGTCATACAGTGCGGAGACCACCGGGTGGGTGGAGTCCACCACGTCCACGGACGCGGTGTCCGCCAGATCGGCGAAAGTGGACACGAGCAGGCGGTGCTCCACCACCAGCCCGCGGACCTCGCGGCCCTGCGAGCGCAACAACTCCATGGCCGGCATGGGCTCGAGCTTGGCGGTGGCGTAGGCGGCGCGCAGGTAGTCGTCCGCATCCAGCACGATCCCGTGGTGGTCCCGGAAGTAGCGGGCGAGGGCCGGGTTGAGCCGGGCCCGGTCCGAGATCTGCAGCTCGTAGTCGTCCTGCTCGCCCCGCAGCGTCAGGCTCAGCCGGGCCAGCATCACAGGCGCGGACATCTGCGTGGAGCGGCCGTCCTCGATGACGCGCCAAGTCGCCAGGCCGGTGGCCAGGTACCCGACATCGACGCCGCGGTCCTCGGCCAGCTCCTGGATCTTGCCGCGCAGCTGACGGGCCGCACCGCGGGCGTGCAGGAACGCGTCGGCGTCCCTCAGCAGGGTGGACAGGCGCGTGCGGCGCCCGGACATGAACTGGCTCAGCCCGGAGGGGTGCGAGTGCGAGATGTCGATGCTGTTCGCACCGGACGGGGCGAAGCGCAGCATCGTGTCGTTCTCGGTGCCCGAGCCCAGCGAGGCCAGCCACGCCGGGAAGGTGAGGCGGGAGTCGGACTCGGCGGGGCCGTCGTCGGGCAGGCCCGTGTCCCTGCCCCCGTGGAGGCGAGGCGCCGCGGGGCTCTGCTGGGGGTCCTGCTCAGTCACAGTTGTCCTTCCTGCCGCCGGCCGCCTCCCCGCCCTGCCCACGACGGCGGCCGGTGCGGTGGGGCCGCGGGGCACCAATGCTTGGTTCCACGGTACACAGGCGCACCGCGGATTCCCCCGAGGGAAACGGGCCGGTTCCCCGGCATCCGCCTCCTGACGGGGGTCTTACTCCCACTCGATGGTTCCCGGGGGCTTGCTGGTCACGTCCAGGACCACCCGGTTGATGCCGTCCACCTCGTTGGTGATGCGGTTGGAGATCCGCGAGAGCAGGTCGTACGGCAACTGGGCCCAGTCAGCGGTCATCGCGTCCTCGGACGTGACCGGCCGCAGCACCACGGGGTGGCCGTAGGTGCGGCCGTCACCCTGCACGCCCACGGAGCGGACATCGGCCAGCAGCACCACGGGGCACTGCCAGATGTGGCGGTCCAGGCCGGCTGCGGTCAGTTCCGCGCGGACGATCGCGTCGGCCTGGCGGAGCAGGTCCAGGCGTTCCCGCGTCACCTCGCCGATGATGCGGATGCCCAGGCCGGGCCCCGGGAAGGGCTGGCGCCAGACGATCTCATCCGGCAGGCCGAGCTCGGAGCCCACGGCGCGGACCTCGTCCTTGAACAGGGCGCGCAGCGGCTCGACGAGCTCGAACTCGATGTCCTCCGGCAGCCCGCCCACGTTGTGGTGGCTCTTGATGTTCGCGGTGCCCTCGCCCCCGCCGGATTCCACGACGTCCGGGTAGAGCGTGCCCTGGACCAGGAACTTCACGTCCTTGGCCTCCGGGTCATGGCGGGACTCGGCGATGATGTCCGCCTGCGCCTTCTCGAAGGTGCGGATGAACTTCTCGCCGATGATCTTGCGCTTGGCCTCCGGGTCCGTCACGCCGGCCAGCGCCTCCAGGAACACGTCCTCGGCGTCCACCATGATCAGCTTGGCGCCGCCGGTGGCCGCGCCGAACGCCTTCTCGATCTCCTCGGACTCGTTCTGGCGCATCAGGCCGTGGTTGACGTAGACACAGGTCAGCTGGTCTCCCACGGCGCGCTGGACCAGGGCGGCGGCGACGGCGGAGTCCACGCCGCCGGACAGACCGCAGATGGCCCGGTGCTCGCCGACCTGCTCGCGGATCAACTCGACCTGCTCCTCGATCACAGAGGTGGTGGTCCAGGTGTCCTTCAGACCGGCACCGTGGTGCAGGAAGTTGCGCAGCACCTCCTGGCCGCGCTCGGAGTGGCCGACCTCCGGGTGCCACTGCACGCCGTAGACCTTCTTCTCCGGACTCTCGAACGCCGCCACGGGGGCACCCGGGGTGCGGGCCGTGACGGAGAAGCCGGCCGGGGCCTCGGTCACGGAATCGGCATGGCTCATCCACACGACCTGGTCCACGTCCTGCCCGGCGAAGAGCACCGAGGTGGAGCCGATGGCCTCCAGCCGGGTGGAGCCGTATTCCCGGGTGTCGGTCTTGGACACGGTGCCGCCGAGTGCCTGGGCGATCGACTGGAAGCCGTAGCACAGGCCCAGCACGGGGACGCCGGCCTCGAGGAGTTCCGGGTCGAGCCCGGGCGCGCCCTCGGCATAGACCGAGGAGGGGCCGCCGGAGAGGATCAGGGCGGCGGGCTTGCGGGCCAGGATGTCCTCGGCCGAGAGCGTGTGCGGGACGACCTCGGAGTACACGTTGGCCTCGCGCACGCGGCGGGCGATCAGCTGGGCGTACTGGGCGCCGTTGTCCACCACGAGCACGGTCGGGAAGTCAGCGGCGATCTGCGGGTTGTCCGGGGTGTCCGGCCGGTGGTCCGGTGCTGGGGTCTGGTCGTCAGCCTGGGAGGAAGTCACCCGTCAAGGATAGTGCAGGTACGGCACGGCCCGGGGCGTTGCACCGTGGCGGCCGGAGGGCACCATCCGGGCGCTGCTCGAGCGATGTTCGGGCAGAATGTCCACTGTGGCCGACTCCGCGTTATCCGATGATCCAGCGCTGCTTCCGGAGGCCCGGGCGGCCCAGCGCCGTGCGGTCCGCGTCCTGGGCACCGCCCAGGTCTTCTCCGGGTTGGGCAACGGCGCCACGCTGTCCCTGGGCTCGATCCTGGCCGTGGAGCTCTCGGGCGCCGAGTCCACCGCCGGCTTTGTCAACACCGCCATGACGCTCGGCTCGGCGGCGGTGTCCATCCCACTGTCCACCCTGGCGGTACGGCGCGGACGGCGGGTCGCCCTGGGGATCGGCCTGGCCGCAGGGCTGCTGGGGCAGGCCCTCATGGTGGCCGCCGTGGTCACCCGGTTCTTCCCCGTCCTGTTGCTGGGCGCCTTCCTGGTGGGATTCGCCGCCGCCGTGAACCTGCAGGCCCGGTTCGCCGTCACGGACCTGTCCGAGCCGCGGCACCGTGGACGGGATCTGTCCGTGGTGGTCTGGGCCGTCACCGTGGGCGCCGTGGTGGGGCCCAACATGGTGGGCCCGGGCGCCGTGGTGTCCGGCTGGCTCGGGCTGCCCGTCCATGCCGGCCCCTTCCTGATCTCCGGCGCCGGCATGGCCGTGGGCGCCGCCATCATCCTGACCGGCCTGCGCCCGGATCCACTCCTGTTGCGCCGGTGGCTGGAGGAGACCGCGGAGAGCCCGACGTCGGCCGGGCACGGCGCCGAGACCATGGCGCCCGATCCTGGCCCCGGGGCAGGCGAGCCGAGCATCCCCGCGGTGCCCGGGACTGCCGTCGTCGCCCCTGGCTTCCGGCCCTCTGGGCGCGCCCGGATCTCCCCACGCTCCGGCGGGTGGGCCGCCGGGTGGCGGATCGTGCGAGCTCAGCCCACCGCGCTGGCCGCCGTGCTCACCGTGGCCGGCGCCCACGCCGCGATGGTCGGCCTGATGTCCATGACACCCTTGCACCTGCAGCACGAGGCGGGGCTGACGAGCAGTGAGCTGGGGCAGCATCCGGACACGGTGGTGCTGATCGGCTTCACCCTGTCCCTGCACGTGGCCGGGATGTATGCCCTCTCCCCCGTCATGGGCCTGCTCGCGGACCGCCTCGGCCCGGCCCGGGTGGCCGGTGCCGGGCTGACGGTGCTCGTGGCCGCGGCGGCCTTGATGGGATGGTTCCTCCATCAGCACGCCGCCGTGGTGACCGGCCTCATCCTGCTCGGCCTGGGCTGGTCGGCCGCCACGGTGGCCGGATCCACTCTGCTCGTGGCCGCCCTGCGCCCGGCCGACCGGGTCCCCGCCCAGGGCTTCTCGGACGCGGTGATGTCCTTGGCGGCGGCGGTCAGCTCGCTCGCGGCGGGCCCGATCATGGGCGGCCTCGGCTTCACGGGACTCTCGGCCGCACTGGCGGGCGTAGTGGTGCTGTGCGGGATCGGGGTGGCCGCGCTCGTCCGCGGGCAGCCTGTCCGGCCGTAGTCAGGGTTCCGGGCCGGCGCCTCAGACGCTCCGGGTCAGGGCCCCAGCAGCAGGGCGACCACCAGGATGACCGGCAGGGACAGCACCGCACTGGAGAACACGATGTCCCGCACCAGCAGGTTGGGCAGCTTGAACTGGCTGGAGAACAGGTACACGTTCTGCGCCGTGGGCAGGGCGGCCATCGCCACCACTCCGAACAGCTCGGCACCCTGAAGACCGAAGGCGAGATCGCCCAGCAGCCAGGCCGCCGCCGGCATCAGGGCCAGCTTGACCACGGATCCCCAGACGATGTCCGGCAACTGAGCGCGGTCACGGAACGGGCGCTGGGTGGCCAGGGACAGTCCGAAGGCGAACAACAGCAGGGGGATGGAGGCCTGGCCGAGCATCTCCAACGGCGTCCAGAGGACCTCGGGCGGGGTGAAGTCCGCCAACGCCAAGACGGCGCCGAGGGCCGTGCCGACGGTGACGGGGTTGGCCACCGAGCGCAGGATCGTGCGCGCCAACCGGGGCTGGGCGGAACCGGCCTGACGTGAGAGCAGCCCGAAGAGCGTCAGGTAGACCGGTGCGATCACCAGCAACTGAGTCACCAGCACGGACACCGCCGGCACGGAGCTGCCCACCGCGTAGAGGGCGATGGGCAGGCCGATGTTACCGGCGTTGACGTAGGAGGAGGACATGGCCCCCACCGCGGTCTGGGCCGCCGGGCGCTTCAGCACCAGCCAGCTGACCAGGGCGTACACCCCACCGGCGACGACCGCCGTGGCCAGGGCAGCCGGCGCGTAGACACCCACGAGGGCCCGCAGGTCGATCTCCGCCACCAGTACCACCATGAGCAGCGGGTTGGTGATGTAGTAGATCGTCGGGGTGAGGCCCACCTGGATCTGACGGGTGGTGTCCCGTGGCAGGAGCACGGCGGACAGCAGCCCGATCCCGATGATGATCAGGACGATGCTGAATCCGAGCAATACCCCTTCCACAGGCCAGAATGCTACCGGCCCGTGTCAGCGGACCAGGCAGGGTCGCTTCGCGTCGAACTCCCACCCCGGGATGAGGTACTGCATGGACACCGCATCGTCGCGGGCACCGAGGCCCTCCTCCAGGTACAGCTGATGTGCCTCGGCCAGTCGCTCGCGGTCCAGCTCGACCCCCAGCCCCGGTGCGTCCGGGACCCGGACCTCGCCGCCCGAGATCCGCGGCGGATCCACGGTGAGCCCCTGCCCGTCCTGCCAGATCCAGTGCGTGTCCAGAGCGGTGATCTCCCCCGGCGCCGCGGCACCGGCATGGGTGAACATCGCCAGCGAGATGTCGAAGTGGTTGTTCGAGTGGGAGCCCCAGGTCAGGCCGAACTCGTGGCACAGCTGCGCCACCCGGACGGAGCCGGCCATGGTCCAGAAGTGCGGGTCCGCCAGCGGGATGTCCACGGCGTTGGTGCGGATGGCGTGGGCCATCTCCCGCCAGTCCGTGGCGATCATGTTCGTGGCGGTCTGCAGCCCGGTGGCGCGCCGGAATTCGGCCATGACCTCGCGGCCGGAGAACCGGCCCTCGGGCCCACACGGGTCCTCGGCGTAGGCCACCACGCCGCGCATGCGCCGGCCCAGGCGCACGGCCTCCTCCAGAAGCCAGCCCCCGTTGGGGTCCAGGGTGATCCGGGCGTCCGGGAACCGCTCCTTGAGGGCGACGACGGCATCCACCTCGAGATCCCCGGCGTGAACTCCGCCCTTGACCTTGAAGTCCTGGAACCCGTAGCGGGCCTGGGCGGCCTCGGCCAAACGCACCACGGCCTGGGGCGTCATGGCCTTCTCGCGGCGGACGCGCTCCCAGTCGTCCGCCCCGTCCGGCTCACGCAGGTAGGGCAGATCGGTGGAATCGGGGTCCCCCACGTAGAACAGGTAGCCGAGCATGGGAACGGCATCCCGCTGCTGCCCGTCACCGAGCAGCTCGGCCACGGGGACGCCGAGGGACTGGCCGTGGAGGTCCAACAGGGCCGACTCGATCGCGGTGACGGCATGCACGGTGGTGCGCAGATCGAAGGTCTGCAGCCCCCGCCCACCGAGGTCACGATCGGCGAAGGTGGCGGCGATCTCCCGCAGCAGGCTGCGGAACCTGGCCACGGGGCGGCCGGTGATCAGACGTCCGGCCTCCTCGAGTGTGGCGCGGATCTTCTCCCCTCCGGGTACCTCACCGAGACCGGTGCGGCCGTCCGAGTCAGTGATGATGACGATGTTGCGGGTGAAGAACGGACCGTGTGCCCCGGAGAGGTTGAGCAGCATGGAATCGTGTCCCGCCACGGGGACGACCTCGATGCCGGCGATCGTGGGCTGCGTGATCATCGCTGTGGTGCTCCGGTCTGTTCGGCCACCGTGAACTCTCCGTCCACGCGGCGGTTCAGGTGCCAGGGATTGGACTGGCGCACCGGTGCCGGCAGGAGGGCCTCTGGAAGATCCTGGTAGGCCACCGGGCGCAGGAAACGCTCAATCGCCAAGGTGCCGACCGACGTCGTCCGGGAGTCCGAGGTCGCGGGGAACGGCCCGCCATGGACCATGGCGTGACCCACCTCCACCCCGGTGGGCCAGGCGTTGGCGAGGATGCGCCCGACCTTGCGTTCCAGCTCCGGGATGAGCGGAGCCGCGCCGGCGTGATCTGCGTCGGTCAGGTGCAGGGTGGCCGTCAGCTGACCCTCCATGCGGCGGGTCGCGGCGATGAGCTCGTCCAGGGAACCGTAGCGGATGAACAGCGAGGCTGCGCCGAAGATCTCCTCGTGCAGGATCTCGTTGGCCTGGAAGGTGTCCACATCGGTGCCGTAGACCACCGGCGCCGGGGAGTTCTCGGTGGGGCCGGCCTGCCCCTGTCCCACCGCCTGGACCCCGTCCTGCGCGGACAGCCGGGCGACGCCGTCGGTCCAGGAGGTGGCGATGCCCGCGGTGAGCATGGTCTGCCCGGCCTGCTCGGCCAGGGAGCGGGACACCGCGGCGGCGAAGCGGTCCCCTGCCGTCCCGGCCGGGACGAACACCAGGCCCGGGGCCGTGCACAACTGACCGGAGGATCCGGTGAGGGACCCGACGAAGGAGGCGGCGAGCGCTTCGACAGCCTCGTCGTTCCCGGACAGGGCCCCCTCGAAGAAGTAGACCGGGTTGATGGAACTCATCTCGGCATAGACCGGGATGGGCTCGGGGCGGGCGGCGGCGGTGGCCATCAGGGCGGTGCCGGCGCCGCGGGATCCGGTGAAGCCGACGGCCTTGATCCTCGGATCGGCCACGAGCGCCTGGCCCACGGAGGCGCCAGGACCGTAGATGAGGGAGAAGACACCGGGATGCAGGCCGAGCTCCTCGACGGCATCCGCGATGGCCCGGCCGACGATCTCGCCCGTGCCGGGATGCGCGTTGTGGGCCTTGAAGACCACGGGACAGCCGGCGGCCAGCGCCGATGCGGTGTCGCCACCCGCGGTGGAGAAGGCCAGCGGGAAGTTGCTCGCGCCGAACACCGCCACGGGCCCCAACGGCACCTTGCGCTGGCGGATGTCAGCCCGCGGGGCAGGGGCGCGGTCCGGCTGGGCCGGGTCCACGCGGACGCCGTGGTGGTCGCCCTGACGCACCACGCGGGCGAACAGGCGCAGCTGGCCGGTGGTCCGCCCGGTCTCGCCGGTCAGGCGGGCCTCGGGCAGTCCAGTCTCGGCCATCGCGCGGGCCACCAGTTCCTCCCGGGACGCCTCGATGTTGTCCGCGACCCGGTCCAGGAAGGCGGCATGCGTCTCCGGGTCCAGGGTGCTGAAGGACGCGAAGGCCTCCTCGGCGGCGGCCGTGGCCCGCGTCAGCTGATCGTTGTCGATCAGCGTGTAGGCCGGCTCCAGGGGCTCGTTGGTGGCCGGGTTGTACCCGTGTGTGGTGCCCCCGGTTCCGGGCAGGGACGAGCCGGCGACGATCGAATGGCCGGTCAGGGTGGTGTCGGTGGAGGGAGTGGTCGTCATGGGGTGCTCCTTCGGGTCGTTCAGGCGATGGAGTGGGTCAGGCGATGGAGGCCGGGGCCGCCGGACGGATGCCGGCCTGTTCGATGAGGGCCGCCAGGTCCGCCTGGTCCTGCTCGGTCAGATCGTGCAGCGGCGGGCGGACCACCCCGGCGTGGCGGCCGATGGCCCGGATGCCGGCCTTGACGATGGAGACCCCGAAGCCCTTGCCGCGGTCACGGATCTCCAGGTACGGCAGCACGAAGCGGTTGAGCTTCTCCGTGACGGCGTCCCGGTCCTGGTTGCGCACATCGCGGTAGAAGTCGAGCGCGAACTCGGGGACGAAGTTGAACATCGCCGAGGAGTAGGTGCTCATGCCCAGCTGCAGCAGGGGCAGGGCGAAGGTCTCGGCCGTGGGCAGGCCGCCCAGGTAGAACATGCGGTCGCCGTTGCGGGCGTAGACCTTGGCGAGGTGTTCGATGTCCCCGATGGCGTCCTTGAACCCGATGAAGTTCTCGTGGCGGCGGGCCAGTTCGGCGACGGTCTCGGCCGAGTAGATGGCGTTGGCGCGGTTGTAGACGATCGCCGCGGTCCGGGTGGAGCCAATGATGGCCGAGGCGTGCTCCAGGAGCCCCTGCTGGTCGCACTCGGTCAGGTAGGGCGGCAGCAGGAGGATGCCCTCGGCACCGGCGGCCTCGGAGGCCTGTGCCTGAGCGATGGCCTGACGGGTGGACCCGCCGGCCGAGCCGAGCACCGGCACCTCCGGGCGGGAGGACTCGACGGCGGCGCGCACCACCTGGGCGTGCTCCTCACCGGTGAGGGAGAATCCCTCTCCGGTGCCGCCGGCGGCGAACAGGCCGGCGACATCGTGGCCCGACTGCCAGGAGACGTGCTCGCGCAGAGCCGTCTCGTCTACGGACAGGTCCGCGTCGAAAGGCGTGACGGGGAAGGAGAGCAGGCCCTCCTTGAGGCGAGCGGCGAGTTCCTGCGGGGTGTACTGGGCCACGAAGACCATCCTCCTAGTCGGCAACGCGGGGCTTCCACGCTGGGGGCTGGACGGCTTCCTCGCCGTTCACTGACCACCGTAGGAAGCCGCCGTCATTCCTGTCCAAGGCATAGTTTGTATCCTTCGATACCTTGACGGCATGGTCAGGGCGAATGCTCGTGGCGAGGGCCCGGCGCCGGGCCGACGCCGGCCCCTGAGCGGGGCTTCGGCCAGGTCACTCGGCGTCGGCTTCCAGCAGGTCCAACACCCGCCTCAGGGCGGGGTTGGCGTTGTGCTGGTGCCACAGGGCATGCAACTGCACGGCTCCCTGGGCCACCGGGCCGAGCTCCAGGTAACGGACGCCGTCCACGCCCAGCATCCGGGCGCTGGCCGGGACGAAGGCCACGCCCCGCTGGGCCCGGACGAGGGCCACCATGGTGGTGATCTGGCCGACGGTGTGGACCACCTGCCCGTGGTCGATCGAGATCATGCGCACGATCAAGTCGTAGAAGTACCGGGCGGTCAGCGGCGAGTGCATGATCAGGGGCACTCCTCTCAGGTCCGCCTCCCCGACGCCCCCGCGCACTTCCGTGAGCGGGTGCCCGGAGGGCACGGCAAGGACGAGGTCCTCGGCCAGGAGCAGATGGGACTCGAACGTCTCGGCATCGAACGGCGGCCGCGCCAGGCCCAGATCCAGCGAGCCCTCCAGCAGGGACGCCGCCTGGTGCCGGGTGACCAGCTCGGACAGCTCGAGGGTGACCCGGGGCAGCGTCTCCGAGATCGCGGTGAGCAACTCCCCCAGGACGCCGAAACCGGCGGCGGCCGTGAAGCCGATCCGGACGATGCCCTCCTGCCCGGAGGCGATCGAGCGCGCCGCGGCGGGCGCCCGCTGAGCGGCGGCCAGCAGTTCGCGGGATTCGGCCAGGAAGGCCACGCCGGCAGCGGTGAGCTCCACGGTGCGATGGTCCCGGTTCAGGAGCGTGACCTGCAGCGAACGCTCCAGCTTCTGGATCTGACGACTCAGCGGGGGTTGCGTCATCTGCAGGCGTTCGGCCGCGCGTCCGAAGTGGAGTTCCTCAGCCACGGCCACGAAGCACCGGATCTGGTCGAGCGTGAACATGATGCCCTCCGGGTATCACAATATGCACTAATGGGTTTGGACATGCATCCTAGGGCCTCCCTAGGCTCGGAACTCTTCCAGGGCGTGAGCCACTTCACAGCCCGTCGCACCGTATCCACTGCCCCATATCAAGGAGCGCTCGGACATGAGACCCACCATCACCCGCCGCACAGCCCTGTCCGCCGCAGCCGTCACCGTGCTGCTGACCGCCACCGCGTGCGGCGGCAACGTCGGCGGAGGCGGCGGTTCCGAATCAGCCGCCTTTCCGGAGGGCCCCGTCACCCTGACCGTCGGCCAGGCCGCCGGCGGTTCGACCGACCTCATCGCCCGCGCCCTGGGCGAGGGGATGTCCGAGGACCTCGGCCAGCCCGTCAACGTGGTCAACCAGCCGGGCGCCAACGGGGCCGTGGCCACCAAGGAGGTGGCCGGCAAGGAAGCCGACGGCCACGAGTTGGTCCTGCTGAACGCCTCCCTCATCACCATCACCCCGCTCGCCGTCTCCGAGGAGGAGGCCGTGGACCTGGAGAACCTGGACGTCATCAAGGGCCTGTCCCAGGACGACTACGTGCTCGTGGCCTCCGAGGAGTCCGGCTTCGAGACCCTCGAGGACATCCAGGCCGCCGAGGACCTCGCCTATGGCACCACCGGCGTGGGCACCGGCTCCCAGCTGGCCCAGGCCATCCTGTTCGCCGAGGCGGAGGTGGAGGGCACCGAGGTCCCCTTCGACTCCGGTTCCCCCGCCCTGACCGCCGTGATGGGCAACCAGGTCCAGGTGGCCACCATCCAGCTGGGCGAGGCCAAGCCGCAGATCGACGCCGGCACCGTCACGCCGATCCTGACCTTCTCCGCCGAGCGCAACGAGTTCCTGCCGGACACCCCGACCGCCACCGAGGCCGGCTATGACATCCCGGTGTCCCAGTACCGCGCGCTGGCCGCGCCGAAGGGCCTCCCGGATGAGACGAAGACCCGCCTGGTGGAGGCCGCCGACGCGACCCTGGCCACCGAGTCCTACCAGTCCTTCAACGAAGGCAATCTCTTGACCCCGCACGAGATCTCCGGCGAGGAGGTCGTCACCGAATGGAACGACCTGCGGGACCGGTACGCCGAGCTCGTCGAGGAGCACGGCATCTCACTGACCGGGGACTGATCCCCCGCGCCAGCCCCGTACTCCGCCAGCTGCCCGATGCCGGCCCGGTCGCCTCGCGCGTGACCCGGCCGAGCCGGCGTCGGGCTCGATCCCCCGCACGCCCAGGAATGGAGCGACACCATGATGTCCACCGCCCCCGAGAATGCCGGCCGCGCGGACGCGGCCGGTCCCGGTACGGAGCCGGAATCCGCTCCTTCCGCCGGCCCCGCAGACCACTCCGATCTCCATGATCCGGCCGAGCCCGCCGACCTCACTCCCGAGGAGCTGGCCGAGAAGTGGGCCGCCGAGGGGCCGCCACCGGCGGGACCCATGGCCAACGCGGCCGCCTCCCTGGTGGTGCTCGCCCTGGGCGTTCTCGGTGTCATCGTCGCGGTCGGCCTCGGGGTCGGCGACGTCACCAACCCGGACGCCGGCACCTGGCCGCTGGCCGTCAGTGTCCTGATCTGTGCACTGGCCCTCGCCCAACTGGTCGTCGGCCGCCACGGAGGCGCGGACGGCGAGAAGTTCACGAGATATTCGGCGATCACCTTCGTCGGGTTCCTCACCCTGATCGGCATGGTGATCCTGGTCCCGCTCCTCGGCTTCGAGGTGCCCTCACTGGCGCTGTGCATCATCTGGATGAGATTCCTCGGCGGGGAGAGCTGGCGTTCGGCGCTGCTCTACTCCGTGATCGTGGTCGCCGCGTTCTACGCCATCTTCATCGCCGCCCTGGGCACCTCCATCCCCCACCTGATCTGACCCCGCAGACTTCAAAGGACCCCCATGGATTTCCTCCAGCCCGTCCTGGACGGCTTCGGCGTCGTCCTCGACCCGGCCAACCTCCTGTACTGCCTGCTCGGCGTCACCGTCGGCATGCTGATCGGCGTGCTGCCCGGCCTCGGCCCGGCCGCCACGATCGCGATCCTGCTGCCCCTGACGTACGGCGTGGAGCCCGT
>NZ_JALDXU010000139.1:0-5850 GCF_032154715.1 Citricoccus sp. | reverse complement strand
GGGCCGGCGTCGTTGAGCGAGAGGCGGATCAGCCCTTCAGGAGCTGCCGCATCAGGTCGGCGGTCTCAGAGGGGGTCTTGCCCACCTTGACGCCGGCGGCCTCCAGGGCCTCCTTCTTGGCCTGGGCGGTGCCCGAGGAACCGGAGACGATGGCGCCGGCATGGCCCATGGTCTTGCCCTCCGGGGCGGTGAAGCCGGCCACGTAGCCGACGACCGGCTTGGTGACGTTGGCCTTGATGAAGTCGGCCGCACGCTCCTCGGCGTCGCCGCCGATCTCGCCGATCATCACGATGGCCTTGGTCTCCGGGTCCGCCTCGAACGCCGCGAGGGCATCGATGTGGGTGGTGCCGATGACCGGGTCGCCGCCGATGCCGATGGCGGTGGAGAAGCCGAGGTCACGCAGCTCGTACATCATCTGGTAGGTCAGCGTGCCGGACTTGGAGACCAGCCCGATCGGACCCTTGGAGGTGATGTTGGCCGGGGTGATGCCGGCCAGCGCCTCGCCGGGGGTGATGACGCCGGGGCAGTTCGGGCCGATGATCGTGGTGGTCGGCTTGCCGTCGGCGTCGGTGCGGGACTCGGCCAGAGCGTAGAACTCGGCGGAGTCCTGCACCGGGATGCCCTCGGTGATGACCACGAGCAGCGGCATCTTGGCCTCGACGGCCTCGATCGCGGCGTCCTTGGCGAACTTCGGGGGCACGAATGCCACGGAGACGTCGGCGCCGGTCTTCTCCATGGCCTCGGCCACGGAACCGAAGACGGGCAGTTCGACCTCGGAGCCGTCCGCACGGCTGTGCGTCACGGTGGTGCCGGCCTTGCGGGCGTTCACGCCGCCGACGATGTTGGTGCCGGCCTTGAGCATCAGGGCGGTGTGCTTGGTGCCTTCGCCGCCGGTGATGCCCTGGACGATGACCTTGGAATCCTTGTTCAGGTAGATCGACATGAGTTGAGGGGTCCTTACTTGTCAGCCGACGCGGTGTTGGCGAGTTCAGCGGCCTTGGCGGCGCCTTCGTCCATGGTGGTGGCGAGGGTCACCAGCGGGTGGTTGGCCTCGGAGAGGATCCGGCGGCCTTCCTCGACGTTGTTGCCGTCCAGGCGCACCACGAGGGGCTTGGTGGCGGCGTCGCCCAGGATCTCGAGGGCCTTGACGATGCCGTGGGCCACCGCGTCACAGGAGGTGATGCCGCCGAAGACGTTCACGAACACGGACTGGACCTGCTCATCGTTCAGGATGACGTCCAGGCCGTGGGCCATGACCTCGGCCGAGGCGCCACCGCCGATGTCCAGGAAGTTGGCGGGCTTGACGTTGCCGTGGTTCTCACCGGCGTAGGCGACGACGTCCAGCGTGGACATCACGAGGCCGGCGCCGTTGCCGATGATGCCGACCTGGCCATCGAGCTTGACGTAGTTGAGGTCGTTGGCCTTGGCCTTGGCCTCCAGCGGGTCCTCGGTGCGCTTGTCCACCAGTGCCGCGTGACCGTCCTGGCGGAAATCGGCGTTCTCGTCCAGGGTGACCTTGCCGTCGAGGGCGACGATGTCACCGGCGCCGGTCTTGACCAGCGGGTTGACCTCCACGAGGGTGGCGTCTTCCTTCTCGAAGACATCCCAGAGCTTGACCAGGACGTCCGCGACCTTGCCGCGCAGCTCCTCGGGGAAGTTGGCCTCGGCCACGATGGCGGCGGCGGTCTCGGCATCGATTCCGGTCAGAGCGGAGACGGGGACCTTCGCCAGGGCCTCGGGGCGCTCGACGGCGAGCTGCTCGATCTCCATGCCACCCTCGACCGAGCACATGGCCAGGTAAGTGCGGTTGGAGCGGTCCAGCAGCACGGAGAAGTAGTACTCCTCGGCGATGTCGGCGCCCTGGGCGATCATGACCTGGTGGACCGTGTGGCCCTTGATGTCCATGCCCAGGATGTCCTTGGCGTACTGGAAGGCCTCGTCGGCGGTCTTGGCGACCTTCACGCCGCCGGCCTTGCCGCGGCCACCGACCTTCACCTGGGCCTTGACGACGGTGACGCCGCCAATCTTCTCAGCGGCCGCCTTGGCCTCTTCCGGGGTCTGCGCCACGATGCCAGCCAGCACGGGAACACCGTGTGCCTCGAACAGATCGCGCGCCTGGTATTCATACAGGTCCACGGGTTGCAGTCCTTCTACGTCGAAAACGGGGACGGTCGGATTCCGCGAGCGGCATCAGGCACACCACAGTGCAGTGACGAGGGCGTTTCCACCCCTGACATCGACCGGAGCATGTCCGGCACGGCGGAAGCCGGCCGGAAGCCCAGGGGTTCCCCGGGCGTTCCATCCCATACCCTAGTCCACGGCGAGCCCGGTCGGTTATTCCACCGGGCGGTTACTCGACCTTGCTCAGCGGGGCGTACCGCAGCAGCAACCGTTTCTCGGTGCCGTTGAAGCTCACCTTGGCCACGATCTTGTCCCCTTGGCCCTCGAGGCTCAGGACGGTGCCGCGGCCGAAGGTCCCGTGCTCCACGGGATCGCCGGGGCTCAGTGAGATCATCTCCTTCTGCGGCTGCACCCGGGTGCGGGCGGCCCCACGCTGGGGGACCTTCAGCTCCGCGTCGTCCGCGTAGCTGCCCGACGCGCGGGCGGGCCGGTTGGTCGTCGGCCCGCCGGCCCCCCAGTGGGAGCCGGAGAACCGCTGCGGATAGCGGGACTGCGAGCCGTACTGGCCCCCGTGGCCGCCGATGGAGCCTGCGCCCCACCCCCCGGAGGTCCCACCGGCGAAACCGGCGGGGCGCGCGGAGCCCTCCCGCTCCCAGTCCAACAGGGCCTCGGGGATCTCGCCCAGGAACTGGCTGGGCGGGTTGAACTGGTGCTGCCCCCACAGGGACCGGGCCTCCGCCCGGGAGACGAACAGTCGCTTGCGCGCCCGGGTCAGCCCGACGTAGGCCAGGCGGCGCTCCTCGGCCAGCTCCTTCTCGTCCGTCATGGAACGCGAGTGCGGAAACACCCCGTGCTCCATGCCGGTCAGGAACACCACCGGGAACTCCAGGCCCTTGGCCGTGTGCAGGGTCATGAGTGTGACCTGGCCGAGCTGCTCGGCCAGTTCCGCCCCCTCCTCGTCCGAGGCGTCCGGCAGCTGGTCGGCATCGGCCACCAGGGCCACCTGTTCGAGGAAGTCACCCAGCGTCCCACCGGGGTTGTTCTTCTCGAACTCCCGGACCACGGCCACCAGCTCGCCGAGGTTGTCCGCCCGGGACTCGTCCTGCAGGTCCTCGGAGGAGCGCAGGGCGGTGAGCATGCCGGTCTGCTCCAGCACCGCTTCCAGGACGGTGGCGGCACTCGAGGTGGCGGCCACCTGGGCCAGGTCGTCCATCATCTGGACGAAGCCGTTGACCGCCTTCACCGATCGGCTGGCCATGGCGGGCGCCTGGTCGGCCTGCCGGAGGGCCTCGAAGAAGGTCGACCGGTGGCGCGTCTGCAGGGCTGCCACCGCGCCCTCGGCGCGATCCCCGATCCCGCGCTTGGGTTCGTTGAGGATGCGGCGCAGGTTCACGTCGTCGTCGGGATTCTCCAGCACGCGCAGGTAGGCGAGCGCGTCCTTGATCTCCTTGCGGTCGTAGAACCTCGTGCCCCCAATGACCCGGTACGGGATGCCCTTGGTGACGAGGCGCTCCTCCAGCGAACGGGACTGCGCGTTGGTCCGGTAGAACACGGCGACGTCGGCCGGCCGGATCCCGTCCTCGTCCTGCAGGCGGTCGATGGTGGTGGCGATCCATTCGGCCTCGGCGGACTCGTTCTCGGCGGCGTAGCCGATGATCTTCTCCCCCGCCCCCTCTGCGGTCCACAGGTTCTTGGGCCGGCGCTTCGGGTTCTTGGAGATCACCGCGTTGGCGGCGTCCAGGATGGTCTGCGAGGAGCGGTAGTTCTGCTCGAGCTTGATGGTGGTGGCCTGGGTGTAGTCCTGCTCGAACTCCACGATGTTGCGGATGTCCGCGCCACGGAACGCGTAGATGGACTGGTCCGAATCGCCCACCACGGTCAGCTCACCGCCGGCCGTCTCCACCCCTTCCGGCTCGTGGGCCGGACCCGTCAGGAGGCGGACGAGGCGGTACTGGGCGTGGTTGGTGTCCTGGTACTCGTCCACCAGCACGTGCCGGAAGCGGCGGCGGTAGTTGTCCAGCACGGCGGGGAACGCCTCGAAGATGTTGACCGTCATGCCGATGAGGTCGTCGAAGTCCATGGCGTTGGCCTGGCGCAGCCGTTGGGTGTACTCCAGGTACACGGTGGAGACCGCCTGGGCGAACGGGTCCGACTCGGAGACGGTCGAGGAGTGGTCCTCGGCATCCACGAGCTCGTTCTTCAGCGCACTGATCTTGTGGAGCAGCGACTTGGGCGTGAATTTCTTGGGATCCAGGTCATGGGCCTTGACGATCGAGGTGACCAGGCGGAGGGAGTCCGCGGAGTCATAGATCGAGAAGTTGGACTTCAGTCCCACCGAGGCGGCCTCCCGGCGCAGGATGCGCACGCTCGAGGAGTGAAAGGTGGAGATCCACATCTTCTGGGCCGCCGGGCCGATCAGGGCGGAGATGCGTTCGCGCATCTCCGCGGCGGCCTTGTTGGTGAAGGTGATCGCCAGGATCTCGTGCGGCCGGGCCCGGCCGGTGGCCAGGGCGTAGGCGATGCGGTGCGTCAGCACCCGCGTCTTGCCCGAGCCGGCGCCCGCGACGATCAGCAACGGGCCGCCGGTATGGACCACGGCCTGCTTCTGCTGCTCGTTCAGCCCCTCCAGCAACTCGTCGGCCGTGGGGGCGCGGTGTTCCGGGGCGGCAGGGGTGAAGGCCTCCGGATCCGCGCCGGATGGCTCGGTGGTACGGGGGGTGAACAGGCCGGGCAGGGACGTCTGGAAATTCTGGGGCATGGTGGCGTCCAGTCTACCGAGCGGACCGGACGCCCGGAGGGGCCGTCCACAATACCGGCTGGCGCCGACAGCCTCCCCCTGGGGCCTCAGGCGTCGAGGGTGGCGTAGACGATGAAGTTGTCCTCCAGCATGCCCGTGTCCTCGTTCAGGCCGTCGCAGGTGATCAGCCGGATCTCTGGGCCTGCGGTGTTGCCGTAGACCTCGAGGGTGGGGAAGCCCTCGTCCTTGCGGAACAGTTCCGTGCGGTAGACGGTGAAGCTGGCGACCGAGCCGTCCTGCCGGGTGACCTCGATGGAATCACCGGCCTGCATCTGGGGAAGGTCGGCGAAGATTCCGGGACCGCCTTCGATGCCGTTGCGGTGCCCCAGGATGACGGAGGGTCCGACCTCTCCGGGGGTCGGCGAATGTTTGAACCAGCCGGCCGGGGAGCCCAGGTTGTAGGGCGGGACCTCGATCACTCCGTTGTCCTGCAGGCCGAGCTGCATCACCTCGGACTCGACGTTGATCCCCGGCACGGAGATCGTGGCCGGCTCGGACGCCGGCAGGGCCTCCGGCTCGGGCTCCGGCGGGTCAGTGGTGGCCGCGGATCCGCTGGAGGCGGCCGAGGGCGACGTCGTCGGCGTCTGCGATGGCGTCTGTGTCGGGGACACCGTCGCGGAAGGTCCGGCCACAGCACTCGCTGAGGATTCACCCGGCCCGGCAGATTCCGCACCGGACGGGCCCTGCGGTGCCGAGCAGGCGGCCAGGAGCACCAGGACTCCGACCGAGTAGTCGGTGGCGTGTGCGACCAGCTCGGGCAGGGCGTCCTGGCCGGAGAACAGGACCTGGGTGAAGCTGTGGTCGGAGAGGAGCTGGTAGGCCATCGCGGTCGAGCCGACGGCCAGGCCGAGCACCGATGTCACCAGCACCCGGTTGACGTGCACCAGCGGTCGCAGCGACAGGCCGATCCAACGGATCAGCCAGCCGAGCAG
>NZ_JALDXU010000138.1:0-5857 GCF_032154715.1 Citricoccus sp. | reverse complement strand
CCCCCCCTCTCCGTCTGACTTGATACCCTGGGGAACTGGTGGTTTCCGCCGCCGTTCCCCACCACCGAAGGAAGAGCACCGCAGTGTTCAACTCCCTGTCCGATCGCCTGGCCGCCACCTTCAAGAACCTGAAGGGCAAGGGGCGTCTGTCCGAAGCGGATATCGACGCCACCGCCCGAGAGATCCGCCGGGCCCTGCTGGATGCAGACGTGGCCGTCCCGGTGGTGCGGGAGTTCATCAGCCACATCAAGGAGCGGGCCCTCGGCGAAGAGGTCAGCCAGGCCCTGAACCCCGGCCAGCAGATCGTCAAGATCGTCAACGAGGAACTGGTCGCCATCCTCGGTGGTGAGACGCGGCGGCTGAACCTCGCCAAGAACCCCCCGACGGTCATCATGCTCGTCGGCCTGCAGGGCGCTGGCAAGACCACCCTGGCAGGGAAGCTCTCCAAGCACCTGAAGGAACAGGGGCACACTCCGATGCTGGTGGCGGCGGATCTCCAGCGCCCCAACGCGGTCAAGCAGCTCCAGGTCAACGGCGAGCGGGCCGGCGTGCCGGTCTATGCCCCGCACCCAGGCGTCTCCAGTGAATTCGAGGATCCCACCGGGGACCCCGTACAGGTGGCCCGGAACGGCGTGGCCGAGGCCAAGGCCAAGTACAACGACATCGTGATCGTGGACACCGCCGGCCGTCTCGGTATGGACGCCGAGCTCATGCAGCAGGCCGCGGACATCCGGGCGGCGGTCCAGCCGGACGAGGTCCTCTTCGTCCTCGACGCCATGATCGGCCAGGACGCCGTGGCCACGGCCCAGGCCTTCAACGAGGGCGTCGGCTTCACCGGCGTGGTGCTCTCCAAGCTCGACGGCGACGCTCGCGGCGGTGCCGCCCTCTCGGTGCGCTCGGTCACGGGCAAGCCCGTGATGTTCGCCTCCACGGGCGAGAACCTCGCCGACTTCGAGGTTTTCCACCCGGACCGGATGGCCTCGCGCATCCTCGACATGGGCGACATGATGAGCCTGATCGAGCAGGCCGAGCGCAACTGGGACCGGGCCGATGCCGAGAAGATGGCCCGGAAGTTCGTGGACCAGGAGGACTTCACCCTCGACGACTTCCTTGATCAGATGCAGCAGATCAAGAAGATGGGGTCCATGAAGAAGCTCCTGATGATGATGCCCGGGGCCCAGGGCATGCGCCAACAGCTGGAGCAGTTCGACGAGCGTCAGATCGACCGCATCGAGGCCATCATCCGGTCCATGACCCCGCACGAGCGGGTGGCACCCAAGATCATCAACGGTTCCCGCCGGGCCCGCATCGCCCGCGGCTCCGGTGTCCAGGTCTCCGAGGTCAACGGCCTGCTGGAGCGCTTCGGCCAGGCCCAGAAGATGATGAAGAAGATGGCGGCCGGCGGTGGGATGCCAGGCATGCCCGGGATGCCCGGTGGTGGCGCCGGGGGAGCCGGCGGTGCCCGCAAGGGCAAGGGCAAGGGCAAGAAGGCCAAGCCCAAGTCGGGCAACCCGGCCAAGGCGGCCCAGGAGATGCGTGAGCTCGAGGACCGCCGCAAGCGGTCCGGTTCCCCGGCGGCGGGTTCTGCCTTCGGACAGGGCGCCGACGGTGGTCCGGACGGCTTCGATCCGTCGTCGCTGAACCTTCCCAAGGGGTTCGAGAAGTACCTCGGCAACTGAACCGGGACGACTCGAGGGCCGCAATCACGACGGTGGTTGCGGCCCTCGGTGTTTTCGCCCTCCCGCGCGTCGGGCGCGTCGGGTCACCACCCCGGGCCGCGGGAATAGTTGAAGCATCAACCGAGTTGTGACGTCATGAGGGTGCTGAGCTCACTCCCCACGGTCCATCGGCCGTGCCGCCCGCAGAAGTCACCAGCCCGACCCGTTCCGGACCGAACCCGAGGAGATCAGTCATGTCCTTCACTGCCCCTGACGCCGCAATAGATCCTGTTGCCCTGCGGCGCCGGTCCGTGCAGCATCAGCCCATCAGCGGACGTCCGGCCGCCGATCTGCTGCCCGCTGGCCTGTCCCTGGGGATCGTGACCCTGAAGTCGGACAATGTAGCACGCCTGCGGGCCTACTACGAGCAGGCACTGGGTCTCGTCGCCATCGCCGAGGACGGCCCCAACGTGGTCCTGGGCCGGTCCGGGGTGCCGCTCGTCGGCATCGAGGAGGCGCGCGGCCTCACGCTCCCGGCTGACGGGGAGGCCGGCCTCTATCACGTGGCCATCCTCTTCGAGGAGGCCGCCGATCTCGCCGCCACCGTCTACTCGGCCGTGCGGCTCGACCCCACGCGGTTCGTCGGCAGTTCTGACCATCTCGTCTCGGAGGCCTTCTACTTCCAGGACCCGGACAACAATGGCATCGAACTCTATGTCGACCGGCCCCGTGACCGGTGGCAATGGGGCCTTGACGGTCAACTCGCCATGACGACCCTCTACCTGCCGTGGGACCGGTACCTGGACACGCACCTCATTGAGGAAGCGGTGAACCGGCTGACCACTGCCCCCGCCTCCGTGGGTCACGTCCACCTTCAAGTCGGTGACGTCCACGCGTCGGAGGACTTCTATGTCCGGGAGCTCGGCTTCGAGAAGACCACCGCGCTGGGCACTATGGCCCTGTTCGTGTCCGCGGGCGGCTATCACCACCACATGGCGATGAACACGTGGAACTCCACCGGTGCCGGCCCCCGCCGCAATACCCTCGGCCTGGGCTCCCTGGAGATCACCCTGCCGCGGGGCGAGGGGCTGGAGTCCGCCGCGGACCGGCTCAAGAGCGCTAGCCGTCCCGCCCAGCGCACCGACCGTGGTCTCGAGGTCCGCGACCCCTGGAACACGCTGCTCGTGCTCTCCGAGCCCGAGGTGGAGGCCGAGGCCGAGGCCAACTAGGACAAACGGCCGGGTGTCTGGCAGAATGGGACGGTACTGAACTGCCGTCCGGGCGACCCTCTATCACTCCGGCCGGCCGTTCTGTCAGCAGCAGACCACCTCGCGCCAACCCCACGGCCGGCGTGCATGCTGCGCCAAAACCAAGAACCAGGAGCTACCACACCCGTGGCCGTAAAGATCCGTTTGAAGCGCTTCGGCAAGATGCGCGCCCCGTACTACCGCATTGTCGTCATGGACTCCCGTACCCGCCGCGATGGCCGTGCGATCGAGGAGATCGGCAAGTACCACCCCACCGAGGAGCCCTCGTTCATCGAGGTCAACTCCGAGCGGGCCCAGTACTGGCTGTCCGTGGGCGCCCAGCCCACCGAGCAGGTGCACGCCATCCTCAAGATCACCGGCGACTGGCAGAAGTTCAAGGGTGAGCCGGGTGCCGAGGGCACCCTGAGGACCAAGCAGCCGAAGGAGCCGTTCGTGGCCCCGCAGAAGGGCTCCGTCATCATCCCGGAGGCCATCACGCCGAAGAAGGAAGCCGCCGAGGCGCCGGCCGAGGCTGCTGAGACCACCGAGGCCGCCGACTCCGCCGAGGCTGCGGCCGACGAGAAGTCCGAGTGACCATGCTGCAGGAAGCGCTCGAACATCTCGTCCGGGGAATCGTGGATTCCCCGGAGGACGTTCAGGTCGACCTGCGGAACAACCGTCGCGGCGAAGTCCTCGAGGTTCGTGTCGATCCTGCCGACCTGGGCCGGGTGATCGGCCGCCAGGGCCGGACCGCCACCGCGTTGCGCACCGTGCTGGACGGCCTCGCCGGCCATCCGGTCCGGGTCGACGTCGTGGACACCGACCGCCGCCGGTAGCTGTACCGTGCCGCTCCATCCCGCACCGCGGGACCGGCGCGGCCGCATGACATGATGGCCCGTGTCCGGACACCGTCCGGTGCGGGCCATCGTCGTCCCTGACCTTGTTGCCTCCTTCTTGCCATCCTCCGAAAGGACCTCACGAACATGCCGCAGCCAGGCGCCGAGAACCCAACCCGGGACGAGCGTGAGCACGTCCGCGTCGCGAGGATCGGCAAGCCCCATGGCATCCATGGCGAGGTGACCGTCCAGGTGTTCACGGATGAGCCCGGAGAGCGGTTCAGCCCGGGAGCGGTGCTGCAGGGGCGCCGCGGCGGCCAGGGTGCCGGCCGCGACGGGACGCTGACCGTGGTCCGTTCCCGGTGGAACAAGGACATCCTCCTCCTGGCCCTGGAGGCGGTGGCCGATCGCAACCAGGCCGAGGCACTGCGCGGCACCGAGCTCTTCGCCGAGCCGGACGAGGCGGGGGAGGACGGTGCCTGGTACGAAGAGGACCTGGTCGGACTGGCCGTCATGGTCGACGGCACGAAGGTCGGCAGCGTGACCGGGCTGATCACCGGGGAGGTCCAGGACCTGCTGGAGGTGAAGCTCGACGGAGGGACCAGCGCCCTGGTCCCGTTCGTCGAGGAGATCGTCCCGGAGGTCGATCCCGAGTCCGGCACGATCATCCTGACGCCGCCGCCGGGCCTGTTGACGCTCAACGACCCCACGGCCGATGGCAGTTCGGCAGCGGAGGATCCTGCATGAGGATCGACGTCGTCACGATCTTCCCCGAGTACCTCCAGGTCCTCGACGTCTCGTTGATCGGCAAGGCCCGCCGGGACGGCCTGCTGGACATCCGCATCCACGACCTGCGCGACCACACGGTCGACCGGCACCGCACCGTGGACGACACCCCCTATGGCGGCGGCGCCGGCATGGTCATGAAGCCGGAGCCCTGGGCGCTGGCGCTCGAGTCAATCGCTGACTCCGCTACTGGCGCCGACCGCGCCGATGGTGCGCGTCCGGTCCTGCTGGTGCCGACGCCGTCGGGCACGCTGTTCCGACAGTCCGTGGCCCACGAACTGGCCGGGGCGGACCACCTCGTGGTGGCCTGCGGACGCTATGAGGGCATCGACGAGCGTCTGTTCGAATGGGCCGCAGACCTCTTCGAGGTACGGCTGGTCTCCCTCGGTGACTACGTCCTCAACGGCGGGGAGGTGGCGGCTCTGGCGATGATCGAGGCCGTGGGCCGGTTGGTGCCCGGTGTGGTCGGCAACCCGGAGTCCCTCGTGGAGGAGTCCCACAGCGACGGACTGCTCGAGTATCCCGTCTACACCAAGCCCTCCTCGTGGCGTGAACGCGACGTCCCCGAGATCCTGCTGTCCGGGGACCACGGGAGGATCGCCACCTGGCGCCATGACCAGCAGGTGGCCCGCACCCGGGCCCGACGCCCTGACCTGCTGCCGCACGAGTCCGCCACGCCAGGAGACAAGACGGCCCCGGATCTGGCATAATGGTCAGCTGTGTCAACTGGACATCCGACCTGCCACAGGGGGCGGATGCCGACAGTCTGGCCCACCGGCACCCAGACGGGTTCACCGGTCCCTAGCTTGGGCACGCCCATCCCCACGCCTCCACTTCCGGGGGCACCGGCCGGCGTGCCGCTGATGACGTGAATGACCTGTGGCGTTCACCAGGAGTAGCACCATGCATATTCTCGACTCCCTCGATGCGCCCTCGCTGCGCAACGACGTTCCCGATTTCCGCCCCGGTGACACCGTCAAGGTGCACGTGAACATCGTCGAAGGCAAGACCGCCCGTGTGCAGGTCTTCCAGGGCTTCGTCATGGGCCGTCACGGCCATGGCGTGCGCGAGACCTTCCGTGTCCGCAAGGTCTCCTTCGGCGTCGGCGTGGAGCGTACCTTCCCGGTGCACTCCCCGGTCATCGACAAGATCGAGCTCGTCTCCCGCGGTGACGTGCGCCGCGCCAAGCTGTACTACATGCGCGATCGCCACGGCAAGGCTGCCAAGATCAAGGAGAAGCGCGACTTCTCGACCAAGAAGGCCTGATCTGCGCCTGCGCGTGATCATGACCCGATGACCGACCTGTCGTCTGACTCGTCGCCTCGTCAGC
>NZ_JALDXU010000031.1:0-31180 GCF_032154715.1 Citricoccus sp. | reverse complement strand
CCCCCCCCCCCCCCGGCCCTGTGTTCAGCCCAGGATCAGACCAGTTGGCCGTCGTCGCCGATCTCCGTGGGGTAGGTGATGTCGATCGAGTCCGCGGCCGTGCCGGTGGCGTTGGAGATCATGGCGGCCATCAGGTTCTTCGGCACCAGGCAGTCCCCGCAGACTCCATCCTCGGCGCGGATGCGGGCCTCGAGCCGGTCGCCGGAGTCGTCGATGGTCAGGATGTAGCCGTCCGCGGCCAGGGTCTGCCGCAGGTCGTCGAGGGGCTGGGTGGTCATGGTTCCTCCGGTGGGGTGGTGGGTGCTGAGGCTCCGGTGAGCCGTGTCAGGACAATTGTGGCCACCAGTCCGATCGCCACCGGGTTGCCCTTCCGCTGCGCGGAACACCGGTCCGCCCTTCCAGTCACCGGAAGCTCTCGTTGAGCGGGCGGGCGGGTGCTGGTTGTGTGTGGAGCATCCCGAGTATGAAACGGAGAACCGGACATGACCACCATGGAAGTGTTGATCGATCCCACGGGCGCTTCCGAGCGCGCCAGCGACATGACCCTCTCGCCCCGGCCCGGCACGCTGGCCGGGCTGCGGGTCGGCCTGCTGGACAACACCAAACCCAATGCCACGACCCTGCTGGAGGCCCTCGGTGACGAGCTGCGCCGGCGCCACGGCATCGGATCGGTGACGATGTACACCAAGGACTACTTCGGCACGCCGGTGAAGGACGAGCTGCGGGACGAGATCGTCCGCGAGTGCGACCTGGTGGTGACCGCCGTCGGAGACTGCGGCTCCTGCAGTGCGGCCACGGTGCTGGACGGCATCCTCTTCGAGCGGCACGGACTGCCGGCCGTCAGCATCGTCAGCGACTCCTTCCTGATGTCCGGCCAGGCCATGGCGTCGCTCCAGGGCTTCCCGGGGTATGACTTCCTGGCCGCAACCCACCCCATCGCGAGCCTGTCCGCGGAGGAGCTGAAGGGCCGCGCGGACGAACTCATGGCCGGCGTGGAGCGCATCCTCGGCGCGGAGGTGATCGCGTGAACGGCCCCGCGGTGGACACCCGGAGCGAGCTGGCACTGGAGGCTGATGCCCGCGGCATCCGGGACGTGCTGGAGCGGTATCAGGAGAACGGCTGGACGGACGGGCTGCCCGTGGTGCCCGTGAGTGAGTCGATCGTCGACGAGTTCCTGGCCACCTCGCCGCTGGACGCGGACGAGGTGCTGTTCGCCACCCCGCACCTGAACCGGGAGCTGACGGTCCGCTACGCGGCCATCAACGCGGCGCTGGCCGGGTGCCGCCCCGAGTACTTCCCCGTGGTGGTGGCGGCCTGGAAGGGCATCGCCCAGGAGCCCAACCCGCGCAAGGGGATCTGGCAGTCGACCACCGGCACGGCGCCCTTCACCGTGGTGAACGGTCCCGTCCGGGAGCGGCTGGACATCAACTCCCGCGGCAACATCTTCGGCTCGGGTCACCGGGCCAACGCCACGATCGGGCGGGCCATCAGATTGGCCCTGATCAACGTCTTCGGGCTCCGGCCGCACCAGCTGGACCAGGCCACCCAGGCGACCCCCGCGAAGTACACCGCCGTCATCGCGGAGAACCAGGAGCAGAGCCCCTGGCCGTCCCTGCACACGGAGTACGGCTTCGCCGAGGACGACGATGTGGTCACCTCGTTCGTGATCCGCTCGGTCATGCACATCGAGGCCCGCCACACCCAGGAGGCCGAGCAACTGGCCCTGGACTTCACGGATTCGATCACCCGCACCGGTGCCTTCATCCACGAGTACACCAACGCGCTGCTGGTGCTGAGCCCGGAACACGCCCAGGTGTTCGCGGGGGCCGGCTGGGACAAGGACCGGTTGCGACGGTTCATCTTCGAGCACGCCTACCGGACCCGGGAGGATCTGAGCCGCGTGGGCAAGGACGCCATCTCCCACCATGCACGGTGGAGGCTGGCGGCCGGCCACCCGGACGCGATCGCGGACACCGCTCAGGGCACTCAGACCCCGGACCGGGTACCGGCCCTGGCCGCCCCGGATTCGGTGCAGGTGGTGGTGGCCGGGGCCAACAACGCCGGCGTCTCCGCCGTCGTCGAGGTCTTCGGGCTGAACCCGCGGCTGCGGCCCTCGTCCTACAGCGCCGTCGAGTACCGGACGAGCTGACCCCTCACGAACCCCACCCAGAAACGCCGGCCGGAACCGCCCGGAGAGAGGAGCCCCTGATGGCTACCACCACTGGACCTGAGGCCCAGGTCATCGACGCGGCGCTGGCCGATTTCCGGAACATGATGGCCAGCGACGGCTACCGGGTCCTCTGGGCTCCGGAGTCCGAGCCTGTCCCCGACGGAGTCTCCGAGGCCGGGACCCGGCTGACGGTCACCATCGAGGCGGGCCCGGAGGCCTGTGCCGACTGTCTGTCCCCGACTCCGGTCATGGAGGCCATCCTCCAGAAGCAGCTCGCCGGCACCCCGTACACGGTCGGATCGGTGACCCTGCCGAGCGGCCACTGACACCCGCCTCACCAGCCCTCGCAGCACGATGCCCCATCCTCGAGGATGGGGCATCGTGCTGCGGGCGGTGAAGCGGTGACGCGTCAGGCGTTCAGGAGGTCGTTGGTCATCCAGGACTCCGGGGCCTCCACCGGCTCGATGCGGCCCGTCGCGACCAGTTCCTCGATGGAGGCGAGCCAGATCTCCTCATCCGTGACCAGCGGGTCCGGCTCCTCGTCGTTGACGAAGTTCTGGACCTGCACGTCCAGGGCGGAGCGGGCCACGGCATCGTTGTCCAGGCTGGCGAAGGAGTTCTCCTCCCGCAGCGCCTGGAGGGTCTTGGTCCGGTCCGCGTCGTCCACCATGAAGGTCACCGAGTCCTGCAGCGAGGCCAGGAAGGCGCGGAGCTGGTCCGGCTTCTCCTGGATGTGCTGATCGGTGGTGACGAAGTACTGGCGGTCGGAGATGACCGGGGAGAGGTCTCCGAGCACGATGGCGTCGGCACCGGCCTGCATGTCCAGCAGCAGGAAGCTCTGGTCCGGGCTGGAGATGTAGCCGTCGATCTGCCCGCGCCGGATCATCTCCCAGGACGCGGGATTGTCCGTGACCACCTGGAGGTTGACCTGCTCGGAGTCCACGCCGGCGTTCTCCAGGGTCAGGCGGAGGTTGTTCTCCGTGCTGCCGCCCTCGGAGGGGATGCCGATGGTCATGCCCACCATGTCCTCCGCGGCGGTGATGGGGCGCTCCTTCGAGAAGTTGATGCGTTGGGCGGGCCCCCGGGCGATGGTGGCGATGTTCACCACGTCCTGTCCCTGGGCCCGCGCCATGGCCAGGTCCACCGTGTTGCAGCGGGCCACGAGGCCGGCGCCGGCGATCATCGCCTGCAGGGAGGGGGAGGTGCCGCGGGCCACCTCGTAGCCGAGGTCGATGCCATGGGTGGCATCGTGGCCGGCGGCCATGGCCAGCATCTCGGCGGCGAAGGACAGCGTCTCGAACGGCAGGAAGCTGATGTAGGTCACCTCGCCCAGCGAGGCCTCTCCGCCGCCGTCCGTGCCACCGCCCGAGCCGCCGCTCGCACCGCAGGAGGCCAGGGCGCCGGCCCCGGCCACGGCCAGGACCCCGGCGCCGAAGCCCCGGAAAAGGGTACGCCTGCTGAGGCCGCGGCCGAGCAGCCCCGGGCCTGATCGGGGTGGCCCCTGCGCGGCGCGGGGACGAGGGGTCGGGATGGTGGGCCTGGTCATGAGTGAGCTCCTCCGGAGTCGCTTGCGGTGCTGCCGGGCCGGCCGGTGCCGGGCTCGGCGGGCAAGGGGATGTGCTGTTCCAGGGCCGTGCGCTGGATGGAGCGTGCCGTGCTCCGGACGAGCAGCCCGTAGGGGGTGTTGGTGGTCCCCTCGGGGACCACGATGGAGATGGCGGCCACCGGCCGCCCCTGGCGGTCCAGGATCGGTGCCCCGATGCCGACGCGGGGGAAGGTCCTGTTGTTGTTGACCGAGTACCCGGCGGTCCGCGTCTCGGCCAGGGCCGCCCGGACGGTACCGGCCGCATCGGCCCCGGTCCCCTGGCGCTCCTCCAACCGGGACAGGTACCGCTGCTGGGTGGCCGGGTCCTGGAAGGCCAGCAGGGCCATGCCCACGGCCACCACATGGTAGGGGTCCCGTTGGCCGATGCGCGGACGCTCGTTGCCGGGGCCACGGGGCCGCAGGCTCTCAACGGTGGTGATCCGCTGTCCGTCCGGGATGCCCAGGTGGACGGGGAATCCCGTGGTGGAGTAGAGGTCCTGCATGAAGGGCAGGGCCACCCGCTGCAGGCCGTGGGTCTTGGGCGCCAGCAGGCCGAAGTTCCAGAGGTCCACGCCGATGCACAGCAGATCCTCGTCCGTGCGGTCGAGCATCCCCAGGGACAGCAGCTCACCGACCATACGGTGGGTGGTGGTCAGCGGCAGCCCGGACCGTCGGCTGAGGTCGGACAGCGTCAGGTGCGGGTGCTCGTGGTCGAAGGCCGAGAGCAGCCGGTGCAGGCGGCCCAGGACGGACCGCCGCGGATGACCCGCCGCCCGACCGCGTCCCGGCTTCGGCGACAGGTCCGGCGGCCGCCCACCGGAGGAGGGCACGACGACGAGGCGCGGGTGACGCTGGCCCTCGCCGTCCGGTGTGGTCCGGTCCGCCGCGGCGGACGGTGCGCCGAAGGCGGTCATGCCACGTTCCCCTGCTGCGAGTACACGGACTCATGCCACGGGATGAGGAAGCGCTTCAGGATGAAGACCGCACCGTAGAGCACCAGGCCCAGGACGGCGAGCAGGACGACCACGCCGAACAGCCCGGGGGCATCCAGCTGGTTCAGGGTCCGCACCACCATGTAGCCGAGGCCCTCGTTGCCGCCGAGGTACTCACCCACGATGGCCCCGATCACGGCGAACACGATGCCGGTCTCCATGCCCGCCAGCAGGTAGGGCATCACGCTGCGGAAATCGAGGTTGGTGAAGCGCTGCATCTTGCCCGCGTTCAGGGCGGTCATGACGTCCCGGTGCCCGGGGTCGATGGACTTCACGCCCAGCAGGACGTTCAGCATGATCGGGAAGAACGCCAGCATGGCGGCGATGATGACCTTGGAACTCATGCCGAAGCCGAACCAGATGACGAACAACGGCACGAAGGCGACCTTCGGCACCACCTGCAGCAGGACGATGATCGGCCGGACCGTCATCTCCAGCCAGGCCACCTTGCCCAGGACGACCCCCACGAGGACGCCGAGGACCACGGCCAGCGTGAAGCCCATGATGATCTCCGAGGCGGTGATCCACGCGTGGCCCCACACCTCCGGGTCCTGGACCAGCTCGCCCAGCCGCTCGGCGATCAGTGAGGGCGGGGGCAGGATCAGGGTGGAGACGTCGAAGGCCCGGACGCTGATCTCCCAGATGGTGCACAGCACCACGATGAGCAGGGGTGCGCCGACCCAGGGCAGGAGCCGTCCCAGTCGTGATGAACTCATGATTCCTCGCTTTCCAGAGCGTGCCGGAGATCGCGGACGGTGGAGCCGAAGGCCTCGGTGGCCTGGACGTCAAGCGGGCGTGGGCGGTCGAGGCCGACCTCCACGATGGACTGGATGCGCCCTGGGCGGGGGGTCAGCTGCACCACCCGGTCCCCGATGAAGACCGCCTCGGAGATGTCGTGCGTGACGAAGACGACTGTGGCTTCCGTGGCCTGGGTGATGCGCTGGAGTTCCAGGTTCATCTTCTCCCGGGTGAGGGCGTCCAGCGCGCCGAAGGGCTCGTCCATGAGCAGCAACTCGGGGTCCCTGCTCAGGGCCCGGGCGATGGCCACCCGCTGGCGCATGCCGCCCGAGAGCTCGCGCGGGTAGGACTTGAGGAAGTCGCCCAGGCCCACGAGGTCGGCCAGCTCGGTGGCCCGGCGGCGGCGCTCTGCCTTGCCCACCCCGCGGAGCTTGAGGGGCAGGGCGATGTTGTCCGTGATGTCGAACCACGGGAACAGGTGGGGCTCCTGGAAGACGACCCCGAGCTGCTCCAGCACACCGCTTTCCACGGTATGCCCCTTCCAGAGTGGCTTTCCGGAGACATAGACGTTGCCCTCGGTGGGCGGCAGCAATCCGGCCATGATGCGCAGCAAGGTGGACTTGCCGCAGCCGGAGCGGCCGATTAGGGAGACGGTCTCGCCCTCGGAGATGTCCAGGTTGATGTCCTGGAGCGCCTCGGTGCGCTGGGTCTTGGTGGCGAAGACCTTGGACACGGACTTGATGGAGAAGGTGGCGGGCGCCGCCTCCGGTGGATTGTTCTCAGGCGTGGGGGCGTCTGACCTGACGCCTGCTGGGCTGGTCTGCACCACGGATGGACCTCCTACAAGGGTGAGGTGGATCACAGTCACGGTAACCGCGGCGGACACGGCCCAGAATGGCCCCTTCCGAAGAACGGAAGGAGGGTGGAGGCGTCGCTCCTCCACCCCCTATGTTTCAGGCAACCTGAGAAAGGCAATCCGTATGAACACTCCCTTGACCACCCCGGTGACCGTGCCGCTGGACGAGCTCCCCGGCCTGCAGGGCCGGACCCTGGGCCCGTCGGACTGGCGGATGATCCGCCAGGAGGACATCGACGTCTTCGCGGACCTGACGGGCGACCACAACCCCATCCACGTGGACGAGGCCTTCGCCGCCAGCAGCGTCTACGGCACGCGGATCGCCCACGGGCTCCTGTCCCTGAGCATCGTCGTCCCGCACCTGTCCCAGTTGTGGAAGGTGACCGGGGTCGGCGTCGGCATCAATTACGGCCTCAACAAGGTGCGGTTCCCGGCACCCACGCCGGCCGGCGCACGGGTCCGGGCCCGGGCCGAGGTGCTGGAGGTGACGGAGCTCGACGGCGGATGGCAGGTAGTCCTGAAGGTCACCTATGAGCTCGAGGGCGGTGAGAAGCCGGTCTGCGTGGCCGAGTTCGTTCTGAGGTACTACCGATGAACGCCACCCCCGGTGCCGCCACCCGCCTGGATGGCCGCGTCGCCGTGGTGACCGGTGCCGGGCGGAGCCTGGGCCAGGCCTACGCGCTGGCCCTGGCCGAGGCGGGGGCCGCCGTCGTGGTCAATGACCTGGACGGTTCCACGGCGGACGCCACCACCGAGCTGATCCGGTCCTCCGGCGGCCGCGCCGCCACGGTGGTGGCCCCCGTGGGCACGGCCGAGACCGCGCAGCAACTCGTGGACACGGCGGTGGGGGAGTTCGGCCGGCTGGACGTCATGGTGGCCAACGCCGGGGCGCTGAGGGACCGGGTGCTGTGGAAGATGTCCGACGAGGAATTCGACCTGGTCATCTCGTCCCACCTCCGGGGCGCCTTCACCTGCGGCCGAGCGGCCGCCGTGGCGATGCGCGAGCGGGGCGGGGGCGGACGCATCCTCCTGATCGGTTCACCCGCCGGGCAGTTCGGCAGCTTCGGGCAGACCAACTACGCCGCTGCGAAGGCCGGTCTGGTGGCCATGGCACGGACGTGGTCCCTGGAACTGGCTCGGGACAACATCACGGTCAACACGGTGATCCCCACGGCACTGTCCCCCATGACGGCCACGATCCCCGCCTATGCCCAGGTCTACGAGGAGTTCCTCCAGGGCCATCCCATCCCCGCCACCTATCGGCGGGAGCATGCCCTCGGCTCCCCGGCGGACGTGGCACCACTGGTCGTCTGGCTGGCCTCGGAGGCGGCAGCCGGTGTGACGGGCCAGGCCATCGGCCTCGGCGGTGACCGCCTGACGCTCTATTCCCACCCGGACGTGCTGCGGACCCTGGACCAGGACGGCGGGTGGTCGCCGGAGACCATCGACGGCGCCTGGCACGGGGGCCTGGACCACCAGGCCCAGCACTCCGGTCCACGTCCGGCCCGGGAGGAGGCGTGAGCGGCCAGCACAGCCTCGTCTGGCAGGGCATCGCCGCGGCCGGTCCGGACCGGACGGCCGTGGTGGGCGCGGACGGTCGGACCTGGACTTACGGGCAGCTGACCCGGGAGGCTGCCGGCCTGGCCCGTGCGCTGGAGGACCACGGCGTCCACCCCGGTGACCGCGTGGCGATCCTGCTGTACAACCGGCCCGAGTTCCTCATCGCCGTCTACGCGTGCTTGGCCACCGGGATCATCCCGGCACCCCTCAACTACCGCCTCCGCTCCACCGACCTGGCGCAACTGCTGGCGGACTCGCAGGCCGCCGCCCTGGTGGCACCGGAGTCGCTCGGGGAGATCGTGGACGAAGCGCTGGACCTCCTCGCCGCCCCGCCGGTCCTGATCCGGGTGGAGGACGGGCCGGGTCGCCCCGCGGACCGGGACGTCACGGACGCAGCTCGGGAATCCCGGACCGTCCTGCCCTGGGCGGATGCCGTGGCCCGGGACGGCCTGCTCCCGGGCTCGCCTCCCGAGGAGGCTGAACTCTGGATCTACACCGGTGGCACCACGGGACGGCCCAAGGCGGCCCGGTGGGTGGCCTCTGATCTATTCGCCTCGCAACTGTTCAGCACCTACACGGTCCTGGGGCTGGAGCCGCCCGGCGATGTCGCCGGCGCCGTGGCCGCCGCGTTGGACGCGGGCACGCCGCACGTGGTCACCCTGCCCCTGGCCCCGTTCATCCACGGGACCGCCCTGACCGTCTCCCTCAGCACCCTGGTCCTGGGCGGGACGGTCCTCACCACCGATTCACCCCGCCTGGACGCGGAGTCGGCGGTCCGGCTCGCCACAGAGAGAGGGGCCACCCGCCTCGTGGTGGCCGGTGACGCCGTCGCCCTCCCCGTGCTGGACGCCGCCGATGCGCTGGGCGTCCGGCTTGAGCAGGTCAACTCCGTCTACAGCTCGGGGATGCGGTTCAGTCCCGAGACCAAGCGCCGCTTCCACGAGCAGGGCGGGGTGTCCATCGTGGACCTGCTCGCCACCACCGAGGGCGGGGGGTTCGCCGTCACCCAGACCGAAGGGGCCGATGACCTGCCGGGACGTCCGAGGCTGTTCCCCACCGCCGTCGTGCTGGACGAGGGTCTCCACGAGGTCCAGGACCGCGTCGGCGCGCTGGGCATCCTGGCCTCGCACGGCGCGCTGCCCCGCGGATACCACGGTGATCAGCGGAAGACGGCGGAGACATTCCCGGTGATCCGGGGGAGGCGGCACGTGGTGCCCGGCGACTGGGTCCGCGTCCTGGAGGACCGTCACATCGAGTTCCTGGGACGGGGCAGCTCCGTGGTCAACACCGGCGGCGAGAAGGTCTATCCGCAGGAGGTGGAGGAGGCCCTGCTCAGCCATCCCTCGGTCCTCGATGCCGTGGTGGTGGGTCTTCCGGACGCGCGCTTCGGCGAGGTCGTGGCCGCCGCCGTCGCGGTGCGGGACGCGACGCCGGCCGCCGCCATCCTGGACCACGCCGCCTCCCGGCTGGCCGGCTACAAGAAGCCCCGGCACCTCATGGTGCGGCCCCTCCTGGACCGGAGCCCGCAGGGAAAACTGAACCTCGCCCAACTGCGCCAGGACCTGACACTCGACCGCCAGACTCCGGGGAGGACACCGTGACCGGGGCCGCCGTTCAGGACGAGACCGACCTGACCTATCCCGGTGACCTGCTCGGGTTCGCCACAGACCTGACCGCTGCCGAGCGGGCCAAGCTGCTCCTGCTGAGGGCCTACCTCGAGGAACACGTCCGGCCCACCCTCCCCGACCACTGGGAGCGCGCGGCCCACCTCGCCCATCTGCGCGGACCGCTGGCGGAGATGCGGCTCGTGGACGACCCCGCCCTGGTGGACGGTGAGGGCCGGACCCGGGCCCTGTACCGGGGGTTCCGCAGCATCGAGCTGTGCCGTGCCGACCTGTCCGTCTCCATGACCTACGGCGGCCAGGTCGGGATGTTCCGCACCCTCGTGCTGGAGGGAGGGAGCCCCGCGCAGGTGGCCGACTGGGACCGGGACATCATCGACTTCCGGATGACCGGCTGCTTCGCCCTCACCGAGCCCGAGCACGGATCGGACATCGCCGGCGGCCTGTCCACCACCGCCCGCCGCCAGGGCGAGGGCTGGGTCCTCAACGGTGCCAAGCGGTGGATCGGCAACGCCACGATCTCGGACCACGCCGTGGTGGTGGCCCGCGAGGAGGGCGGCGCTCGCGTCCTGGCCTTCCTGGTCCCCGCGCGGGCGCCGGGCGTGGAGATGTCCGTGATCCAGCGCAAGGCGGCGCTACGGACCGTCCACAACGCGGACATCACGCTGCGGGAGGTCCAGGTCCCGGACGAGCTGCGGTTGCCCCGCATCACCTCCTTCGCGGACCTCAACCGCGCCTTCCGCACCCTGCGCCCCGAGATCGCCTGGAGCTCCGCCGGAATGCAGCTGGCCGCCTACGAGGCGGCCCTGGGATACGCACAGCGGCGTGAGCAGTTCGGCCGGCCCATCGCGTCCTTCCAGCTGGTGCAGGACAAGCTCGTGCGGATCGTGGAGAACATCGCCCAGACCCTCGCGCTGGCCGTGCGCACCACCACGCATCCCGTGTCGGATGACGTGACACCGAGCCTCATCAAGCTGGTGGCCGGCAACCGCCTCCGCGAGTCGGCGGCGCTGGCGCGGGAGACCGTGGGCGGCAACGGCCTGCTCCTGGAGAACGACGTGGTGCGCTACTTCCTGGACGCCGAGGCGATATACACGTTCGAGGGTACCCGCGAGATGAACACGCTGATCCTCGGGCGCGCCCTGACCGGGCACAGCGCCTTCGTCCGATGAAAGGGACCACGATGAGCCACACCGTCCAGGAGCAACCCCGCGCCACACCGGTCATCGGCGAGTACGAGGTGGTGGTCGTCGGCGGTGGCCCCGCCGGCCTGATGGCGGCCGCGTCAGCAGCCCGCGAGGGCCGGTCGACCGTGCTCATCGAGCGCTACGGTTTCCTGGGCGGCGCCGGGACCATGGGCGGGTTGAGCACGTTCTGCGGCCTCCACGCCCGGGTCCGGGGCGAGCACCTGCGGGTCGTGCGCGGCCATGCCGACGAGCTGCTGGACCGGCTGGACCGGATGGACGGGCTCAGCGAGCCCCATCTCAGCGTCCAGGACCGGATCCAGGCCCAGGCCTTCGACATCTCGGCCTACAAGGTCGCGGCCGACGAGTTCCTCGTCGGCAGTGGAGTGGACATCCTGTTCCACGCCACGGCCGTCGGCGTGGCGATGGCGGCCGAGGACCGGATCGATGCGGTGCTGATCGAATCGAAGTCCGGCCGGGCCGCCCTCCGCGGCCAGGTCTTCATCGACGGCTCCGGGGACGCCGACCTCGTGCGATGGTCCGGCGCCCCCGTTGAGAAGTCCCCCGAGCTCCTCTACCCGTCACTGATGTTCCGCATCAACGGCGTGGACCACCGGTCGGCAGGAGAGGCCTGGAGGACCGTGGCCACGTTGATGGAGGACGCCGAGGCCCGGGGGGAGCGGACCTTCCCGCGCAAGAAGCCGATCGTCCGGCCGCAGCGCAACCCCCTGGAATGGCGGGCCAACCTCACCCAGCTGTCCAATGAGGACGGTTCTGCGGTGGACGGCACGGACCTGTGGCAGCTCTCCCACGGCGAGCTGCAGGGCCGGCGCCAGGTGTGGGACGTCTTCGGATTCATCCGGGACCACGCCCCCGGCTTCGCGGACGCCTACGTGGTGGACATCGCACCACAGATCGGCATCCGCGAGACCTACCGCAGCATCGGCGCCTATCAGCTCAGTGAGGCGGACATCCTCGACTGCGTGGACTTCGAGGATGCCATCGGGGTCCAGGGCTGGCCCGTGGAGGCCCACGTGGAGGGGACCGTGGAGTTCAGGTTCCCGCCCCGCGGGCTCGAATCCCGGGGCTTCAACCAGCTGCCGTACCGCATGCTGGTGCCGCAGGGGGTGGACAACCTGCTGACCGTGGGGAGATCCGCCTCGATGACCCAATGGGGCCAATCCTCGGCCCGCGTCACCGGCCCCTGCTTCGTCATGGGACAGGCCGCCGGGACCGCTGCCCACCTCAGCCTCTCCGAGGGGACCGCGGTGGCCGGCATCGAGGTGGGCCGCCTCCAGCAGCGATTGGCTGACGCCGGGGCGTACCTGGGGGCCGACCTGCCACCGGACGACTGAAGGAAGGCACCATCATGAACACCACCCCCGTGAGCCCGCCCTGGCCCCCGCTGCGGAGCAACTTCCCCGTGGACTCCATGCGCTCCCTGGCCCGGCGGGCCGAATGGAAGCCCCTCGGGATCAACCCCGAGCACCTGGACCGGCCCAAGGTCGCCATCGTCAACACGTCCAACGACCTGGCGGCGTGCTTTGCCCACCTGGACGAGATCGTGGTGGTGCTCAAGGAGGAGTTGCGGAGCCTGGGGGTGCTTCCGTTGGAGATCCGCACCTCCGCACCCTCGGACTTCATCACGAGCGTCGGCCAGGCCGGCCGGTACGTGCTCCCGGCGCGGGACCTGATCACCAACGACATCGAGGTGATGGTCGAGGGGGCCCAGCTGGACGGGATGATCTGCCTCAGCTCCTGTGACAAGACCACCCCGGCCCACCTGATGGCGGCTGGACGGCTGAATGTGCCGACGGTCATCATCCCCTGCGGCTACCAGCACTCCGGGCTGGCAGAGGGCGGCGGGGCGGACATCGAGGAGGTGTTCCTCCAGGCCTCCTACCACTCCATCCGCGGGGGCGACCAGGGCCAGATGGAGGCGATGGCGGACTCCGCCATCCGCGGCCCGGGGGTCTGCGCCGGGCTGGCCACGGCCAACTCGATGCACATGATCGCCGAGGTGCTGGGCATGGCCGTCTCCGGTGCGGCGCCCGTCCGCGCCGGCAGCGAGCCGATGTGGGACTCGGTCCGCCGGTCGGCCGCGGCCCTGGTGCACGCCCTCCGGAACTCCATCCGCCCCCGTGACGTCATCACCGCCGGCGCCATCCAGGATGCCGTCACCGTGATGCTCTCCGTGGGAGCCTCCGTGAACACCATCAAGCACCTGCAGGCCGTCGCGGTCGAGGCGGGGCTGGACACCGACGTCTGGGAGGCCTTCCGCACCCAGGGCCGTCGGGTTCCGCTGCTGGCCTCCATCCGTCCCAACGGCCCGCATCTCATCGAGGACCTCGAGGATGCCGGCGGCACCGCCACGATTCTCCGGGAACTGGCACCCCTGCTGTCGCCTCCCACCGAGCGGATCACCGTGACGGGTGAGACGCTCGCCGAGCGCATCGGCGCCGCGCCACCGGCGGACGGCACGATCATCCGCGGCCTGGACGATCCGTACTCCACCGACCCCTCGATCGTGGTGCTGCGGGGCAGCCTGGCCGCCACCGGTTCCGTCTCCAAGCGGCCCATCCCGGACCCGGGGCCCTACACCTTCACCGGCCCGGCGAGGATCTTCCACTCTCGGGAGGAGGGCATCGAGGCCGTCGCCGCCGGCACCGTCCAGGCCGGCGACGTGGTGGTCCTGCGCGGCCTCGGCCTGGAAGGCGGCCCGGGCATGGGGTTCGTCTCCGGCCTCATCTTCGCGCTCGAGGGCGCCGGGCTGGCCGGCCGGGTCGGTTTCGTCACCGACGGTCAGTACTCCGGGCTGGCCAACTCCGGGGTCATGGTGGGGGAGGTCTCTCCGGAGGCCGCCACCGGCGGCGCGATCGGTCTGCTCCAGGAGGGAGATCCCCTCGCGATCGACCTCCGGGCCGGCACCATCGACGTCCTGGTGGACCCTGCGGTGCTGCAGGCCCGGCCGCCGTTCCGGCAGCCCGCAGAACACCAGCCCGACGCCGGCCCCGTCGGTTACCTGGACCTCTACCGCAGTGCCGTCCAGCCCTTGGCCTGCGGCGCGGTGCTGTGTCCGCGCCCGGGAGCCGCAGGCACCGCGCCGCAGGGAACCTGCGCTGCGAAAGCCGGCCGGCCGGCGTCGTGATCCGCTACCGCGAGCTCTCCCAGGAGGCATCGAAACGGCCGGTCCTCAGCGGCAGGATGGCCACCAGCGCCAGCGCGCCGAGGGCCAGGATGTACAGCGAGATCGGCCAGGAGGCGCCGACGCTGGCGTAGAGACTGGTGGCGATCAGCGGGGCGAACCCGCCGCCGACGATCGAGCCGATCTGGTAGGCCGTGGAGGCGCCCGAGTACCGGACGTTGGCGGGGAACAGTTCGGCCACCAGGGCCGCCTGCGGGCCGGCCATGAGCGACTGGGCGATCAGGAGGACGGCGAACCCGAGCAGGATCAGCACCGGCTGCGCGGTGTCCACGAGCCAGAAGAACGGGAAGGCCCCCAGGACCACGAGCACCGCGCCGGCCACGAAGACGGACTTCTGCCGGAACCGGTCCGCCAGCATGGCCCCCAGCAGCACCGTGACCAGGTGGACCACCGCGCCGCCGACGATCAACCAGAGCATGGTGGGCTGGGGGAGGCCCAGCGCCTCGGTGCCGTAGGAGAGCATGTACACGGAGTAGAGGTAGCCGATGGCCGGTGAGGCGGCGGAGGCCAGGCCGGCCAACAGGGTGGTCCAGCCGTGGTGTCGCAGCAGCTCGCCGAGCGGGAAGCGGTGTACCTCATCGTTCTGTTGCGTCTGCTGGAAGACCGGGGAGTCCTCGACCTTGAACCGCAGGTAGAGGGCCACGATGATGAGCAGGGCGGAGACCAGGAACGGGACGCGCCAGCCCCAGGCCGCGAAGGCCTCCGGGGCGAGGGTGGCCGTGACGAGGATGAAGACCAGGTTGGACACGATGATGCCGACCGGCAGGCCCATCTGAGGGAAAGCGCCGAACAGGGCGCGCCGGTTCCGGGGGGCGTACTCGACCGCCATGAGGACGGCACCACCCCACTCGCCGCCCACGCCCAGGCCCTGGACGAAGCGCAGCACCACGAGCAGGATCGGCGCCCAGACGCCGATGGTCGCGAAGTTCGGCAGCAGGCCGATGCCCACGGTGGCACCGCCCATCACCAGCATGGTGATCAGCAACATCTTCTTGCGGCCGATCTGGTCGCCGAAGTGGCCGGCGAGCAGCCCGCCGATCGGCCGGGCGATGAACCCGACCGCGAAGGTGGCGAAGGCCGAGAGGGTCCCGGTGATGGGGTCCTCGCTCGGGAAGAACTGCGGTCCGAAGATCAGGGCTGCCGCCGAGCCGTAGATGAAGAAGTCGTACCATTCGATGGCGGTGCCCACGAAGCTGGCGCCGAGGACCTTGCGCTGTTCGGCGGGGGTGGGGGCTGCCGTGCCGGCCGGTGGCGCCGGGGAGCGGGGTGTCTCTGCAGCTGGAGCGACGGGGTGGTTCGAAGGCAAGGATCGAGACCTTTCTCGGATCTGGTCACGGGGCGTCGGTCGAGGTCATCGTGCGGTGATCTGAAACACATGTCACTATCCCCGTAGGGAGTGGGATTGTCAACAATTTTGTTGGCAGTTTCCCGGGTTGGTGTCTACGCTGGGAACCAGAGTGAGCCTCCAGCCTCGGCGCTGTCCCCCGAAAGGAACCCCACCATGACCAGCAGTTCCCCCTCCGACCGTTCCGCCGGCCGCCTCCTGGTGGTCGGGGCCCATTCCGCTGACTTCGTCTGGCGTGCGGCCGGGGCCGTCGCCACGTTCGTCCAGGCGGGTGGTGACGCCAAGGTTGTCGCCCTGACCTACGGTGAGCGGGGCGAGTCCGGAGTCCTGTGGCAGGAGGAGGGACAGACCGAGGAGAACGTGAAGCGCATCCGCCACCAGGAGGCCGAGAAGGCCTCCCAGCACCTGGGCGCCTCCTTCGAAGCCTTCGATCTGGGCGACTACCCCCTGGTCAACGACCACTCGGACATCGAGCGGCTGGCCGACCTGATGCGTGAGTTCGCCCCGACCGTGGTGCTGACCCACCCGGACAAGGACCCCTTCAACCCGGACCATCCGGTCGCCTACGAGATGGTCCAGAAGGCCCGCCTGATGACCTCGGGAGCCGGGGTGGAGTCCGGGTTCAAGACCGCGCCGCCGAGCGAGTTCCTGGTCTTCGAGCCCCACCAGCCCGAGCTGTGCGGCTTCGTGCCGTCCGTCTTCGTGGACATCACCGCGGTCTTCGAGCAGAAGAAGGCCGCGATGGCCGAGATGAAGGCTCAGGTCTACCTGCAGTCCTACTACGCCGAGCGCGCCGAGCACCGCGGCAACCACGCCCGCAAGGTCACCGGTAACAAGGAGATCCGCCAGGCCGAGGCCTTCATGCGCCTGGTCCCGAACGTGGTGGACAGCCTGTGAGCGTCCCCTTCGAGGCTGCAGAGTCCGCCGCCCAGCTGTCCGAGTCGGAGCTGATCGAACGCTTCGCGGCTCTGCCGGTGGCCAACGTCGGTGACGCCATGGACCGCCTCAACGTGGTCGATTCCGGCATCCAGTCCGTGTGGCCCTCCGCCGGCGCGAAGATGGCCGGCCGCGCCGTCCCCGTGACGGTGGCCGGTGGGGACAACCTGGGCATCCATGAGGCCATCCCCACCCTGCGGCCGGGCGACGTGCTGGTGGTCAACGGACAGGCGGCCACCCACCGCGCGCTCATCGGCGAGCTCATCGCGGGCCGGGCCATGGCCCAGGGCTGTGTCGGCTTCGTCCTGGACGCCAGCGTCCGGGACGCGGTGGACCTCGAGCAGATGCGCTTCCCCGTCTTCGCCCGGGGTACGACGCCGGCCGGCCCCTATCGCAACGGGCCGTTCGTGGGCGGGGTGGCGGCCGCCGTCGGGACCGTGGTGGTGCATCCGGGTGACCTGGTGCTGGGGGATGACGACGGCGTCGCCATCGTTCCGCGTGGCCGCGCGGCCGAAATCCTGGTCAAGGCCGAGGCCAAGCACGCCGCGGAGACGCAGCAGCGCGCCGAGATCGGGTTCTGACCCCTCCCTTCCCTCAACTGGGTCGCACGAATTGGTGCAGAATCGGGCGAAATCCCGTCAATTCGTGCGACTTGCTGGTGAGGGAGGCTTGGTCAGGTGAGCGGGTCGGCGGTCTCCGTGACGAGGTCGAGCTCCTCCACTGCGGGCCAGGCCGTCAGGGAATTGATGGCCTCGTCCTGGTCGACCTCGCTCCCCGGGCTGGAGGGCTCATCGGCCAGCATGATTGCCAGCGACTCCAGCCGGCCCTCGTGGATCTGCAACTCGATCTCGAACGCGGCCTCACCGCGCTGGAAGCGTGCCTTCACCGGCCAGACCTGGGTACGGGGTGCGATGCGTGGGGTGTCCTCACCCACGGCCAGGTAGGCGTCCGTCATGAACCCGGCTTCCGCATCCCGCTGCTGGACCGAGCCCAGTTGGACCCGCAACGCCTCGACGCCGGTGACCCCGGGCTGCAGCAGGGCGGCCAGGACGGCCGTCATGGCCGGGTCGGCGGGGCCGATCTCATCCGTGTCCTCGAAGGCCTGCAGGGCTTCTTCATGGGAACGCTGCAGGCTGCGCAGGTCGGCCCGGTCGGCGGCCCAGCCCGCCGCCACCACCGCGACCCCGACGCCGGCCATCCACCAGCGCGGGCGGCGCACCCCGTGCTCGGTGAGCCAGCCCGTGATGCGGGCGTCCAAGGCCTCAAGCGGGTCGGCCAGGCCCAGCATCAGGCCGCCGGCAGCCAGCGCCGCCGAGCCGCGCCCGATGGAGCAGAGGGGGACGAATTGTCCGCGTGGCCCGCCCATGTAGCGCGCGGGCATCCCCGCCGTGGTCCCGGCGGGCAGGATGGCGGCGGTGTACGCACCGGTGAGCGCCGCCGTCGTGATCCGGTACGCGGCCCGGGCCCCGGAGCCCAGGGGCCGGGGCTCGACGAGGCTCAGCCCGCCGAACGCCGCGGCCGACGCCACGGCGAACAGCGGCCTGGCGGCGAGGGGCGGAGGCGGGGCGAAGGTCTGGCCAGACAGAGGTGCGTCGGCGAACCATCCAAAGGACTCGGTCATGCGCCGAGCCTACGCGGCAGAGAACTGAGTCCCACGAATTGGCCCCGCAGAGGCGATACGGAGCCAATTCGTGCGACTCAGTTGGCCGAGGTCAGGACTCCAGGCCCTCGTCCCGCTTCGGCGCCTCGTGCGGGTTCGCCGCGGAGCCCGCGTCCTCCACCACGGGCGTGCCGTGGGTGTGGAACGTCGGAATGGTCTTCATGCCCCAGGCCTGGCCCTTGCCGCGCTCCTCCTGCGTCCAGCCGACCGGCTTCCAGTCCGGGGCCAGGATCAGGCGTGAGCCCTGATTGGCCAGTTCGATGCGATTGCCGCCGGGCTCCCACACGTAGAGGAAGAAGCCCTGCTGGATGGCGTGCTTGTAAGGGCCGTACTCGATGAAGATGCCGTTCTCCAGGAAGATGTCCGCCGCTTTGAGGATGTCCTCGCGCGTATCGGCGGCGAAGGCGACGTGGTGGAGGCGGCCGGGGGTTCCGGTCCAGTCGTCCGAGTAGACCATGTCGTAGGACTTCTGCCCGAAGGTGTACCAGTGGGCACCGACGTCGCCGTCGTTGAGCTGGATGAACTCGGTGGTGTAACCGCCCATCACGTTCTCGGAGAACTCGCACACGCCGGCCATGTCCGCGGTGAGGTAGTTGATGTGGTCCAGGCGGCGGGCGTTGGCCCCGAAGCCGGGGAACTTGGACGCCTGGTTCTTCAGTGCCGGTCGGTCCTCATCCGTGGCCTCGTACCACTCGGTGTCGAAGTAGACCTCCATCAGGTGCCGGTCCGGATTCTGGAAACGATAGGTGCGTCCGCGGCCCTGCTCGCCGTCCACCCAGCCCTCGCCGAGCCCGGTCGCCTCGATGCGGGCGACGGTGCGCTCCAAGGCCTCCGGGCTGTGGGCGCGCCAACCCACCCGGCCGACGCCGGCGTGCTCCTTCTCGGTCAGCTTGATGGAGTAGGGCTCGTAGTCGTCCCAGCAGTGCAGGTAGGCGACCTCGCCACCGTTCTCCGTGGTGCGGCCGACCTCACGCATGGCCAGCAGGTCCCGGAAGAACCAGAGCGACTCATCGAACTTCGGGGTGTACAGCTCGACGGTGGAGAGGTGGGCGATGTCGCGGATGCGTTCGGTCATGGACGGACTCCTGTGGGGACGCGGTGCTGTGCGGAAAGTGCTTCACGGATGTTGAACAAGATTGTCAACAAAATCATAGACAATAGCTCGAGGGTTGGCTAGGCGGTGTCGAGTCGGTCGAACCGTTCCTCGGCGCCCATGGTCTCGAAGTGGGTCGGCAGGCCCACCGTGGAGCGCAGCACCATCTGGTACAGCCAGTCCAGGCTCGCACTGTTGATGGTGCCTGGCCGCCGGTAGACCGCCAACCGGACCGAGTCCATCTCGAAGGGCAGGGGCTTGATGACGATCGGCCACGACTTGGCCCATCCTGCGGCCAGCGACCGTGGGGTCACCGCGATGAGGTCCGGTGATTGAAGGATCAGGGACAGGATGCTCGCATAGTGCTGGGCCACCACGGCTGGTTCAGTGTGAGCCTCTGCCCGGCGCTCCACGGCCTCCAGGTGCACGGCACTCGAATCGCTGGCGACCACCGCACGCGGAGTGGAGACGTACTGCTCCACGGTCAGATGGCCGGCGGCCAGCTCATGGTCCTGGGACATCACCACGGAATAGGTCTGGACCTTGATGGTGGTGTGGTCCACATCCCCCGGCAGGTCGACCGGGGCGATGGCCAGATCCACCAGTCCGCGGGTGAGCCAGTCCTCCACCTCATGGTGTTGCAGGGGCAGGGTGCGCAGCCGGACGTGGGGTGCCTCCCGGCGGATGTCTGCCACGATGTTCGCCAGCCAGCCAACCTCGCCGAGTTCAGACAGGGCGATCCGGAATTGCCGGGTGGAGTGCTTCGGATCGAACTCGCCCCGTTTGTCCACGGCGCCGGTGATGCCCGCCAGCGCATCGCGGAAGGCCGGATAGACCTCCTTGGCGACCGGGGTCGGCTCCATCAATCGGCCGTGGCGCTGGAACAGGGGGTCGTCGAGCAGTTTGCGCAGCCGGGTCAGGGACTGACTGACGGCGGACTGTGTCACGTAGAGCCGGCCGGCCGCAGTGGTCAGACTTCTGCCCTCGAAGATCTCGACGAAAACGCGGACAAGATTCAGATCCATGGTTCCTCGACTCAGTGTGACGTGGCTCATCATTAGCGATACTAATCCTGCGGGCCCGATGGCGTGCCTAAGGTCGAGACAACCCTCCGGGCAGGATCATGCGGCCCCTTCAACGAGTCACTCAGGAGCGTCATGTCCGTCTCAACGCGAGAAAAGTCCCTCACCGCGGCCCAGGCAATCGCCGCCGCGGGCGGCGCCGTGCAGGCGCTGCGGAACGCGCAGGCCAAGCCCACCGTCTTCCCGGTCCAGCCGGAGTTCACCAACTGGCGCTCCGAGCAGCGTGCCTGGCGCGAGGGCGTGGCCCTGCTGGATCAGTCCCACCACATGACCGACCTGTTCATCTCCGGGCCGGACGCGCTGAAGCTGCTCTCCGACGTCGGGATCAACAAGTTCAGCAACTTCACGCCGAACATGGCCAAGCAGTTCGTGGCGGTCAACCATGAGGGCTATCTGATCGGTGACGCCATCTTGGTCCACCTCGCGGACGGCACGTTCGACCTGGTCGGCTGGCACATGGTGTTGGACTGGGTGCAGTACCACGGTGAGACGGGCAGTTATGACGTCACCTTCGAGCGCGACGCCTCCTCGTCGGTGCGCGAGGGCGACCCCACGCTGTACCGCTTCGAGATCCAGGGTCCGGATGCCGAAAAGGTCATGGAAAAGGCCTCTGCCATCGAGGTGGCCGAGACCAAGTTCTTCGGCATGCTGGAGTTCGAGATCGCGGGCAAACGCATCTCCGGCATCCGTCACGGCATGGCCGGCCAGCCCGGCTTCGAGATGTGGGGCCCGTGGGTGGACCGGGATGAGATCTACGATGCGCTGGTGACAGCCGGCAAGGAGTTCGGTCTGACCCGGGTGGGCTCGATGGCCTACTCGACCGCGAATCTGGAATCGGCCTGGGTGCCCTCCCCGATGGCGGCGATCTTCACCGGTGCGGAGACCGAGGAGTACCTGGCCTGGCTCCCGGCCTCCCAGATGGGCTCGATCGCCGGCAGCCTGACCTCGGAGAACGTGGAGGACTACTATCTCACCCCCTTCGACCTGGGCTACGGCTTCGTCGACTGGGACCATGAGTTCATCGGCAAGGAGGCCCTGCGCCGCCACTTCGAGGCCGCCCGCCGCCACAAGGTCTCGGTGGTCTGGAACGCGGAGGACCTGGCCGCCGCCCAGCGTTCCCTCTACGAGGACGGCACCCCGGCGAAGTACATCAACTTCCCCAAGGCGCGTTACGGCCAGTACCAGATGGACCGCGTGCTGGCGGACGGCAGGGACATCGGCGTCTCGCTGGACGCCGGTTACATCACCAACGAGCAGGTCTTCCTGTCCCTGGCCGCCGTCGAGACCGGATACGCGGAGCCGGGTACCGAGGTGGTCGTCGTGTGGGGCGAGAGCCCGGTGTCCACCAAGCCGGCCGTGGAGGAACACCGTCAGGTGCGGATCCGCGGCACCGTCCAGCCGGCGCCGTATTCGCGGTTCGCCCGCGAGAACTACCGCAAGAACAGCTGAACGCCGTGACCGTGACGATGAAGACCATCAACCAGAACCTGCTGACACGGCGTGCCGCGATGCTCGGCGGCCTCGGGCTCGGGGCGGCCGGCCTGCTGGCCGGCTGCGGCTCCGGGTCCCCGTCCGGAGGGTCCGACGCCGGCGCCTCCGGCAGTCCTTCGGCCTCCGGTTCCAGCGGGGCGGGCGGGGCCAACGCGGTCGGCGTGCTGCCGATCGTGGACGTCGCGACCATCTACATCGCGATGACCCAGGGCATCTTCGCGGACCATGGTCTGGACATCGAGACCACGCTGGCCCAGGGTGGAGCGGCGATCGTCCCCGCGGTCGTCTCCGGATCCAGCCTGTTCGGCTTCTCCAATCTCACCTCGCTGATCATCGGCCGTTCCCGCGGACTCGACCTGGTCACCGTCGCCCCGGCCTCCGGATCCAACGGGACGGTGGGCGGAGACTACTTCGCCGTCGTCGTGGGCCGGGACAGCCCCATCACCGACGGGACGGGGTTGAGCGGGGCCACCGTGGCCGTGAACACCCTGCAGAACATCAACGACACCACCCTCAGGGCCGCCGTCCGTGACGCGGGTGGCGACCCCTCCGGCATCCAGTACCTCGAAGTGGCGTTCCCGGACATGCCTGCCGCGCTGGACAGCGGTCAGGTGGACGCCATCGCCGTCGGCGAGCCGTTCCTGACCATCGCCAAGGACCAGGGGGCCCGGGAGGTCCTCTCCAGCTACGCCCAGCCGATCTCGGATCTGACCGTGTCCGCGTACTTCACCAGTCGCCAAGCCTGGGAGGCCGAACCCGAGACGATCTCATCCTTCCAGCAGGCCATGGCCGAGGCGCAGGCCATCGCCCGGTCGGACGAGGCTGCGGTGCGGTCGGTCCTGCCGGAGTACACGAGCCTGGAGCCGGACTTGATCGAGCGGATCGTGCTGCCGTCCTTCCCGGAGCGGATCAACGAGGGATCCACCCAGGCCCTGGCCGACCTGGCCCAGGAGGACGGGTTGCTGGAGGAGCCTGTGGATCTGGCCGACCTACTGGGTGAGGGGTCATCCTGACCGGCCTCGGCCCGTGAGGCCAACGTCTTCGGGGCCATCGCGTGGTCACTGCGGATTGTCAACAAAATCGTAGACAATCCGCGGTGACATGACTACGGTCATAGGTGTTCGTCTGGAATGTGATCCGGATCACCTACGCGCAGGAGTCGTCATGAATCGTCGGTATCTGACCTTGCTGTCCGCTCTCGCCGCCGCAGGGCTCGCCCTGACAGCCTGTTCCTCCGGGTCCCCGTCCGGGACCGACGAGGCGCCGGCGTCCGGCGGATCCGACGCGGCCGCCGGTGACCTCACCCAGGTCACGGTCGGCCTGGTTCCGCTGGCTGCCTCGATCGCCGTCGAGTACGGCATCCAGGAGGGCATCTTCGAGAAGCACGGCCTCGACGTCGAGATCGCCCTCGCCAATGCCGGGGCGGCCATGCTGCCCGCCGTGTCCAACGGGCAGATGGACTTCGGGGTCGGCAACCCGTTGTCCGTCCTCACGGCCGTGGACCAGGGCCTGGACATGAAGATCGTGGCCGGATACTGCAACTCTGCGGACGCAGGAGAGGACACCTCGGGCGTCGTCACCCGCGTGGACGCGGGGATCGAGGACTACGGCGACCTGGCCGGCAAGACCACGTCCATCAACGCCCTGCGGACCCTCGGGGACCTGACGCTCATGGACCTGGCCGAACAGGGTGGCTCCGATCCGGCGGACGTGAAGTTCGCGGAGATGCCGTTCCAGGACATGCCGGCGCAACTCGAGCAGGGGAACACGGACGCCATCTGGATCCCGGAGCCGTTCCTGACCACCGCGCTCGAAGACCCGGACAACGAGCTGCTGGGCTACTCGTTCCGAGATTCGATCGAGGGCATGCCGACCATGGTCACGTTCACCTCGGGGACCTTCGCGGAGGAGAACCCGGAGACCGTGGAGCAGTTCCAGGCGGCCATCACCGAGGCGCTCGCCGCCACGGACGAGAACAACGATGAGGCCAAGAAGCTCCTGCCGGAGTTCATGAGCCTCCCCGAGGACGTGGCCACGGCCCTCAAGCTCGACGAGCTCGGAGGAGAGGTCCGCGAGGACCAGATCCAGGCCATCGGCGAGCTGGCCGTGAAGTACGGGTTCATCGACCAGGAGCCGGACCTGGACTCCATGATCGTCCAGTAGGCCTCAGCGGCCGCCATCAGCGCGGATATGGAAGAATAAGGGGTCGTTCGAACGCCACCCGGGGCAGCGGGTGAGCGCGGGGTCGTTGAGACCGTCAGCCGCCGCGTCCGGATCTCAGTGAGTGTTAATACAGTCGGCGGCCGCCGCGCCCCGGGGCGCTGGGGGCCTCGGCGAACCACCGCCCAAGGACCCCACGTGAACTCTTCCGCATCTGCCCCTCAGCACGCACCCGCCCGTTTCGCCCCCACCGGCACCGGCCTCTATGCCCTCTTCACGGCGGTCATGGCCGTCGTGCTGATCCTGTCCAACCTCGGGGCCTCCAAAGGTGTGACCTTCGGGCCCATCGTCACGGACGGCGGGTTCTTCCTCTTCCCGCTGGCCTACATCATCGGGGACGTGGTCTCCGAGGTCTACGGCTTCAAGGCCTCCCGGCGTGCCATCGTCACCACCTTCGCCCTCTCGGTCTTCGCCGCGCTCTGCTTCTGGGTCATCATCGCCCTGCCCGGCGCCGAGTGGTACGACGGTCAGGATGCCCTCGTGCGGACCCTGGCGCCCGTGCCCCTGATCGTGCTCGCCTCCCTGCTCGGGTTCCTCGTTGGCCAGCTGGCCAACTCCTGGCTCATGGTCCGCCTCAAGCGCCGCTCCGGCGAACGCCTGCTCTTCGGCCGGCTGGCGGCCTCCACCCTGGTCGGCGAGTTCCTGGACACCCTCGTGTTCTGCTCCATCGCCGCCGGCGTCATCGGCATCACGGACCTGCCGACATTCCTCAACTACGTGCTGGTGGGCTTCGTGTTCAAGTCCGTCGTCGAGATCGTCCTGTCCCCGGTGACCATGTGGGTCATCGGTCGGGTCAAGAAGGCCGAGCCGGCCTACGCCACGGTTCCCGGGGCCTAGGGAGCCGGGACTTCACGCGGCCTCGGTCACCGGGGACACTGGGCCGATGGCCCACCCGCAGATGTACGACGACGGCGACCTGCACTTCCAGCGCGTCCGCACCTTGGCCTTGGCCCTCCCCGCGGCGGAGATGAAGATCTCCCACGGGCGTCCGGCGTTCTTCACCCAGAAGGTCTTCGCCTACTACGGAGCCTCGGCCAAGGACGTGGGCGGCGCCCAGGACGGGCCCCGTTCGGCAGCCGGCGGGGACGCCTACGTCCAGCACCCGCGGGCCTTGGTGATCAGACCCGAAGAGGCCGACGTCTCGTTCCTGGAGCAGGAACCACGGGCCTTCCGACCGGCCTATCTGGGGCCCGCGGGCTGGTTCGGCATCGATCTGGACGAGCTCGATCCGGCCCGGGACGAAGGATGGGAGGAGATCGCCGAGTGGCTCGAGACGAGCTATCGGCTCACCGCACCGATGAAGCTGGTCAGGGAGCTTTCCCGGCGGGACTGAGTGGACGCGCGCCTCACCGCCTCCCGCCGGGACAGTGAGGGAGATTTCGTGGGCCGGAGCGGGAACGGAAACACCGAGGAAACGCACGCTTCCTAGGTTGAGGGTATGCCCGCCCCCTCGCCCCTGGAGTGATGTCACATGTCCTATGTCAGCCCGCCAGACTTCGTGAAGCACATGGTCGACGCCGGTGAGTCCAAGGTCTTCATGTCCACCCGGGACACGCTGATCCGCTCGTTCATGGCCGGGGCCATCCTGGCGCTCGCCGCCGCGTTCGCCATCACCGTGACCGTGCAGACCGGCAACGCCCTCGTGGGGGCGTTGTTGTTCCCGGTCGGCTTCATCCTCATCTACCTGCTCGGCTTCGACCTGCTGACCGGTGTCTTCACCCTCGTCCCGCTGGCCTGGATCGACAAGAGGCCCGGCGTGACCATCGGCGGCCTGCTGCGCAACTGGGGCCTGGTGTTCGTCGGCAACTTCGCCGGTGCTTTCCTGGTCTCCGTCATGATGGTGGTGACCATGACCTACGGCTTCCAGACCCCGCCGAACGAGGTGGCTCAGCAGATCGGCTCCATCGGCGAGGGAAGAACCGTCGGCTATGCCGAATACGGCGCGGGTGGCATGCTGACCCTCTTCATCCGCGGCGTGCTCTGCAACTGGATGGTCTCGACCGGTGTGGTCGCGGCCTTCCTGGCCAAGGACGTCGTGGGCAAGGCGCTGGTCATGTGGATGCCGGTCATGCTCTTCTTCTACATGGGATTCGAGCACTCCATCGTCAACATGTTCCTCTTCCCGGCGGGCCTCATGCTGGGCGGTGAGTTCTCCATCATGGACTACCTCGTCTGGAACGAGATCCCGACGGTGCTCGGCAACCTCGTGGGCGGCCTCTCCTTCGTGGGCCTGACCCTGTACGCGACCCACTACCGCACGGCGGCCAAACGTCAGCCGAAGCTGCCGACCCTGCCCGATCACGTGGTGAGCCGCTGACCATGGACCCGATCATGCCCAAGGCGCACGCTGCCGATCTTGTCAACGCCGCCCGCATCCGTGCCGGCCTCACCTGGGCGGACCTCGCCGGCGCCCTCGGCGCCGCCCCGGTGTGGACCACGGCCGCGCTGCTGGGACAGCACCCGATGACCGCGGCCCAGGCCGGCGTCGTGGTAGAGATGCTCGGTCTGGATGAGGACGTGGCCGAGAGCCTGCAGCAACAGCCGAACCGGGGCAGCGACCCAGCGCTGATGAGCGATCCCACGATCTACCGGCTGATGGAGGCCATGTCGGTCTACGGGCCGGCGCTGAAGGCGCTGATCCACGAGGAGTTCGGGGACGGGATCATGAGCGCCATCAACTTCAAGGTCAACCTCGACCGCCGTGCCGATCCGGAGGGCGACCGCGTGGTCATCACCCTGGACGGCAAGTTCCTGGACTACCGCTGGTGACCGGAATGTCCCCTCCTTCACCGGCCGTCACAGACCGTCATCTGCGGCTGCCTGCAGCCATCGGGACGGCACACCGGCACGGAAGCGGGCCCAGATGACGCCAGTCCGCTGAACATGACCCGAGGCTTGGCGGCCGCGTGCTGACTGCCTAGGGTCGAGAACAGAATCACGAGATCCGGTGCTAAGCCCTGGCTGGCCGGACAGCAACCCTCTCACCGTAGTGGGGTGCTCCAGGTGATGATTCGGCCCCCGGGGACCACCGCGGGGCAAGTACGGCACCACCGTGAATGCAGGTCCCGGCCACCACGCCGTGACGATGCCGTGTTCCGGGTCAACGCCATTCCGGTGTGCCATGGCTGACGGGGACACTCATGACGGACACCACCCACCTCGAACACCACACCGCGGCGGCCGGCCTGCCCACCTTCGAGGAGCTGCGGGCGGCCATTGGCCCCTCCGGGCCGACGGACGGCCAGCTCACCGCGCACTTCGCCCCCGTCTTCGCGGCCATCGCTGCGGGCTCGGCGCAGCGCGAGCAGGATCACGAGCTGGCGTTCGCCGCTGTTGAACACCTCCGCGGCGCAGGGTTCACCCGGGTGCGGCTCGGCCGTGACCTCGGGGGCATCGGCGCGAGTCTGCCGCAATGGGCCGACCTGCTGGTGGACCTCGCCGCGGCGGACCCCAATCTGCCCCAGGCGCTGCACGGGCACTTCATGTTCACCGAACAGCATGAGAACGAATCCCAGGGTGCGGTCTCCGAGTGGTGGCTGGCCGAGGTGGCGGCCGGGAGGATCTTCGGCAACGCCCTGGTGGAGCTGCCACCGTCCGCGGGCCGGCGCCCGGTGCACTGGATCGACGCGGACCTGGACACCGTGCAGGCGGCGGCCGCCACAGGCACCACGGAGGTGGCCCGCCTGACGGGTGACAAGTTCTACTCCACCGGTGCGGTCTTCGCCGACTACCTGCTGGTCTCCGCTGTCCGGCCCGGGCTCGAGGAGGACGGCCCGATCTTCGCGATCATCGACGCCCGCGATCCCGGGGTGCAGCGCATCGACGACTGGAACGGCTTCGGCCAGCGGCTCACCGCCTCCGGAACCACCACCCTGGACCACGTCCCCGTGCGGGCCCAGCGGACCCAGGAGTTCAACGTCCCCACGGGCGTGCTGGCGTACACCGTCCTGTGGATCGTGCTGGCGGCCACCCAGGCGGGGATCGGCACCACCGCGCTGGCCGAGATCACCGCGTTCGTCCGCGGCCGGCGTCGTACCTATGACCACGCGGCGGCGGAGACGCCGGCGGAGGACCCGCTGGTGCACCAGGTCATCGGCTCGGTCTCCGCGAAGGTGGGCTCGGCGCGGCACATCGTGCGGGGCGCCGCGGCCGTGGTGGAGGAGTCCTTCCTCCAGGTCCGCGGGCACACCGACCTGGAGGACCCGGTGGTGGTCCAGGCCCACGCCCGGGCCAACGTCGCACTGTCCGAGGCGTCGCTCGTGGTGTCCGATCTGATCCTGGAGGCCACCAACCAGATCTTCGAGTCCGGCGGGGCCTCGGCCACGGATGCCGCCCGGCAGCTGCACCAGCACTGGCTCAACGCCCGGACGATCGCCAGCCACACCCCGCTGATCTACCGCACTCAGGCCGTGGGCGACTACCGGATCAACGGTGCCATCCCGCCGTTCCACTCCACGGCCCGCAACTCCGCCCCGACCACCGGACTGATCGAAGGAGCATGATGACCACCACCACCGAGCGCACCACCGTACCCTCCACCGCAGCCTCCACCGGACCCGAACGGTCCGGCCAGGCCTACCGGGCCGTCCGAGAGCGGCTGGCACCGGTGTTCGCCGCCATCGCGGACAGCGCCGCCGAACGGGAGGCCGAGCACCTCATCGACCGCGACGCCGTCCGGCGGCTGGCCGCGGCGGGGTTCACCTCCCTACGGGTGCCGGTGGAGTACGGCGGCTCGGAACTCTCCTTCGCGGAGCAGGCGCAGCTGATCGTGGAGCTCGCTGCGGCGGACTCGAACCTCGTCCAGGCGCTGCGCGCGCACCTGATCAACCAGGAGAGCGTGCTGGGCCATCCGGACCCGGTGTTCCGGGACCGGTGGCTGCACCGCCTCGGGGACGGGGCCGTGGTCGGCAACGCCGTCACGGAGATCAACAACGCCGTGGGGGAGGGCACCACCACGCTGGTCCAGGATGCCGAGGGCACGTGGCGGCTCAACGGCACGAAGTACTACTCCACCGGGACGCTCTACGCCGACTGGATCATCGTGGCGGCCGTGGACGCCCACGGTGAGGAGATCGCCGCCACGGTGTCCGCGAACGCCTCCGGGATCACGAGGCTGGACGACTGGGACGGCTTCGGCCAGCAGCTCACCGCCTCCGGCACCACGGTGTTCGAGAACACGCCGGTCGAGGCCGAGGAGGTCTACACCGGCGGCCTGGATGACGGCACCCGCATCGCCACCGGCCAGGCCAGCTGGCAGTTCCTGCACCTGGCGGCGTTGACCGGCATCGCCGAGGCCATCGTGCGGGACGTCAGCGTGTACGTCCGCGGCCGGCGTCGGACCTTCAGCCACGGGACCGCGGAGCTGCCGCGGGACGACGCCCAGGTGCTCCAGGTGGTCGGCGAGCTCTCCTCCGCCGCGTTCGCCGCGCGGGCCGCCTTCGACTCGGTGGTCTCCGCGCTGGGCGGCGTGCTCGAGCGGGAGGCCGCCGGCGAGGACCTGCCGGAGGAGGACACCAACGCGCTCTACATCCGCGTCTACCAGGCCCAGCAGGTCATCGCGAAGAACGTCCTGGCCGCGGCCACCCACCTGTTCGAGGTGGGCGGGGCCTCGGCCCTGAGCCAGTCGAAGCGGCTGGACCGGCACTGGCGCAACGCCCGCGTGCTGGCCAACCACAACCCCCTGATCTACCGGTCCCGTCTCATCGGCGACTGGGAGGTCAACGCCACCCCGCCGGCCCGTTCCTACCGCATCGGCTCCGTGCCGACCGCGCTGTGAATCCGAACCCCGATCAGCATCCAGGAGAGCCCATGAGCACCGAGAGCACCTCGTCCAACACCACCACCCCGGCCCGCACCGGCCCCCGCCCCCTGCGCTTCAACGCGTTCGTCATGAACACCACCAGCCACATCCACCACGGCCAGTGGCGCCGTGAGGACGCCGGCCAGACCGAGTTCACGGACGTCAACACGTGGATCAATCTCGCGAAGACCCTGGAGGCGGCCAAGTTCGATGCGATGTTCTTCGCGGACGTGGTGGGTCACTACGGTGATGCCGACGCGGACTATTCCGTGTACGTCAACGAGGGCCTGCAGATCCCCTCCAACGATCCGACCGTGCTGCTCGGGGCGCTCGCCGTGGTCACCGAGCACCTCGGCCTGGCCACCACCTCGAACGTGTTCCAGTCCCACCCGTTCCAGTTCGCCCGCCAGCTCTCCACCCTGGACCACCTCTCCGGCGGCCGCATCGCCTGGAACATCGTCACGGGCACCCAGGACAACGGCTCGCGCAACTTCGGCCTGCCCCGGCTGACGGACCACGCCGAGCGCTACCGCTGGGCAGCGGAGTACATCGACGTCACCTACAAGCTGTGGGAGGGATCCTGGGACGAGGACGCGGTGGTCAAGGACCGCGCCGGCTCGCGCTACTCGGACCCGGAGAAGGTGCACAAGATCCATCACGTGGGCGAGCGCTACTCCGTGGAAGGCCCGCACCTGCCGTCCCCGTCCCCGCAGCGCACGCCGGTGCTGTTCCAGGCCGGCTCCTCGGCCTCCGGCCGTGACTTCGCCGCCCGCAACGCCGAGGCCGTGTTCCTCATCGCGGCCACCCCGGACGTGGCCCGCCAGCAGATCGAGGACACCCGGCGCCGCGCCGTCGAGGCCGGCCGGTCACCGCAGGACATCACGTTCTACCAGGGCCTGAGCTTCGTCATCGGGGACACCGAGGCGGAGGCCCAGCGCACGCTGGAGGAGTACGAGCGGTACGCCTCCCTGGACGGATACCTGGCCCATGCCGCCCTCGTGGACCCGGACGGCCGGGTCTATCCGCCCGAGACACCGCTGAAGGACCTGGAGACCAACACGCAGAAGGGCTTCGCGGAGTGGACGTTCAAGGCCATCACCGACCGCGAACCCGTGGTGGCGGACATCGCGTGGCGCAGCCACCGCAACAGCCGTGTGGTGGGCACCCCGGAGCAGATCGCCGACCAGCTGGAGGAGTGGCAGGCGGCGGGCGTGGACGGCATCAACGTCATCAACTGGGTCATCCCCGGCTCCTTCGAGGAGTTCGCGGAGAAGGTGCTGCCGGTGCTGCGCGAACGCGGCCTGGCTCAGACCGAGTATGCCCCGGGCACCCTGCGCCAGAAGCTCTTCGGCCGGGACCGGCTGCCCGAGACCCACCCGGCCGCCCAGTACCGGGGCGCCTTCGCCCGCCTGGAGGAGACCGTGCCCGCCGGCGCCTGACCCTGAGCGCCACCCGGACACGCGAACCGCCCAGCGGCCCGAAAGGAACCCCCATGAACACCCCACCGTCCCCGAACCTGCCCGAAACCAGACACGCCCCGTCCGACACCACGGCCACCACCAGGGCACGACGCCGGCCGGGCGCCCTCACCACCGGTCTCGCCCTGGCCGTGGGGTCGGTCTTGGCCTTGTCCGCCTGCTC